>DYBQ01000022.1 GCA_019418545.1 Clostridiales bacterium | reverse complement strand
GCCTTGTCGCCCAGCTTCTCGCCCATCTCAATCCAGTGCTTGAAGTAGTCGCCCATGTGGTAGCCGCAGAAAGGCTTCATAGCCATGGGGTCATGACGCAGCACGCCAACAGCGCCGGTAGCGGCAGCAGTGGTCTCGGAAGCCATGATGGAGCCTACGAACACGCCATGGTTCCAGTCGCGGGACTGATACACCAGGGGAGTGGTCTTGGCACGACGGCCGCCGAAGATGATAGCGGAAATCGGAACGCCAGCGCCCTTGTCGAACTCGGGGCTGATGCAGGGGCAGTTCTTGGCAGGAGCGGTGAAGCGGCTGTTGGGATGAGCGCCCTTCACATCGCTGGTCTTGCCGTTCCAGGGGTTGCCCTTCCAGTCAACAGCGTTCTCAGGCGGATTCTTGTCCAGGCTCTCCCACCACACGGTGTTGTCGTCCAGGTTGTGGGCAACGTTGGTGAAGATGGTTCCCTGACGGGTAGTAGCCAGAGCGTTGGGGTTGGACTTCTCGTTGGTGCCAGGAGCAACGCCAAAGAAGCCGTTCTCGGGGTTGATGGCATACAGACGGCCATCCTCGCCCTGACGCATCCAAGCGATGTCGTCGCCGACAGTCCAAACCTTGTAGCCCTTCTTGCGATATCCCTCGGGGGGAATCAGCATAGCCAGGTTGGTCTTGCCGCAAGCAGACGGGAATGCAGCAGCAACATACTTGATTTCGCCCTGGGGATTCTCAATACCCAGAATCAGCATGTGCTCAGCCATCCAGCCTTCGTTCTTGCCCTGGTAAGAAGCAATACGCAGAGCGAAGCACTTTTTGCCCAGCAACACGTTTCCGCCGTAACCGGAGTTCACGGAAATAATGGTGTTATCCTCCGGGAAGTGGCAGATATATCTCTTCTCTTCGTCGATATCACACTTGCAGTGCAGGCCCTTCACCCAGTCGGTGCTGTCGCCCAGAGCTTCCCAGACTTTTTCGCCAACGCGGGTCATGATAGCCATGTTCAGCACAACATAGATGGAGTCGGTCAGCTCAACGCCAATCTTGGCGAGAGGGGAACCGATGGGGCCCATGGAGTAGGGAATCACGTACATGGTACGGCCCTTGTAGCTGCCGCGGGCAATGTCATACAGCATTTTGTATGCCTTCTCGGGGTCCATCCAGTTGTTGGTGGGGCCGGCATCTTCTTCGGTCTTGGCGCAGATAAAGGTTCTGCCTTCCACACGGGCAACGTCGTTCACAGCGGTACGGTGCAGGTAGCAGCCGGGCAGCTTTTCCTCGTTCAGCTTAATCATCTCGCCGGTGCTGCAAGCTTCGGCACGCAGTGCCTCCAGCTGCTCTTCGGAACCGTCAATCCAGACCATCTGGTCAGGAGTAACGAGTGCCTTCATCTCGTCAATCCACTTCAAAACAGAAGCATTGTTTGTCATAATTTTTCTCCTTCCGGCCCAATGGCCAAAACATTTAAAATTATGCGGTATATTGGAAGAACCCGGAGAGTGCCGGACTCCTCTAAACATACATACAGTGCCGCAAAAAATCGAATTTACGGCTGATACCATTGTACCCGATACCGAAAAAGAAATCAATGTCCAAATTGTGAAATTGTTAAAGTTTTGGCACATTTTTCTTTTAAAGGAAATATAAGAATAAATATTCACTTTTTGTGTATTTTTCTCATTTTAAAATACTCATTTTAAATTTCTCTATTCCAGTAATCATCAGTTTTTAATTGAAAACTTCAATTTTATATTTTCGAATAAAAACTCATATAAATTCATTGGATATATATTTTCAAAAATAATCCCATCTTTCAAATTATACAAGAAGCATGTGTCCAAATATAAAAATTCACAATTTATTAAAACTATTTTTAGTAAATGCAGTTATCATAATATGTAGTATTAAAAACTAGATTATAAACTATTTAAAAGGAGATTTCGGCATGGAATTTCTTCACAAAAAAATACAAATATATGGAGACTCCATTTTAAAAGGAATTGAATTGGACCATACAGAAAAATATATCGTTCCCAAAGATAGCGGATGGCAATATTTAGAAAAAGAATACTCGGTAGCCATTGTAAACCGAGCCAAGTTTGGCTGTACAATCACCAAAGGCTTGGAACAGCTTTCTCGGGCTCTCGACAGAGGGCTCTCCTGCGACGCTGTCATACTGGAATACGGTGGTAACGATTGCGATTATCACTGGATGGATATTTCGTCAAATCCCCATGGGGAACATTCCCCAAACACCCCTTTGCCTTTATTTATAAACAGTTGTCGGGAAATGATTCATTTATTAAAAGAAAATAAAATTCTCCCTATCATTATGAGCCTGCCTCCCATTGACGCCCAGCGTTATTTTGATTGGTTCTGCCGCCCAGGCCTTGACAAAAAAGCCATTTTGGACTGGCTTGGGGGAGATATCCAAACCATTTATCATCATCAGGAAATGTATTCCAATGCTCTTTGCCGAACTGCTTTGGAAAACCATGTTCCTTTAGTAGATGTGCGCACACCATTTTTGGCCTCTAAAAATTTCCGTAATCTTCTGTGTATAGATGGGATTCATCCTAATCATGAAGGGCACTGCTTGATTGGTCAGGTGTTCGGAGAGTTTGCTGCCAGACATTTTCAAACGGCATAAAATCTTTCAAAAGTTTTTCTGAACTTTCAGCGAGGCTTTTGGCAGGTTTTTATCTTGACTTTTATATGCAAAAAGTGTAGTATAAAATAGCAATGGAATGATGCTTTTTACAGAGTTTCATGCAAATATTTTTGACCACCCGTTACTGGGTCAAGGCCATACGGACAGCCGGGTCAACTGCCGATTGGCAACGCTGGTTGCCTTATTGATGGAGTGTATACTCATAATTTTATAAGTTGGTCACTTTATAACCAGTGCGCTGCACATCAACTTGTGAAACAATCAATAAGAGTGGTAAAAGTAAGATATTTGCTATATAGACTCTGAAATCTGTATCATCAGGGAACGGTATGCTGTTTGGAAAGGATATACACGTTTTCGGTTTTATCAGAAATGATTCAACGCAGGTGATGGACGATATCACCTGCGTTTTTTATTTATTTTAAAAATATAGAGATGCCTATCATTTTGGGGAATGTTTGGAAATTGGGGAATGCCCCAGGGCTGGAGGTTTCACAATGGAACAGAAAATGAGATTATATGGGTTTAATAACCTGACAAAGGCATTGAGCTTTAATATCTATGACGTATGTTATGCCAAAACGCCGAGGGAGCAAAAGGACTATATCGCCTATATTGACGAGCAGTATAACTCGGAGCGCCTTACCAATATTCTAACTCGCCTTACTGATATGATTGGTGCAACGGTGCTGAATGTCTCCCGTCAGGACTATGAGCCTCAGGGCGCTTCTGTCACCATCCTTATCGCAGAAGGCTCGATGATTCCTGTACAGGGAGAAACTCAGCTGGCCCATCTGGACAAAAGCCATGTGACCGTGCACACCTATCCTGAATATCATCCCGACACCTGCCTTGCCACTTTTCGTGTGGATATTGATGTGGCCACCTGCGGAGAAATTACGCCTCTGTCCACGCTGGATTACCTGATTAACTCCTTTGATTCCGACATTATCACCATGGACTATCGTGTACGGGGTTTTACCCGGGACGTGGACGGACAGAAGCTGTTTTTGGACCACAAGATTACCTCCATTCAGGATTATATTGATAAAGAAATCCTCCGGCGATATGATACTGTAGATATCAATGTGTATGAAGCCAACCTGTTCCATACCAAGATGATGGTGAAGGAAGTCAATTTGCAAAACTACCTGTTTAATACCGATGTATACGAACTGCCGCCCCAGACTAGGCTAGCCATTATGGACAGTCTGCGGCAGGAAATGATTGAAATCTTCAGCGGGCGGAATATTTATTGAGGGGGAATGAACCATGCCGCTTTCTCAGGAACGGGCGCCTATTTATGAGGCGCTGGAAAAATTTCAAAAAATGAGGGTCGTCCCCTTTGACGTGCCCGGCCATAAGCGGGGCCGGGGGAATCCGGAACTGACGGCTCTGCTGGGCGAAACCTGTATGCGTATGGACGTGAACTCCATGAAGCCTCTGGACAACCTGTGCCATCCGGTTTCCGTCATCCGGGAAGCGGAGGAGCTGGCAGCCGAGGCCTTCGGGGCAGCTCACGCCTTTTTAATGGTGGGGGGAACCACCTCCGCTGTCCAGAGCATGATTCTGTCCGTTGCCAAACGGGGCGAAAAAATCATCCTGCCCCGAAATGTCCATCGCAGCGTCATGGGTGCCATGGTGCTGTGCGGTGCAGTGCCGGTGTATGTAAATCCGGCCTGTGATGACCGGCTGGGCATCCCGCTGGGTATGAGCGTGAAGGACGTGGAAATGGCCATCCGCAAGAATCCGGACGCCAAAGCGGTGCTGGTGAACAACCCCACTTATTACGGCATCTGCTCCGATCTGCGCTCTATCGTCAAGCTGGCTCACGAATACGGAATGCTGTGTCTGGCGGATGAGGCCCACGGCACCCACTTCTATTTCGGCGAGGGCCTGCCCGTTTCCGCTATGGCAGCGGGCGCGGATATGGCGGCTGTCTCCATGCACAAATCCGGCGGCAGCCTGACCCAGAGTTCCCTGCTCCTCACGGGCCCGGCCATGCAGGAGGGCCATGTGCGGCAGATCATCAACCTGACCCAGACCACCAGCGGCTCCTATTTGTTGCTGTCCAGTCTGGACATTTCCCGCCGGAATCTGGCGCTGCGGGGCAAGGAAGCCTTTGCCGGGGTGGTCAAGCTGGCGGAATACGCCCGTTCGGAGATCAACCGCATCGGCGGCTATTACGCCTATTCTCGCGAGCTGATTAACGGGGACAGTATTTATGATTTTGATGTGACCAAGCTGTCGGTGAACACGCTGGACATCGGTCTGGCGGGTATTGAGGTTTACGACCTGCTTCGAGACGAATACGATATTCAGATTGAATTCGGCGACTTGGGCAATATTCTGGCCTATCTCTCCATCGGTGACCGTCAGCGGGAAGTGGAGCGGCTGGTGAGCGCCATGGCGGAAATCCGCAGACGCTACAGCGGCCCGAAAAATGATTTGATGGTACAGGAATACATTGAGCCCATTGTGGCGGTATCGCCCCAGGCGGCTTTTTATGCGGATAAGGAATCGCTGCCCCTGCGCCGCACCTGCGGGCGCATTTGCAGTGAGTTTGTCATGTGCTACCCGCCCGGAATCCCGATTCTCTCCCCCGGCGAGGAAATTACCGAGGAAATACTGGATTACATCGAATACGCCAAAGAAAAGGGCTGTTCCATGACCGGCCCCGAAGACCCGGGCATTGAGCGGCTGAACGTCATCCGCGGCATGAACGGGGTGTAAAAGCCGTTCCATGACCGGTCGTAAAGCCCCGGACAGCGAATGATTCAATGGTATTCGCCCAATGGTATGACTG
This sequence comes from Clostridiales bacterium, assembly GCA_019418545.1. Classification (GTDB taxonomy): domain Bacteria; phylum Bacillota; class Clostridia; order Oscillospirales; family Acutalibacteraceae; genus Heritagella_A. The sequence continues at coordinate 24,909 of DYBQ01000022.1, read as the reverse complement.
CTGGGGCGGAAGGAAAAAGATTCAAAGGAGAATCTGCCCTATGACATCAAAAGCGATTATTGGTACAGGTGAATTTGGAAGCCGTGCCTTCGACAAGATCGAAAAAGAGGCCGTTTACCAAACCAACAGCAGCTATTGGAACGAGGCCGGCAGCGATTTTCTGGGGACAATTGCGCTTCCGTTGTATGGGGCGTTTGTTTCGGAAGAAAAATTGCAGCTGTTGGGAGAAGTGTCCGGTAAAAAAGTACTGGAGATTGGCTGTGGGGATGGACAATCCCTGCAATACATGGGAAAACGCCATGCTGGCGAACTCTGGGGTCTGGATATTTCCCGATCACAGTTAGAAAAGGCAGAGAAGCGCCTAACAGCTAATGGGATGTCGGCAAAGCTGATCTGCTCTCCCATGGAGGAAGAATGCGAGATACCAGTGGAATATTTTGATCTGGTGTATTCGGTTTATGCTATCGGATGGGCAGTAGATCTGGAAAGGGCGTTCCGCCGTGTGGCCTCTTATCTGAAACCTGGCGGCGTGTTCGTTTTTAGCTGGTCTCACCCTTTGCATAAGTGTGTGGCCATGAACAACGGCCAGCTGGTTTTTCAAAAGTCCTATTTTGATGAAAGCTGGTACTCGGTTCCTCTTGAAAAAGGGACGATTACCCTGTCGGACCGTAAACTGTCCACCTATATCAATGCTCTATCCGCCGCCGGGCTCTTTTTGGAACGGTTGGAGGAAGAATCTGACCCGGAGATGACTGCGGGCGACGATGAGTTTGCTCAAAAAGCCCGAATACTCCCGGTTACGTTTGTGATTCGGGCAAGAAAGAGATAAGATGGATTTTTTGATAGAAAGGATTGATACTTGTGAATTTCTGGTTCTCGGAAGCCCAGACCCCCAATGTGAAGCTCTCCATTCGGGTAGACCGTCAGCTCTATAGCGGCAAAAGTGAATTTCAGCGCATCGACGTGTTTGAGTCCCCGGAATTCGGCCGTTTCCTGACGCTGGACGGCTATATGATGCTCACGGAAAAGGATGAGTTCATCTACCACGAGATGATTACCCATATTCCCATGGCCGTGCATCCCAATGTAAAAAAGGTACTGGTCATCGGCGCAGGTGACGGCGGCGTGGTACGGGAACTGGTTCGGTATCCCGAAATCGAGACCATCGACATGGTGGAGATCGACCCGCTGGTGGTGGAGGTCTGCAAAAAATACCTGCCCAAAACCGCCTGCTGTCTGGACGACCCCCGGCTGAACATCCACTATGAGGACGGCCTCAAGTTCATCCGTTTCTGCGAAAATGAATACGATTTGATTATTGTGGATTCCACCGACCCCTTTGGCCCCGGTGAAGGATTGTTTACCCGGGAGTTTTACGGCAACTGCTTCAAGGCCCTGAAAGAGGACGGTATCATGGTGAACCAGCACGAGAGCCCCTTCTATGATGACGACGCTCACGCCTGCCAGCGGGCTCACAAGAATATTGCCGCTTCCTTCCCCATCCACAAGGTCTATCAGGCCCATATCCCCACCTATCCCTCCGGGCACTGGCTGTTCGGCTTTGCTTCTAAAAAATATCACCCCCTGCGGGACTTGGACGAAACCCGGTGGAATATGCGGGGCATTGGCTGCCGCTATTACACCACCACCCTGCACAAGGGCGCGTTCTATCTTCCCCGCTATGTAGAGGAGCTGTTATCTGATGTTGAATAAAAATATTGAGACCATTCTGGGCTGTGACGCTGAGTACGAGGACGCGACTACCGTCCTGTTCGGCGCGCCCTTTGATTCCACCACTTCCTACCGCCCCGGTACCCGCTTCGGCAGCAGCGCCATCCGTCACGAGTCCTTTGGCATGGAGACCTACAGTCCGTATCAGGATAAGGACATGACCGACTATGCCTTTTTTGACAGCGGCGATATTGAGCTGTGCATCGGCAGCAGCCAGCTGGCGTTGGAAGCCATTGAGGAGCGGGCCAGAACCATTTTGGCAGACGGCAAGCGTCCCTTTATGCTGGGCGGCGAACATCTGGTAACGCTGGGCGCCTTCCGGGCCGCGGCGGAAAAATATCCGGATATCCACATCATTCACTTTGACGCCCACGCCGACCTCCGGGAAGACTATTTGGACGTGAAGCTGTCCCACGCCTGCGTCATCCGCCGGTGCTGGGAGATTATCGGAGACGGGAAGATTTTCCAATTTGGCATCCGTTCCGGCGACCGGGAGGAATTTGTCTTTGGAAAAGACCATGTGACCACCCGGAAGTTTGACTTTGAAGGTCTGGAAGAAACGCTGGACAAGCTGGGAAATGTACCGGTGTATTTTACCGTGGATTTGGACGTGATGGACCCGTCGGTGTTCCCGGGAACCGGTACTCCGGAACCCGGCGGCGTGACCTTTGACCAGCTGCGGAAAGCGGCCACGCTGGTGTGCCAGAAGGCCAATGTGGTGGCCTGCGATATCAACGAATTGAGCCCCCACTATGATTCCAGCGGAATTTCCGCCATGGCGGCGTGCAAGATTCTGCGGGAAATGCTGCTGGCGCTGGAAGACTGAAGGAATTCACGCGGAGCGCCACACGGTTTCCAAAGGCAACGCGAGGGCTGACACAGACTGGACTTTCAAGATGGACACAACCCAAACAGCCTGGGGTGTATACATGTTTTCTATTTTCAAATAATGATATTAAAACCACCAGTAAACAGGAGGATGATTACTATGGGAAAAGCATTGATTATTGGCTGTGGCGGCGTGGCTTCCGTTGCCATCCACAAGTGCTGCCAGAACAGCGAAGTTTTTGAGGAGATTTGCATTGCCAGCCGCACCAAGTCCAAGTGCGACGCGCTGAAAGAGAAGCTGGAAGGCACAACTTCCACTAAAATCACTACCCGCCAGGTAGACGCCGACAACTTTGACGAGCTCTGCACCCTCATCAAGGAGGAAAAACCCGACCTCGTTATGAACATTGCCCTTCCGTATCAGGACCTGACCATTATGGACGCCTGCCTTGCCTGCGGCGTGAACTACCTCGATACCGCCAACTATGAACCCGAAAACCTCGATGATCCCGAATGGAAGGCCGCTTACGAAAAACGCTGCAAAGAAGAAGGATTTTCCGCTTACTTCGACTACAGCTACCAGTGGGCTTACAAGGAAAAATTTGAGAAAGCCGGCCTGACCGCCCTCCTCGGCACCGGTTTTGACCCCGGCGTCACCCAGGTGTTCTGTGCATATGCCCAGAAGCACCTCTTTGACGAAATCCACACCATCGACATTCTCGACTGCAACGGCGGTGACCATGGCTACCCCTTTGCTACCAATTTTAACCCGGAGATCAACCTGCGCGAGGTTTCTGCTCCCGGCTCTTACTGGGAAAACGGCCACTGGGTCGAAATCCCTGCAATGAGCATCAAACGGGAATACAACTTCGACCAGGTCGGTCAGAAGGATATGTACCTGCTGCACCACGAAGAAATTGAATCCCTGGCGAAAAACATTCCCGGCGTGAAGCGGATCCGCTTCTTCATGACCTTCGGTCAGAGCTATCTGACCCACATGAAGTGCTTGGAAAATGTTGGAATGCTCTCCACCACCCCCATCGAATTTGAGGGGCAGCAGATCGTCCCCATTCAATTCCTGAAAGCGCTGCTTCCCGACCCGGCTTCCCTTGGCCCCCGCACCGTCGGCAAGACCAACATCGGCTGCATCTTTACCGGTATCAAGGACGGCAAAGAAAAAACCGCTTACATTTACAATGTCTGCGACCATCAGGAATGCTTCAAAGAGGTTGGTTCTCAGGCTATCAGCTACACCACCGGTGTGCCTGCGATGATTGGCGCTATGATGATGCTGAACGGCAGCTGGCAGAAGCCCGGCGTTTATACGACCGAGGAATTCGATCCCGATCCGTACATGGACGCACTCAACAAATGGGGGCTGCCGTGGCAGATCAACGAAAACCCGGTGCTGGTGGACTAAGATGGAGCGGTTTGTTTCTCCGGGGCTTTCTACCCCCTATTATCTGGTGGACGACAGCCTGCTGATTCACAATCTTGAAATTTTAAAGGATGTGTCGGAAAAAGCGGGATGCAAAATCCTGCTGGCGCAAAAGGCCTTTTCTATGTCCGACACTTACCCTCTTTTGAAGCAATACCTGGCGGGCACTACCGCCAGCGGCCTGTATGAAGCCCGGCTGGGCCATGAGAAATTCGGCGGGGAGACCCATGTGTTCTCCCCTGCCTACCGGCCGGAGGAGTTTGACGAAATCCTCCGCTATGCCGACGATATCGTGTTTAATTCGCCCTTGCAGGTAAAAAAGTTTGGTGCCAAGGCAAAGGCTGCGGGGAAATCCATTGGCCTGCGCATCAATCCCGAATGCTCCACCCAAGAGGGTCACGCCATCTACGACCCCTGCGCCCCTGGTTCTCGGCTGGGCACCACCAAGGCCAATTTTGACGAGAGCATCCTGTCCATGCTGGACGGACTGCACCTGCACACTTTGTGCGAGCAGAACTCCGATGACCTGGAAACCACTCTCAACGCCTTCGAGGAAAAGTTTGGCCAGTATCTCCATAGCCTCAAATGGCTGAACCTAGGCGGCGGCCACCACATCACCCGACCTGACTATGACCGGGAACGGCTCATTCGCTTGGTGAAGCACCTGCGAGAGACCTACGGAGTGGAAGTCTATCTGGAACCCGGCGAAGCCGTGGTACTGCGGGCGGGATTTCTGGTGTCTCAGGTGCTGGAAATCGTCCACAACGGCATTGATATTGCCATTCTGGACACTTCTGCCGCCTGCCATATGCCGGACGTTTTGGAAATGCCCTACCGTCCGCCGGTGAAGGACAGCGGAGAGCCGAACGAAAAAGCCCACACCTACCGCTTTGCCGGGCCTACCTGTCTGGCGGGGGATGTCATTGGGGATTATTCCTTTGATGAACCCTTGAAAGAAGGGGACTATGTGGTCTTTGAGGACATGGCGCTGTATACCATGGTGAAAAACAATACCTTTAACGGGATGCCCCTGCCGGCCATTGTGCGCCGGGATATGCAGGGGAATTTCCGGGTAGTGAAGTCCTTTGGGTATGAGGATTTCCGCTGCCGGCTGTCCTAAAAAATACCGGCTGTGAAAGCCGGGAAAAATAACGAAATTTGTCAGGAGGTGCTATTATGAGAAAATGTCCAAAATGCGGAGAACTGAACGGCGACAACAACACCAGCTGCTACAAATGCGGCGCAGCCATTGGTCCTGTGTCCTCCTATCAGAAAATCTGTCCCAAGTGCAAAAAGATTTATTCGGACAGAGCGGATACCTGTGAGGACTGTCACATCCCTCTCACCATGTACACCAAAAATCTGACTTACGATTCCGGCAATGGCCCCGAGGGTTGGATGTATGCAATTGCCATTTTGTTACCTATGATTGGTATCATCCTGGGACTGATTTATCTGGCCCGCAAGGAAGATTCCATTGGAAAATCCCTGTTAATTGCCGCTATTGTGGCAAATATTGTGTGGGTGTCTCTCTTCTTTTTGATTTTCAATGTCTTTTAACAGTATTTAGAGACATAGTTTCTTATGATTTGGCCGTAGAACATCGGCTGGAGATTATGAGCGCTTTTGATATGGATTGATTGTACATATCCTTTGCATAACCAAAGCTAGGCCCCTTTGACTCTCTCAGTCAAAGGGGCCTTTATATTTTTGGTCGGATAATCTTTCTATGCATTGTCTAACGTTATGATAAAACATAATGATAAAAACCCGCTTTTTTCTTTCTTTCGTTATCTTCTCCTGAAAACAAAGCGTATTTATGAGAAAAACAGTCTATTTTTTGCAACTTTTTTCCTATTTACTCGCCCAAAAAGTATGGTATCATAAGTTCAGAGTTTATAAGAACCTGATGTAGAAAACAACATTTCTGCATTTTATCTGGTATGAAGAAAAACACCAATAATATGGGAGGATGTATGGATAATGGCTATCATCGATGAAGCAGACAAAAAAATCCTGCGGGAACTGGCTCAAAAACAACTGGAATATGCCAATGCACCAAAAAATGATGAGATTTTAAAAAAATGGAAAGCTCAGGCTGATGGAAAACGGGAAAGTCCTACTGTACGGTTATTATTTTCCAATTTTCCGCATGAAGTTGTTACTCCCAGAATGAGATGCCAAGGAGAAAAAGCTCGGGAACTGGAAAGCGTTTTGTTGAGCACACTGGTGGGGCGGGAGCTTTTTGATGATGATACTCCCATTTCTCCTACCTTTGATGTGCGTTGGGATACCTTTGTTTCACCTTTTGGAATTGCTCCTAAAATTACCCGGGCCTCGGGGAAAAATGCGCAGGGATATCATCTTGACCCGGTGATTGAAGATTTGGAAGCCGAGATTGATAAACTAAAAGGCGGTTCTTTTGGTGTAGACCGGCAGAAAACCCAGGAGAAAATAAATCTGGCGCAGGAAACATTTGGCGATATTTTGCCGGTTCGTATGATTATGGACAGTTTGACCGGACCTATGACTTCACCAATTGTCTATCTTATGGGCATGGAAAATTATTATTGCTCTATGTATGACTGCCCCGACAAAATTTATGAAGCTATGGATATGGCCTGCACAGTATATGAAAAATTTTATGACTTTTTGGAAAAGGAAAACTTGTTACTGCCTACCAATGGCATCAGTCCTATTTGTCAGGAAAGCTTTGCTTTTACGAATGAGCTCCCCTGTGACCAAGTAACCCGGACCACCGAATGCTGGGGATTTTTGGAGTCTCAGGAAACCACCGCTGTAGCGCCCGCTACCTTTGGAGAATTTGTATTTCCCTATCAGGACCGTTTGGTGCGCCGGTTTGGCCTGCTCTCCTATGGATGCTGTGAACGGGTGGATGCCATTTGGCCGGATTATCTTTCTAAATGGAAAAATCTTCGCAAACTTTCTGTATCTCCCTTCAATAACGAAGAACAGGTTGGAGAATATCTGCGTGGAAGTAATGTGGTCTATTACAGCAAGCCTCGGGCAGAATATGTGACCAATCGGGGTCCGCTGGATGAAGATGCCATTCGAAAATATTTTAAAGGCGTTGCGCAGGCTGCCAGCGGCTGTTTGCTGGAAGTTGCACAGCGCGAAGTCGGCACCATTTATGGCGATTTTGAACGTGGAAAACGGTATGTACAGCTGGCTAAAGAAAGCATTGAAAAATACTGGAAACCCTAATATTGTTTTTTAAAGGAGGTCATCGTATGTCCATTCATTTTTCCCGGGAAATGGGAATTTTTGCTCTGGAAACTGAACATTCCAGTTATCGCATCAAAATTGGCTCCTATGGATATCTTCTTCATTTATATTATGGAGCAAAAGTAGCATTGGAGGATAACCTTTCTTTAATGGCTTATCCTCTTGAGCGTTCTTTCTCTGGAAATCCCAATGAAAGCGGCTATGACCGCAGCTTTACCATTGATACGCTTCCTCAGGAATATTCCATGTTTGGCTCCGGGGATTATCGTTCTGCCTGCCTGATTTCTGTCAATCCTGACGGCACCCGAGAAGCTGACCTTCGTTATGTTTCTCACACCATTGAAAATGGCGCAGCGGCTCCTGAGGGACTTCCTCATGTATATGACAATGGGGGAGAGGCAGAAACCTTACAAATTCGTCTGGAAGATTCTGTTACTCACTTGGCCGTAACGCTAGTCTATACGGTGTTTGAAAAGCAGGATGCCATCACCCGTTATGCTGTTATTGAAAATGGGACCAGCGCTCAAATTCAACTGGAAAAGGCCTTGTCTGCTTGTCTCGATTTTACTCATGGAGACTATGATATTATTACTTTCTGGGGGAGACACTGTTTTGAACGGGCTGTAGAGCGCACCCCTGTGCGTCACGGAAAAATTATTGCCGACAGTCTGCGGGGAGCATCCAGCCATCAGCAGAATCCCTTTATGATTCTCTGTAACCATGACGCTACCGAAACGTCTGGAGACTGCTGGGGAATGTCTTTGCTGTATAGCGGAAACTTTTTGGCAGAATGTGAATATGACCAAATTTGGCAAACCCGTTTGACAATGGGAATTCATCCCCATGCATTCCGCTGGATTTTGGAAAAAGGGGAGAGCTTTACGACTCCGCAGGTAGCCATGGTCTACAGTGAAAATGGCCTTGGTGAGTTGTCCCGCCGGTATCACCGGTTATATCGTCATAATTTGTGCCGCGGGGAATATAAGACATCCCGCCGCCCGGTTTTAATCAACAACTGGGAAGCCACCTATTTTGATTTTAACGATGACAAACTGGTACAAATTGCAGAGGATGCCTCCAAGCTGGGGATTGAACTGCTGGTAATGGATGACGGATGGTTTGGTAAGCGGGAAGATGACACCACAGGCTTGGGAGACTGGGTCGTCAATACTCAAAAAATCCGCGGTGGGCTGGACAGTCTGTGCCAACGCATCAATGCATTGGGCATGAAGCTGGGAATTTGGTTTGAACCCGAAATGATAAGTGAAGACAGCGACTTATATAGAGCACACCCTGACTGGTGTTTGAGAGGTCCCGGACGGGCAGGTGTACGCAGCCGTCATCAATTTGTGTTGGATATGAGCCGCAAGGATGTCCGTGATTATCTTTTTGACGCTATCAGCACTGTTTTGAAGCAGGCAAACCTTGAATACGTTAAGTGGGATATGAACCGTCATATTACCAACATCTACAGTGGAGCGCTTCCCGCTGACCGGCAAGGAGAAGTGTATCATCGGTATATTCTGGGTGTATATGAATTGATGGAGCGGTTAATTCAAGCATTCCCCCATGTGCTGTTTGAAGGCTGTTCCGGCGGCGGCGGACGTTTTGACGCAGGAATGTTATATTACACCCCACAAATCTGGTGCAGCGATGATACCGATGCCATTGAACGTCTGTCCATTCAATACGGTACTTCCTTCGGGTACCCAATTTCGGCTGTAGGCTCTCACGTTTCGGCAGTTCCCAATCACCAAACAGGCCGCATCACGTCTTTGGAAACCCGGGGTATTGTTGCCATGTCCGGCACATTTGGATATGAGCTGGATATCAATAAGATGACACCGGAAGAAAAAGAATTGGTATCTCGCCAAGTAGCAGAATATAAACGTCTGTACACTCTGATTTCGGATGGAGACTATTATCGTTTGAGCAATCCTTTTGAGAATAAAAATTACACTGCCTGGCAGCTCGTATCTCCCGACAAGGATTCTTCCCTCCTCAATGTGGTACAGGTAAAAGTAGAAGTTTGCCCCGTTCCCTTTATCATCCGTTTGCAGGGATTGGATGCAAATGCCCGGTATCGGGTTCAGGCATCCACACAAAACCATACGCTGCATTTTGACTACCAGGGTGAAACCTACAGCGGTGCAGCTTTAATGAATGCCGGCCTTTTGATTCCTGTATTACAGGGGGATTATAAAGCCGTACAGTATCTGTTGGAAAAAGTATAATTTTCAGATATAAAAAAGTCCCGGGAACAAGTTTCCCGGGACTTTTTTATATTTTTCTGCGCCACAGACTGGGAGAAAACAATAAGATAAGTGGAAAGAATTCCAGTCGTCCAAACAGCATATCCAAAGAAAGAATTATTTTGCTAAAATTAGAAAAGCTTGAAAAATTCCCCATAGGACCTACAACATCCAAACCTGGACCAATATTACTGAGACAGGAGACAACTGCTGTCACATTGGTTTCCAAACTCATATTGTCCAAGCTTACTAAGAGAAAAGAAAAAGTAAAAACAGCAAAATATGCAGCCATAAATACTGTTACACCTTTTCCCACCTTATTATCTACAGTTTTTCCGCTAATACGCACGGTATGAACGGCTCTGGGATGGAGCATCCGAATCAGTTCCTTGCGCAAAAGTTTAAATACAATAATAATGCGGGCCACTTTTACACCGCCGCCTGTAGAGCCAGCAGAGGCTCCTACTATCATTAACATTACCAGTAAACTTCGCGAGAATTGTGGCCAGGTATTAAAGTCAATGGTGGAGAAACCTGTAGTCGTCATCACAGAGGACACCTGAAACGCTGACTGATGCAGTGCCTCTCCCCAGTTATACTGAAACAGTGGGGCAATATTGCAAGTAATCAGCAAAATGGAGCCTACCATAATCCCTATATATCCCCACAATTCCTCATCGTGAAGCAAAGCCTTCCAAGAGCGCATTAACACCAGAAAGTAAATATTAAAATTAATTCCAAAAAGAGCCATAAAAATGGTTACAACAGTTTGAATATAGGGAGAATAGCCAGCCATACTGTCATTTTTTACACCAAATCCACCAGTGCCTGCTGTACCAAATGCTGTACAAAAACTGTCAAATACCGGCATCCCGCCTGCCAACAGCAAAATAATCTCGACTATCGTTAGAAATATATAAATAAAATATAATATTTTAGCGCTTTGTTTCAATCTGGGAGTCATTTTTCCCACATCTGGTCCGGGACTTTCGGCTCGAAGCAAGTGGAGGGAATATCCTGCCCCTTTGCTAACAGACACAACTGCCAACAAAAACACCAGAACACCCATTCCGCCAAGCCAATGGGTAAAACTGCGCCAATATAACAGTCCATAGGAAAGTGCTTCTACATCTGTTAAAATACTGGCGCCTGTGGTTGTAAAACCAGAAGCCGTTTCAAAAAAACAATCCACATAATTGGGAACGTATCCGCTGAACCAAAAAGGAAGGGCACCAAACAGGGAGATGGCTATCCAGGAAAGTGCTGTTACCACAAACCCTTCAGCTGCATAAAAAACTTTATTGATTGGCCGGATAAAAGTAAGACCCGCTCCCACAATTGCTGTTAAAAAAATCGTCCATACGAAGGCCCATACAGTGCTGTGTTCTCCCATAAACATGGAAATTACCAAAGCTGGGAGCATAACAGCTGCTTCCAACAATAGAATATGCCCTAATAAAAAAGCAATTACTCTTCTATTCATCTCTTTCCAAACTCCTGTGCAGAAAAAATATCCCGAAGATTCGCAATTTTATTTTCACTGGTACTTACAACGATTACAGTATCCTCTGGCTGAATGGTTTCATTTCCATCGGGGAAAATCAGTTTTCCTTTTCGACGGATACAGGCTACCAATGTGTTTTTCTTTAGCTTCAAATCTTTTAAAGGAATATTTACCTTGGGCATATCGGTATCTACTCTAAATTCCAAAGCATCCACTTTATGGTTAACCAATCGATGCAGTGAAATAACTGCATCACTGCGGTGATTTCTCATAGCGCGGACATATCGCAGCACATCATCACAAATAATATGCTTCGGGCTCACAATCGAATCCACACCCATAGCTTTAAATGCATCAAATTGGTCGATTCTATCCATTTTTGTAATCGTTTTGGAAACGCCAATTTGTCCTGCAAACAGAGAAATCACCAAATTGATTTCGTCAATATCTGTCAGGGCAATCAATGCATCCGCTTTTCCAGCACATTCTGCATTCATAAGCTTCTGGTCACAGGCATCCCCATTGATAATCAGGACTTTAGGGAGTAATTCGGATAACTCTACACACCGCTCATAGTTTTTCTCAATGATTTTTACCTTCATGCCAACTTTTGACAAGGATTCCGCAAGATAATATCCCAATCGGCTTCCTCCAACAATTACTACTTCTCGTATCCGGTTAGACGGAAGCTTCAAATACCTCATCAATTCCATTAAATTGTGATTGACTCCTGTTACATGGATAATATCTCCTTCCTGCAGGACAAAATCACCGTTAGGAATATATACGGATGAGCCTCTTTCCACCGCACAAACCAACACTTTTACACGAGAAGAACGATATAATTCCATGAGCGATTGCCCAACTGCCGGACAATTGGCCCGCAATTTAAACTCTACAACTTCCACTTGCCCTTTTGCAAAAAAATCCCGGTTAATGGAAGAAGGAAACTGAAGAATATGAAAAATTTCTCTGGCTGCTGCTGCTTCAGGGTTAATGGTCATACTCAGCCCCAGCTCTTCTTTCAAAAAAGACAGCTGGCGATGATAGTCAGGATTTCTTACCCGGGCAATGGTGTGCCGGCACCCCATTTTTTTAGCTGTAATACAGCAGAGCATATTGATTTCGTCTGCTGAAGTCGCAGCAATCAACAGGTCTGCATTGTCAGCCCCTGCTTCTTTCAGCACCTGCATACTGGCGCCGTTCCCGTTTACGACCATAACATCATATGCCTCTTGAGAGTCTCGGAGCACCTGTTGATTCCTGTCAATAATCACAATATCATGACCCTCTGCCGATAACTGCTCTGTTAGCGTTAATCCTACCTTGCCGTCTCCGACAATTACGATTTTCATGAAAATTCTCCTTCTTACTTACCTTCTGCAATCATTTATCAAAATAAAACAGGGCTCCTTAGGGAAAGGAGCCTCTTATACAGCCTATATTATATCACTCTGTCCACAAAATACAATCAGTTACGACATTTTCCGAAAAAATCCTGTATAAGAGAAAAACTCCCGACAGCAAATCGCCGTCGAGAGCTTTGTTTCTTCTTCATTACAGGGACAAAACGCCCTTATCTAGCATAGACTGGGCTGCCAGCATTGCCCCCAAGCGGCCGCTGTGGAAGTTTAGGCCTCCCTGCATCCAAGCCGCATAGGGCTCCCGCAGCGGAGCATCGGCAGAAAGCTCAATAGACGCTCCCAGCGTGAAAGCACCGGCTGCCATAATTACCTGGCAATCATAGCCGGGCATGTCCCAGGGCTCCGGCACCACAAAAGAATCCACCGGCGCCCCCTTCTGCATCCCCTGACAAAAAGCAACCAAAGCTTCTTCAGTCCGAAGGAGCACTGCCTGGATAATGTCTGCCCGCAGCTCGTCAGGCTTTGGCGTTACTTCATATCCAAGCCGGCTGAATAGGCCCGCAGTAAAAGCCGCCGTTTTCAAGGCTTCTCCGGTTACATGGGGCGCATGGAAAGCACCCATAAACAGTTCCCGGTTATTGCCCAGTGTACAGCCGACTTCTTTGCCAAGACCTGGCGTTGTCAGCCGGTAGGAACAGCTTTCCACCAAATCCCGGCGACCGGCAATATATCCTCCGGTGGGCGCAATACCGCCACCGGGATTTTTAATCAGGGAACCGGCCATCAAATCCGCTCCATGAGAAACCGGCTCGTCGGCCTGAACAAATTCACCATAGCAATTGTCTACCATGACAATGCAATCCGGCGCCTTTTTCTTGGCAATCGCCGCAATCCGTTCAATGTCCTCCACAAACAGGGAGGGGCGCAGACTGTAGCCACGGGAGCGCTGGACATACACCATTTTGATTCCGGGATTGATTTCCCGCTCCATAGCTTCATAGTCCGGCGTACCGTCTGCCTGCAAATCGATTTGGCGGTATTCGATTCCAAATTCTTTTAATGACCCGTTTCCGTCCCCGGTCAGGCCAATAACCCCCCGAAGGGTGTCATACGGCATTCCTGTGACACTAAGCATTACATCACCGGGGCGCAGTACCCCAAACAATGCGACGGTTAGGGCATGGGTGCCGCTGACAAAATTGTGACGCACCAATGCATCCTCGGCTCCCAAAGCGTCTGCATATACGGCATCCAGTGCATCCCGTCCACGGTCGCCATATCCATAACCGGTAGAGGAAACAAAATGGCTTTCACTCACTCCTGCCTTGATAAACGCTGCCAGCATTTTCTGTTGATTATAATTCTGCATTTCTTCAATCCGGGCCATGGCAGGAGCAATCTCCTCCATGGTCTTGTCCGCCGCCCGGCGAATCGCATCGTCAATATGAAAATAAGGATACTCTTTCATGTACAAATCCTTTCTTATCTATTCTACCACTATATTTCTGCCCATTCTCCAAAACTGGAAAAACCCAGCTTTTCATAAAATTCCCGGTTTTCACTTTTGTGCCGAAACAGGAAAATCCTGCGTCCACCAAGCATTTGACATAAGCTTTCTACAGCTTTTTTTCCCATACCTTTTTTCCGAAGTGAGGGAACCACTCCCACAGCAGTGAGCAACGCTGCTTTCTCTGTTACAGCAAGAGCAATGGCACAGGCACTGGGGACCCCATCTGTCTCCAACAAAACCGCAGCCGCTGTCCCATGCCGCAAACGATGAGAAATATCCAGATAAAACGGCTCAAAGTCCGGGACGAAAAACGAGGGACTTTGACAGGTAGATAAAACCTGATACAACATTCTGGGGGAAGGCATTTCCCAAGGCAGGGGGGAAGAAGGGCCTGTTTGCTCCCGGCAGAGTATTGGACCTGTAGCGGCAATGGAAAATTTTAGCCTTCTTGCTGTGTCTGCCGCACAGAAAATTTGCCCTGTACCGCAGGAAGCGGCAAACAGGGCAGTTTCCTCCACACAATCCGGTGCAGGAATCCCGGAAATGGTGAGCACCCCATCCATCCGGGAAAACAAACAGCCATTTCCCTGCCAGACATCCAAAAAGGCAGTCTGTAATCCATAAGCTTGTGCGCTGGACACAATGCGAAGGGTAAAGGGGTCCTGCGGCTCAGACGGCAAACCGGCCAGAGATTCCGCCCGGCAAATCACGCCTGCTGCCCTCCTGCAATGGCCATGGCCAGCTTTTCAATCAATACCTCGGCATGGTGGAAGTCATCCTCTGCAATCATGCCCACCGGAGAATGGAGATACCGGCAAGCAAGAGAGACCGCTGCCGTACGCACACCGCCCCTGGAAACATGAATGGCTCCAGCATCGTTGCCGCCGGCTACTGCCTCTTTTACCTGATAGGGGATATGGTTTTCTTCTGCCAGCTTTTTCGCCATGGCAAAATAACCCCTATCATAAATGGTTGCTCTGTCCATAAAGGAAAGCACCGGCCCTTTTCCTACCCGGCAAACCTGTTTTCCTTCGTCCACACCGGGAATATCTGCAGCTGTTGTGGATTCCACTACAATGGCAGCTTCCGGCTCGGCAGCAAAGGCAGCCGTTTTACTTCCCCGAAGTCCTACCTCTTCCTGTACGGCAAATACAAAGGTACAGTCATAGGGAAGTTCCTTCTTCATCAGGTCAATCAAAATCGCGCATCCAGCCCGGTCATCAATGGCCCGGCTGCGAATCTTACCATAGGAAGTATCAAACAGCGAAACAAATGTAACACTATCGCCGGGAGAAACCACTTTTTCGGCTTCCTCCTGAGAGGATGCGCCGATATCAATGGTCAGGCTGTCCAAAGAGGGAGCCTTTTCCTTTTCTTCCCCTTCCAGCAGGTGAATGGGCTTGGCACCAATCACACCGGGAATCTTTCCTGCCACCAAAACAGATTTTCCCGGCAGAATCAGGCGGTCAATCCCTCCAATCGTTGTAAAACGGAGCAGGCCATCCTTACAAATCCCCGTTATGAGCAAGCCCACTTCATCCATGTGGGCGTTGAGAAGCAGGCGGGTTTTGGCTCGCTCAGCACCTTCTTTTTCAGCAATAATATTCCCCAAAGGCGTTACGGTTACACTTTTGGCAAAAGGCGCAATTTCCTGTAAAATCAGTTCCCGTACGGCGCCTTCATCGCCGGAAATTCCCTGTGCGGTACAAAGCCGCTGCAACAGCTCTACATCTGCCATTATGCTCCAACCTCCCTGATAAACGCTGCCAGCAGCCGCGCGACATTTTCAATATCCATCAAGTCACAGATTTCCGCAGGCGTGTGCATATTCCGCTGAGGAATGGATACCAGACCACAGGGAACACCGGCGCGGCTAACGTTGATTTCATCCGCATTGGTACCGGTGGTGCCGCCCATCACTTCCAACTGGAAGGGGATTTCCTGCTCCTTGGCCAGCCGTTTCAGTGTTTCTGTAATAGACTTATCAAGAATCGGAGAAACCCCAATCATGGGACCCTCGGACAGCTTGCCGCACTTGTGGGCAGGCACGCCGGACTGCTCTGCAAAGCTTACATCTACCGCAATGGCCATATCCGGCTCTTCGCGGAAGGCTGCCGTTTCGGCTCCCTGGCTGCCCACTTCTTCCCGGGTACTGAGCAAAATCGTTACCCGGCAGGAAAGCTCTTCACCCTGCAAAAGCTGGGCACAGCGAATCAGGGCTGCACATCCAGCCCGGTCGTCCAGAGCAGCTCCGGTAACCCGGCTGCCCAGCAAACGGCGGGGCTCACCGGGTAAAAGCACCATATCTCCCGGCTGAATCAGCGCGCTGGCCTCTTCTTTAGAAAGACCCACATCCACAGCCATATCCGTAATATCCGGCACCTTGTCTTCTCCGCCATTGGTCAGGTGGGGCGGCAGACAGCACACAATTCCGTTGAGCGTCTCTTTGCCATATACCACTACGCGGCTTCCCGGCAGTACCCGGCGGTCCATCCCGCCGTCCCGTGCTACCTTGACAAAACCGTTTTCGTCTATGGAAGTTACCAGCATTCCAATCTGGTCAAGATGGGCATCCAATAAAATATGCATTTTTGCATCTGAACGCCCAAAGGAAGCCACCACGCTGCCCATGGTATCCACTGTAACGCTGGGCAGGAAAGAAAGAAGTTCTCTGGCGACTTCTGCTGCACCATCTTCACGGCCTGCGGCTCCGGGGGCGCTGCAAAGCCGGAATAGCATTTCCTGTAATTGATTCAATGATATTCATCTCCTGTTATGTATCTGTTCTTTTCTGAATAAATCAGGAAGGATAAACCAATAAAAAATCAGAAAAACCTTTTTGAAGAATAAACCTCCTGCAAAAGGAGTTCTGCACAGGGAAGCTCTCCAGCCCTTCAGAAAACAGGCAGGAGAGCCCCATGTATCATTTTGTGTTTATCAAATAAAGTTTAACAAGTTTCTGCTTTTCAAACTACTTCAAAATAAAAAGCAGGGCAATTTCTCATACTCTTTCGGAAACTTTTTCCTAAAGTTTACCTCACTAATATCCTGCACCAGCCGGGAGCTCTCATTTGGGAAAACATACCGGTTCAAATAATCGATAAAGTCAGATTCATCATACCGCAGTCCATCGCGGCTTCGATATCTCCCTGCATCAGGGCTCTTCCAGAGCCAGCTATCACGAAACTCCATACAATATTGCCCCAGATTTTCAGCGACAGAATCCGGCACCAGATAGATACCGCTGGTATTACTGGACCCAAGAATCACTTTTTTCATAGCTGCACCTATAAAACACTCTCAGTCCGGCAGGGCCATAACCAGCCGTTTAAAATCGTTGCCTCTGGCTTCAAAATCAGTATACATATCAAAACTTGCGCTGGCAGGGGAAAGAGCCACAATATCTCCCGCAGAAGAAAGCTCCTCCGCCAATGCTACCGCTGCCTTCATGGAGTCTGCCCGGACAATTGCCGGGTTTCCATTACGGTATCCGGGGGCATTTTTTACAGCCGCTTCAATTTTATCTGCGGTATCTCCCATAAGGATGAGGGTTTTTACCTTTCTCACCACTTCCGGCCCCATGGAATCATAGGGGATATGTTTGTCATATCCTCCGGCAATCAAAATGATTTTTTGGGGGAAGAGAGACAGCATTCCCTTAACAGTACGGGTAGGACTGGACGCAATGGAGTCGTTATAATAGGCTACGCCATTGAGGGTACGCACCAGCTCTGCCCGATGGGCTACACCGGAAAAGGTAGTGGCAACCCGGCGAATGACTTCGACAGGCACATCACCCCATACGGCAGTAATGGCCGCCAAATAGTTTTCCAGATTGTGCAGCCCGGGGATTTTAATATCCTCGGCCCGCATAACACGAGTATCGTTCATACGGATAAAGCCATCATCATCCACCCATGCACCGTTTGGCACCTTTTTCTGCCGGCTAAATGTCAGCGCCTGCCCTCTGGCTTCCGGCACAAAAGAAAGGGTTATGTCGTTATCCTCGTTAAACACGGCTCTGCCAAAAGCATTTTGATGCAAAAATACATTCATTTTTGCCCAGACATATTCGTCCATGTCCTTGTGCATATCCAGATGGTTTGGGGAAACATTGGTCACCACCGCGACATCCGGGCTGCGGCGCATGGAAATCAGCTGGAAACTGGAAAGCTCTGCCACTGCCACATCATTAGGACGGATAGTTTCCAGACGAGGGAATAGAGGCTTTCCGATGTTACCGCCCAAATGGACTGTTTTTCCGGCTGCCTGCAAAAGCTCTGCAATTACGGTTGTCGTAGTCGTTTTCCCATCGCTCCCCGTAACACCATATATTTTACAGGGACACAAGTCAAAAAACAACTCCATTTCACTGGTAACTGCACAGCCTTCCTCCCGGGCAGCATCCAGCTCCGGCAGGGTAAATTTCATGCCCGGTGTGCGAAGAATCATTTCTTCATGGAGATTTTTGAGATACTCTTCTCCCAAAATCAGCTGCGCGCCCCAGCCTTCCAGTTTAGCGGCAGTATCGCCCAAAGCCTCTCGGCTTCTTTTATCCCGGACCGTTACCTTTGCCCCTTTTTCACAGAATATCCGAATCATCTCTTCGTGGCTGCGGCCGATTCCACAGAAAGCCACGGTCTTTCCTTCCAGGCTTTGATAAAATCGTTCCAATCTGCTATCCATACAATTCACTGCCTTTCTTAGTGTTTTATGTACTCCGAAAAGCGAAGTTACGGCTTTACTTAATTATCTTTTATCATACCACAAAACTATCAAGCCGTACAGCATTTTCCAAAACCATATGGCAAAATAAAAACTCCCTCCCGTAGCATTTTACAGGAGGGAGCCTTTATTTTGTTTTTTCGCTAAAAGCCGACTTTATCTTGCGTTGCTGCGGCGTTTTGCCGTCAACACCAAGCCGGTCAAGGCCAGCATAGCGGCAGCAGCCCACAAGAACAGTCCCTGTTCGTCTCCTGTTGCAGGAGATTCGGTATTGCTGTTGTTATTGGAAGAATCATCCTCAGATGTGCTGCTATTATCTTTATCATCTTCAGAAGGCTTGGAGGTATTATCCTCGTCATTAGCGCTCAGGTTTTCAATGGCAGCTTCCAGTTCTTCCACTGCCTCATCTACGATAGCCTGGTCGTCTTCGCTCAAAGTTTCATCTGCCAATACAGTCTTGGCATTCTGGAAGGCGGCTGTAAATACGGCAACACTTTCTGCTGTATAGCCGTCCAAATCGATTCCTTCAGCCTTATTGACAAGCTCTTCCAAAATGGACTTGTCCGCCTTGAAGCGCTGTGCCAAAATTGCATTCAGCAAAGCTTCTGCTGCCGGCTGTACATCTTCTTCCATTGCATCTCCGTCAGCCATCACTTTCTTTGCTGCATCCAAAGCGTCCACCAGCTGCTGCCAGTTGTCCTGTACATACTTGTCGGATTCTGCCATCATCCCATCTGCCTTAGCGATGAGCTGCTCCAGCATCGTCTTGTCGCCCTGGGTGAGACCCAAGCCCCAAATGCCAGTAAGCAGGTTATCCCATGCTGTGTTTACTTGTTCCTGAGTAGCGGATGCATTGTCCAGTACAGCCTTGGCCTCAGCCAGTACCTTTTCAAAATACGCTTTTGCACTGTCGGTTACGCCTTCGGTGCTCAGAGTCAGTGCATAGTCATATGTTTTCTGCAAAAGGGTTTTATCAGCTTCTTCCGTGGGTTCGGATACCTTCACAACCTGTACTACTTCATGGGCATATCCTTCGGCAGTACCAATTGCAATAATAGTACCGGGCTGCTGATACAGCTGAGAGGACAGTTCATAGAAGGTTACGGGGAGTTCTTTGTCTCCGTCCGTATAATGAGCCAAAACAGTTTCTGCCAGAGCCGGTGCTGTGCCGGCAGTGGTTTCTGCCACGGGCAGTTCTTCCAGGGATTCAAAGCCATTTACCGTAACAGTGGTTTCCACTTCCCAGGGGAATCCGGCAACGCTTCCGGTAGCGGTAAAAGTTCCATTTTGCTTATACAATTGCGGACGAATGGTTCTCCAGTTGATAGCCATCTCTGCCTGCGTACCATCTGCAAAGGTAGTCAAAACGGTCTGCGGCAGAACAGGAGCTGTGCCCAGCTGGGTTTCAACGGGGAAAATAGGTGCTGTTTCCACAATGGTCTGTATTTTATGGATGGTGATACGATAGTTTTTATCTCCAGCAGAAGTTTTTTCTGTGAGTACCAATTCGTTAATACCATCTTTCAAATCGAGGTTAATTGCCTCTTCACCGGCTATCAGTTCCTGTCCATTTAAAGTGGCTTTAAGCGTTGTTCCTGCCATCAAGGGTTTGGGCATGGTAAAGGTAACAGGCTGGCTGTTATCTTTTACGGTCACATAATAATCGTAATAATTGGGGTTAAAGGTACCGTTAATGTTGATGTTGGTCAAGCCAAGATTTGCATCATATTCTACATAGGTAGGATTGGAAAGAATCTTAATATCATCCAGATAGGCAGTCGCATTGATGCCACCAAAGCCAATTCCGCCGTGGTCATACTGGCCATCATCGATAGAAATTAGCTGCTGGCCATCCAGAATTACACCCACCTTACCGTCAAAGGTCTGGATTTGGAATTCATGCCACTGGGTATCGTCAAAACCTTCGGGAACAGCCACTTTGCCAAGGCTGCTGTCCGAACTGGGGGTATGTTTACAAATCTCAAAATATGGCGTTCCTGCAGGGAATTCTCCGCTTCCATTTTTATTCCGGCGATACACTACCTGATAAGCTGCTGGATTGTTGTTTTGTTTATCGCTTCCATCAGATGTAGTCATCAAATAAATGGTAAAGTTATCATAAGCGAAGTTCAGAACATTTTTATCTCCCCAACCGCCAAATTTCCATTTGAAGGAGAGCATATAGTTTTGCCAGTCTGCATTGGTCTGATAGAAAGCATGACCATCGCCGCTGTAGTGCTTAAGAATCATGTTGCCGTCTTCTTCCAAAACTTCCTGTCCCAAACGGCTGGGGTCATCGGTGGTAAAGTAGAAGTCGGGAAGTTGTCCATCCTCAAAATCCAGAGAAAGCTTTTCCTGGTTGTCTTCAGAGCTGTCATAAGGCGGAATTTCCGGGAGCGGTACACTGCCGGGAGCGGAAGCTTCTTTGCCGCCATAAATGACTAATTCGTCAAAGAAGGTGATACCGCTGCCAGTTTCACTGCCCATGGAAACATAGTCAAAGGACATACTGACTCCATCTTCTTCTGTCAGGGTCTTTACCAGCTGGCCATCAAAATACAGCTTGACATCCGTACCGCTGCTGTAATCCCATTTCAGTTCATGCCAGCCAAAGAATCTCTGAATATCGGTTTTTACCTTTTCATCGCCGATTTGCAGGACATAATAACCCTGATATCCACCACCAACCGGAACATCAATTCCCATTCCTACTGGGACTTCGCCATTATCCACACGGCCATAGGAAACAATATTGGTGTTGGCTGTATATCCAGACATATATGCAGGCAGATTGTCATGTCCACGGTCAAACATCTGCATGGTGACAACCTTGTTCAGGCTCTCATCAAATTCACGATACAATACTGGCTTGCCCTTATCGCTGTTGATTTGGAGCGCCTGACGGCCGCCGAGAGCACCTTCGGACATCCATTCAGTGGTAATTTCGGGAGTACCACCCTTGCTGGACCACTTGCTGTAATCCAAACCGTTTTCAAAATCTTCCTGGAAATAAATATCATCAGGGGTTTCTTCCTGCTGGTTCTCAGGCAGATACTCTGCAGGAAAATCAGTGGTAATACCAATTTTGTCATACTCCATTTTACTATCATCGAATTCCTCTAAATAGTTGGTATGAGTTCCAAAATCAGCATTAACATTATCAAATTTTATAGTATCGCCATACTGTGTAATAGTATTGACTTCTAAATTAAAATGCTGAGTATTCACAGATTTAACATTACTCAGTTCCAATCCAGAGCATCCCATATCCAAGTTGATATTGTTTGGTGCAATATCCGTCATACTGGTGTTGGCTGCAGTATTTTCGATTACCATTTGATTGATGTAGTTTGGCTTATAGTCTTCGCGTCCATACCACACCTTATTGTAAAGATAGGAAACAAACAGTGCTCCGTCATCGCCGCCATCCTGCTGGCAGTCGTGCAGATAGATGTATTCCAGTGTGTTGTGATGGGTGTACAAATCTGTTGTGGTATTGTAGTCTGCATCGCCATTCGGGAAGGGAGTGCCCTTATTCCGGCTATGACCGGCGCTGAGGAAAATACCGCGTCTGGGGGAATTGTAAATTTCTACATTGGATACGGTATTATAGCTGGACTGCATGATGGTAATACCGGATGCCTGCCCAATCAATTCACCAATATCATGAATCAGGCAATTACGAATCTCGTTATCGCGGGAATACCCATCGCCGTTTTCATCTCCGGCAACACCGGGATATCCGCCGTCCACATTGATACCGCCATGGCCGGTATATTCAATCAAACAATCTTCAATCAGAGTATTCTGGTTTGCCTGATGCATATTGATGCCAAACATACCAGAGTTTTTGATATGAGACTTCAGCACAGAAATATTTTTCGTATTTCTCAGAGTAATATTACCAAATTGGAATTCAATTCTTTCTGTGGATTCACAATAAGAAGGCTGGGTACTGCCTTCTGCCTCTGGGGGATAGAAGCCCAAGCCGTCTCCGGCATCGCCCCAGTTCCAGCCATAGGCATACCATTCAGTAGTATCGGTATCCTTAAACTGCAGGCCACTGAAAGTAATATTTTCAACCATACTGTCCTTGGATGTACCTTCTACTCGTACAATTTCCTGTATACAAGGAATGACAAATTCCTGGTCTTTAATATCCCCTTCTGGATAGTAGTACAAATCTCCGGTTACATCGTTAAAATAGTACTCTCCGGGAGCATCCAGGAATCCTAAATTTCCCTGTACAAAATAACGGGCATTATTCCGGGTGGCATACTTGGGACGGTACATTTCAGGATGTCCTTCCACAGTCTTATAAGTCAGCCGTCTTGCCTCGGTATCAATTGCAGAAACTGGGATGGTATCGGTCATCCAATCCCAATATCCGCCATCCCACATATATACGGATGCATTCAAATCACCGCGTGCCTGTGCATTTACAAGGCCATTAAGGGATTCTTCGTCCAAATCACCGGCATTATAAATCAAATCACCTACACCGCCGCCTGCGGAACGCATATAGGGGGTGAGGGCAGAACTGAATCCATTTTCATTTTCACGGTTTTGTGTTCTTGCCAAGGTTGCGCGTTTGTCGTTTACATAGAGGGTATTAAAGTCTACCTCTGTTCCAACATGAGTTTTATAGACCTTTCCTTCTGCGGATGCAGGCAAATCTGCATCTGCATCAACAGTAGGGTCACCGGAAGCATCTACCAGTTCCCACTCACTTTCTACCTTTTTGCCGCCAATCAGTTCCGCACTGCCAAGTCCATCCAGATTTTGATAGATAATCTGATATCCATTGGTACCCGAATCTTCTTCGTTAAATACCAATGTTTCATCCATATAATACTTTCCACCATCTACAAAAACATAGATATCCCCGGTCATGTTGTCGTTGATATCCCGCACTGCATCCCGGGCTGCCTGCAGCGTAGCAAAAGGTTTTTCATAGCTGCCATCGTTTTCGTCACTGCCAGTTGGAGAGACAAAAAATTCTGCCTGAATTTTGCCGGAGCCTGTTTTTTGAGACACTGCTGCACCAACAGGCAAAGAAGTGCCTAACACAGATACTGCTAACAGACCCGCCAAAATCGCTTTTACAGGTTTTCGCAAGCCTTTTCTCATAATAATATCACATCCCTTTCGTTAACTCCTCCCCCGCCATACGGGGCACATTTCTATATTAAAAATATCACAGGCAGCCCCTGCTTTCCACAACAAAAAATAACAATCCTCTCTAAAAAATACGAAATTTGGGATTTTGAGTATGATTTTCTAGAGTTACTGTAATAAATAACATAACTCCTTATAACAAAACTGCCTTTTCCAAATTGGAAAAGGCAGCAAATTATTTTTGAATACCCATCTCTGCAAAATATGCTTTAAAAGCAGATGGAAGCGTATACTCCTTTTGGATTTGCAAAGCTCCCTCCCACAAAAACAAAGGAATAGGGTCTAAAAGTTCCACCCAAAAAGCTTTCATATGCCACTCCACATGAGTAAAAATATGTTTGGAATCTGGCAGCGGCCGAATGGATTGAATACGTGCTTTTTGCTCTGTGAGCCAGCTGCAGACTTCTTCCTGACTATAATGTCCCTCCAAGGTGGGAACTTCCCACAAACCGGACAACAATCCTTTTTTCGGCCGTTTGTGAATGGCAAACTTGTCTTTGCAATGCAGCAGCAAAACGGTTTTTTCTTCCTGCCTCCTCGCTTTCTTTTGTGTTTTTACAGGAAGTTCTCCGGCAATTCCTTGCCGGTACCCTTCACAAATCGTTTGCAGAGGGCAGCACAAACATTTCGGCTCCCCATTGCCCAAACATACCATAGCCCCCAATTCCATCAAAGACTGGTTAAAATCGCCTGCCCGGTCTGCGGGGAGAATCAATCGGATTTCATTTTCCATGGCTTTTTTGCAGGAAGGCGCCAAAATATCAGCCCGACTGGCCGTTACCCGGGAAATAACCCGCAAAACATTCCCATCCACTGCCGGCTCCATAGCCCCAAATGCAATCGAAGCAATGGCCCCGGCTGTATAACTGCCGATTCCCGGCAGCTTTTGCAGTTCCTTTGGATTTTTTGGCAGCTGCCCGCCATATTGCTCCATTACAACCCGGGCCGCTTTTTGCAGGTTCCTCACCCGGCTGTAATATCCCAATCCTTCCCACAGCTTTAAAATTTGTTCTTCCGGCGCATTTGCCAACGCTTCAATCGTGGGAAGTTCCTGAATGAACCGGGCAAAATAGGGTTTGACAGTTTCTACCCGCGTCTGCTGGAGCATAATTTCTGACAGCCATACATAGTAC
>DYBQ01000212.1:767-1318 GCA_019418545.1 Clostridiales bacterium | reverse complement strand
GTTCCCCAACTTCAGCTTTTTGGACGCGCCCTTTAACCTGCAATACTACAAGCCCGGCGACTATGACAGCGAAGTGGCCTATATGGGCTGCCGTACCCGCGTGATGGGCAACACCTATGATTCCAGCCGGGAAGTCACCTGCGGCCGGGGCAACCTGAGCTTTACTTCCATTAACCTTCCCCGCCTTGGCATCGAAGCCAAAGGCGATATTCAAAAATTCTATGAAATGCTGGACGACCGCATTGATTTGGTCATTGAGCAGCTTCTCCACCGTTTCAAAATCCAGTGCAGCAAAAAGGTATACAACTACCCCTTCCTCATGGGACAGGGCGTGTGGATTGATTCCGAAAAGCTGGGACGGGAGGATACGGTGGCCGAAGTGTTAAAGCACGGCACCCTCAGCATTGGGTTTATCGGCCTGGCCGAAACCCTGAAAGTCCTTACCGGCAAGCATCACGGCGAAAGCGAGGAAAGCCAGAAGCTGGGCCTGGAGATTATCGGCCACATGAGAAAGCGCATGGACGACGAATCGGAAAAGACCCGCCTCAACT
>DYBQ01000212.1:0-757 GCA_019418545.1 Clostridiales bacterium | reverse complement strand
CCTCAACTGGAGCCTGCTGGCCACCCCCGCCGAGGGCTTGAGCGGCCGGTTTGTCAAGATTGACGCCAAAAAATATGGCAAGATTCCGGGCGTTACCGACCGGGAATATTACACCAACTCCTTCCACATCCCGGTATACTATCCCATCAGCGCCTATCGGAAAATCCAGCTGGAAGCCCCCTATCATGCATTGACCAACGCCGGGCACATCAGCTATGTGGAAATGGACGGCGACGCCTGCAAGAACCTGGAAGCCTTTGAGAGCGTTATCCGCTGCATGAAGGAAGCCGGGATTGGCTATGGCTCCGTGAACCACCCGGTAGACCGTGACCCGGTGTGCGGCTATAACGGCATTATCGGCGAGGTTTGCCCCCGCTGCGGCCGCCGTGCAGGGGAACCTGTTAGCCGCGAGAAGCTGGACGAACTGCGGAAGAAATATCCCAACGTTCCCCAGTATCATTGTGACTGCTGAGAATTATACAAAAACTGATATAGATTTATCGATTACAAGGAGGACACGACTATGACTGAGATGAGAAACCACAACGAGGAAAAGGCAATTGGAGAAGGCGTGGGCTTTGAGCGCATCCGCCGCATCACCGGCTATCTGGTAGGCACCACCGACCGCTGGAACAACGCCAAGCGCGCAGAAGAGCACGACCGGGTAAAGCACACCATCGGCCATCAATAATCGTTTTTTGCAAACAAGAAAGCCCGGAAGCTGATTTCCGGGCTTTTGATTTTTGGCTTGGGAAGA
>DYBQ01000211.1 GCA_019418545.1 Clostridiales bacterium | reverse complement strand
ATAAGAGACAGACTGTATTTTATTCACGAACTCTTCACGAAAATATTGTATACTACTGCTATCTCTATGCCAAAAGGTGGGAACCTTATGAATGATATTCGCCCGGAAAAAATAAAGCGCTTCTCCCCATCGCCCTCCACAGGCCTCACCGCGGCCCAGGTGGAAGAACGCTTTTCTCAGGGGCTTTCCAACGACAGCGGCGCCATTAAAACCCAAAGCGAAAAACAGATTATCCTCAAAAACATTATCACCCCTTTTAACATCCTGAACTTTATCCTGGCCGGTATACTGGCCGTGGGTTCCTTTAAAAATATGCTGTTTATGGGCGTTATCCTCAGCAACATCCTCATCGGCAGCATCCAGGAAATCCGGGCAAAGCGCACCATTGACAAGCTCTCCCTGATTGCCGCGCCCCGGGCCCACGTTGTCAGGGACGGGCAGGTGACGGAAATTGCTGTGGAGCGCATTGTGCTGGATGATGTGCTGCTGCTTTCTGCCGGGGGGCAGGTTTGCGCCGACTGTGTGGTGCTGGACGGGGAGTGTGAAGTGAACGAATCCCTGCTGACCGGCGAGTCGGACCCCATTGTGAAAAAGCCCGGGGACATGCTCCTTTCCGGCAGCTTTGTGGTAAGCGGCGCATGCCGGGCCAAAGCCGAGCACGTGGGCGCAGACAACTATGCAAGCCAAATTACCAACAGCGCAAAGTATGTGAAAAAGCCCAATTCCGAAATCCTTTTTTGGATTAACCGGATTATCAAATGGGTCGGCTTTGCCATTTTGCCCATTGGCGTCCTGCTGTTCTGCAAACAATATTTTCTCACCGACAGCGGCATACAGGATTCGGTTGTAAGCACCGTGGCCGCTTTGGTGGGGATGATTCCCGAAGGGCTGGTGCTGCTCACCAGCGTGGTGCTGGCCGTGAGCGTTATCCGGCTGTCCGCCCACAAAACCCTGGTGCAGGAGCTGTTCTGCATTGAGACTCTTGCCCGGGTGGATACCCTGTGCCTGGACAAAACCGGCACCATCACCGAGGGCTGTATGCAGGTGGACGAAGTGATTCCCCTGGCCAAAATCGACGGCAAATATCTGGAGCAGGCTCTTGCTGCTTTGGGCTGCAATCTAACAGACAGCAACCCTACCTTTTTGGCTGTTAAAAATCGCTTTGCCATTGACCCGGGCTGGCCCTGTGAAGAAATCCGGCCCTTTTCTTCCGCCCGCAAGTGGAGCGGCGCCTATTTTTCCGGCGTTGGCGCTTTTGTGATGGGCGCAGGGGAATTTATCCTAAAAGAAAAGTTTGAACCTTTCCGCGAGCGGGCAGAGCAGTATTCCCGAAAAGGG
>DYBQ01000210.1 GCA_019418545.1 Clostridiales bacterium | reverse complement strand
ACCCCGATGCGGGTAAAACCACTTTGACCGAAAAATTCCTGCTATATGGCGGCGCTATCACCCTGGCCGGCGCGGTTAAGGGCAAAAAGAACAGCCGCCATGCGGTTTCCGACTGGATGGAAATTGAAAAGCAGCGCGGTATTTCCGTCACTTCTTCTGTCATGCAGTTCCAGTATGACGGCTTCTGCATCAACATTCTGGACACCCCCGGCCACCAGGACTTTTCCGAGGACACCTATCGTACCCTGATGGCGGCCGACTCTGCCGTCATGGTCATCGACGCTTCCAAGGGCGTGGAGGCCCAGACCCGAAAGCTGTTTAAGGTCTGCCTGCTGCGGGATATCCCCATTTTCACCTTTATTAACAAAATGGATAGAGAAGCCCGCAACCCCTATGATTTGCTGGACGAAATCGAGTATGAATTGGGCATTAAAACCTATCCCATGAACTGGCCCATTGGCTGCGGCAAAGAGTTTAAGGGCGTGTATGACCGGGAGAAAAAGGAAATTTTGGCCTTTACTGCCAACAACGGCCAGCGGGAAGTGGAGGCAACCGAAGCCAAGCTGGACGACGCTTCCATGAAAGAGCGGTTGGGCGAAGACTTGTATCAAACCTTGCAGGACGATGTGGAGCTGCTGGACGGCGCGGGCTATGAATTTGACCTTGAGCAGGTGCGCCACGGAAAGCTCTCTCCTGTGTTTTTTGGCTCTGCCCTCACCAACTTCGGCGTGGAGCCTTTCCTCGAGAGCTTTTTAAAGCTGACCAGCTCCCCACTGCCCCGCAAAACCGACGAAGGTGTGGTAGACCCCTTTGACGATGGCTTCTCGGCTTTCGTATTCAAAATCCAGGCCAACATGAACAAGGCCCACCGTGACCGCATTGCCTTTATGCGGATTTGCTCCGGCAAATTTGAAAAGGGCATGGAGGTTCAGCATGTGCAGGGCGGCCGGAAAATGAAGCTCTCCCAGCCCCAGCAGATGATGGCACAAAGCCGTGAAATTATTGACGAAGCCTATGCCGGCGATATTATCGGCGTGTTTGACCCGGGCATTTTTTCCATTGGCGACACGGTTTGCTCGCCTGGCATGAAGGTAAAGTTTGAGGGCATCCCCACCTTTGCGCCGGAGCTGTTCTGCCGTGTCCACCAAAAGGACACCATGAAGCGCAAGCAGTTTGTTAAAGGCACCACCCAGATTGCCCAGGAAGGCGCCATCCAGATTTTCCAGGACATCAACAGCGGTATGGAAGAAGTGATTGTGGGCGTGGTGGGTACGCTGCAATTTGACGTGTTCAAATACCGAATGGAAAACGAATATAACGTGGAAATCCGCATGGAAAACCTGCCCTATCAGTATATCCGGTGGATTGAAAACGAAGAAATCGAGCTGAAATCCCTAAACCTCACCTCCGACACCCGGAAGGTACAGGACATGAAGGGACGCTATCTGCT
>DYBQ01000021.1:14503-31333 GCA_019418545.1 Clostridiales bacterium | reverse complement strand
GTCACATACCTCCCCATCCATATTCTTCAGTACGAGGTATTCGTTTTGGAGACAGCCGTAGATATTTTCATCCCGCTCGCCACCATAGAACGCTGACATCTCATCATCGGACATAATGGCCTCACGGAATCCAAAATACTCTTGCATAGAAACACCTCACACAATTTCATCCAATCCGCAATCTACTCCGATAATGAAATCGACAAATCCCTTTTCCTTTGCTTCATCGCTGAACATATACCATTCGATACGGTACTTGCTATCGTACTCTTCGGTGGTCAGCTTGCTTCTGGACAAGATGTAATCCTTAATACGAGACTCCATTTTCTTGTTGAACTCCATGCGGTCTTGCGCTTTCGCACCAGAGTCAAACACAAAATTGCTCCCATCATGCAACAGGAATTTTGCATTTGGCATTGCGTACCGCTTGTGTCCGGCAAGCCCAATCAGAAACCCCATCGAGTATTGATAACCGAGGTTGATGGTGTAGACAGGCGTTTTGCTATTCATAATTACATCAATCAACTCAAAGCCGGCATCTACATCTCCACCGTTAGAGGATACGTAGAGAATGATTGGTTTTCGTTCCTCCGCAGGAATGTCTGCGTCCTCTCTGTTGAACTGCATTATATGTCTCACAGCGTCTTCAACTGTCTCCTGACTGATGTTAGCTGCAATAAAGAGCTTGCGCTGTTTCAAGTCTTTTAGATAGAAGATATCTTCAACGAGCCCGTTTCTGAAAAGAACTTCTTCAACTTCAAACTCAATATCATAGTAGCTATTCGGATTCGTCTTTGACATGGCGGCCGCCTCCCTTAATTGATAATTTCTTCAAAGGTAATCTGGTGATGCCCGTTGTGTTCCGTTACCCACCGCACCACCTTTTCTCTCAGGTCTGACAGTGTTCCATCGTTGTGGAAGTATGTATCAGCCTGGACATTGTCCAGTGCCGTTTCAGACGGATGATTTTGCTGCTGCTCTGTCAGCGGGCTAATGAATCCATCACGGATAATGCGGATGTGGATTGTGTTGAACCCGACTTCCCTTAAATAATTGACTTCATTTGGGAACCGGCAATCGGGAATCAAAACGTAATCCCACTTATCTTTGAAGAACGTGAGCATGTCGCCCACGAATTGAACCCAGTAGTTCTCATTCTGTGCACGAACAACATCTGTCCCTGCATACTGCAGCAAAGACCTTCCGTATTCGTCCTTTTCCCCATTCCAACCCAAGTACATCTTGCAGACATACTTAACCAAGTCGCCGTAATGGGCAATAAGAACGGGATATCCATCGGCCTCCAGAGCATCTTTCAGGAATCCAGCCGTTGTGTCCTTCCCATGCTGCGCCTTTCCTGAAATCACAATCACTTGCACTCTACTAATCCCTCCTTCTCTGTCAGAAATGATTGAAAGTTATCAACGAATTCTCTGACCGTCATTTGTTTTTCGGTTTTCCTCCACCTGTGCTCACCACCATAATAGATTTCACGCACTTTACACGCCGCCGCAACGACATGTTTATCTGCGTCCTTCACGGTGTGTTCGCACACGATGGCAACCGCAGGCTTTCCTATCTTTGTGAAATCATCAACCATTCGCTCTATCGCTAACCTTTGCCCAAATGGGACTTTGGCCTTCCCGTATTTGACCTCAATCAATATGTATTCTTGGTCGTGGTATTCAATCAACCCATCTATATCGGTTGGATAGATACCACCTTCGAGCTCCAACCCAGTAAAATCGATGAGTTGTCTCATCCGATATGGGTTTCTAATTTTGCTGTCCATAGGCATCACACTGGCCAGCCACGGTCGTTATTTAGCAACAGAATCAAAATGAGGAAAGTCACCAGTGTAAGCAATATATAGATGTTCACATGGGCGCCTCCCTCCGTGGCATCAATCCACAAGTGTACTTCTCTTTACAGAAGCCCATATACTTACACTTGGGCATAAAGTAGTGGTCAACGATGTATTGCCATTCCTCCGAATAATCTCGGAGTGCATCGCATAAGTCATTGAACAGCTTACGGTATTCGTGGTACGCTCTGTTGCACATCCGCTGATGTGACATGTCCATTAAGTTCCGCGCATTGTGTTTACACACGATTCTTGTTGTCATCCCCAGTGGTAAGCCAAGCGCGGAGTCTTCACGAGGGATGCCCAGTTCGTCTAATTCCTTTAACCCGTCAGCGATATCTGCCATGATTCCAGTGTAGACATTGAGAGCCTGTGGGTTATTCTGAATTGTTGGAGGTACGACAAAGTCAAAACCATGTTCATAATCGATATACCGTGTGCTTGCCTGAAGCCTCGTTGGAGAGCCGCCAATATGTGTGTACCACTCACGGATAACTCTTGCGGAGTATCCATCCAAAATCATGTAGACATCTGGGTACTCTGTTGTTCTCCCGTGTTCATTGCTAAGGCACTCAAGGCCACGCTTATAGTTTTTACTGCTGTCACTTGTGTCAGCGCCCCAACAGGTTCCTGCCTCTTCACCAATCATGGTGATGGGGTACTTTGTCGTATATTGTTGAATGATTACTTTTCCCATTGTTAACCTCAACTTTCGTATAATTCTGGATAACTGCTATAGCAAAGGTATGTATATCCTAATTGCTGGTCATACAGTTTGAGGTACGTGCCACTGCCCTGCCGAAAGTTTGCCTGAAAAACAACTGAACCATCGTTGATGATACGCTCCCCATTGAGCAGCCGCAAAGCAGCTTCAACACAGTCTTCATACGGCAAGAGATTCGCAAAGTATTGGTTTCCTCTGCTGTAATACTGTCCGGTCTGATAGATACACTCTTCAATCGAGTCTGGGAATTCTGGGGATGCAACACGATTCAGAAGTACCTCTCCAACCATCATCTTCCACTCCATAGAGAGCCAGTTTGACCCGGCTTCTGATGTAATAATCTTGGACAGCAAATACAAATCGTTAAAGCTGACCTTTGTAACATCCAGATTGGGTGTGTCAATTTTCAGATTTCTTAACCGTTCTGCCTCCAAGCCGCCAGCCACATCTCCACTCAAGCAACATGACACCATTTGGCTCATGTAGTCTGTATCTAAGGAAAATCCGGTGTAGGATTCATAATTGTTTAGGAACTCGTCCACACTCAACTGTTCATATCCCAACTGTTGGTTCGCTATTTTTCCATTTCTCGCTGTAACAGCGGCGCCCAACGCATCCATATTTCCGGCAGCAGCATACTGAACCATCAGTGACATATAGTCAGTGTTGTTATCATAGCTTACCGTGGCAATTTCTTCTTCATAATTTTCCTCGTTCGCATCTGCGGTGAAACATCCGCCTGTTAACAGGCATAACACGATGCACAACGGGAAGATAGTGAATAATTTCCGCATTGTTTTACCTCTCTGCTGTCTGCCAAAAGAGCTCGGAGTTTTTCACTCCGGGCTCCCTACACAGTATGTTTGTCGGTCACGCTCCGTTTCTTGCAAATCTGGATAAAAACTCATCCAGAAGCCTCGTGTCTCCGGCGCTTAATTCTTCTTCCTTCTTCCTCGCCTTTCGTTTTGGAGGAGAGTATTCTACTGGGCGGGAGTAGTAATCGGGAATCGGATAGGTGTCTCTTAACCACCAATTCATACCGTCAGTGGCGGTAACGGTTTGAGTTCCTGTGTTCAGAACGCCATCCCATGTGATGTTTGAGACAGCACCTACGAAGTCATCAAGAGTAATGGTAGCGGTATTGGCAGTTGTTGTGATTGTATTTGCTAAATCTACTGCAACAGTAGCAGCGTTATCAGCAGTAGCTGCGGTGGCTGCATCTGCATATAGGCCGAAGTTCACTGTGAGACCCATATCGGCAAATTGCACTGGGTCTGTACTCTCCAGCCTGAACAACCGGTTCTCATCGTCTACAACGATGACATCATCAATCTGCATCCCAGGGTGATAAGCCATTCCAACCATTGCTGGAAGGATGAACTCTTCATCATCAATTTCATTGACGATTCCAACACGATAGCCACAATACTCCTCAACATAATCGCCATTTCGCATGGTGTAATTAGCGCCCTCTTGCACTAAGATTTCATTCCGCATGGTTCTGCTCATCACGACCACCACACTGTTCTGCCCATCTGAAACGGCGAGCAGCCGGTTTGCTTTCCCGACTGCATCCGCAACCAGTTCTGTATATCGTTCTCTATCCATTAGCCATCCATCTCCTCAATTGGTGAGACCTCGCATTCTTCTACGAGCTTATCAAAACAATCGGAGCAGAGGCGCATATGCACATCGTCTCCGTCATGGACACTTCCGTATCCAATTCTCTTATGTATAGAAAAGTCATTCTGCAGGTCAAAGAAGTCAAGCTCCTTGCCGCAGTGATTGCAAATCAGGTTTTGTATCAAACTATGCACGCTCCTTTTATTCATAAAACGGAAGTTTTATATAATGTAGTATGTCTGCGAAGCGCAGTTTCAAGAATCCCACATAGACACCACCCCCTTAAATTACCTTGCTGTAGGCGGTCAGCTTAAAATATTGACCGTCACGCTCATAACCTTTGCAGTAGATGATGTCCCCTGATTTGATTGGGTCTTTATCGTATACCCTGCAAAATACCGTAAAACGACTCTCCTTTCCGCTGCCAATGGATTTTGTAAAGATACTGTACCCAAACAATTTTCCATCAGCTTTTCTATGTAAAGGTCGTACATCGGTCACATACAGCTTACGCCTATCTTCGTCCTTGCCGGACACATACCCGATGTACCCCATCACATCGTAGAAATTTCGAACCTTGAGGATATCGCTCAAGTCTTCCATCCCTACACTCTTAATCACTTTTTCCGCTTCTTTCAAAATCGACATGACATCCAATAGCGTGTAGCTCTTTGCCACCCCGCCAGACTTTGTGACGCCAACCGCATATCGCTTTACAATATCCTCAAGCGGAGTTCCGTCCACTTCTGACTTTTTGATTTTCTTGGCGTCGCCCTTCTTGAATGTGTTGGAGAACAGGTCTACCATTCGAAGGAGTTCTCTCTGATTTCCAAAGTCTGAAAAGAAGTCCAGTTTAATTAGAATGTCAAGCTGTCTTGAGTTGATACTCGTCTTTTTGTCCAAGTCAGAAAGCAGTTCCATAAAGCTGGTATATTCTTTCTCTTTGGATAAGGCGTACAGCTCGTCCGCAAGTCCGGCGCTCATATATTTAATGGAGGTCAGCCCCTTGGCGATGATTCGCTTTTCTCTATCAAAGAAGTATTTCCCTCTTGACAATCCCCATTTTGGTAGTGTTACTTTAATGCCTACCCTTGTGGCGTAGTTCGTAATATCCGCAGTCTTGTCCATATTGTCCCCAAAGATATTGAGTGCTGCCGTCAAGAACTCAAGCGGATAGTAATAGCGTAAGTAGCCGCAGATATATCCAATGGATGAGTAGGCATCAGAATGGTTCCACGAGAACCCGTAGGCCGATGCATCCAGAATGATTTGCAGAAAAGGCTTGATAACCTCTTCACACCGCTCTCTCGTAATGTCATAGTGCTCAGATGAATAATCTATGAACCGTTTCTCGATTTCCGGTAGCAGTGTTTCTGTTCCCTTTTTCTTCGCAATAGCACGGCGAACATTATCCGACTCTGCCGCAGAATACCCACAGAACTTAACAAGGAACTGCATGATGGTCTCCTGCATGGCGATTCGTCCCGCTTCCGGAGCAAGAAACTCATTGAGTGCGTCAAAACCATTATCGTAGAATTCGCCTCTGGCTACACTATCACGAAAGCTGGCACAGGCCGGTCTTAACAGCCCGTTTCCAAACGACATCCACTTCAGCATGGAGAAGTTCGGAATCTTCGACCTTGCGATTTCCAGCGTCTCGTCGGACATAAACTGTTTCAGGTAATGCTGGGCGCTGTCAGACTCCCATTGGAATATCAGGGTTGTGTTGTCACGGATACTTCGCCACACATTCATATCTTCCATATCCGTGTTGTCTGGTGTCAGCCGCTCAATTCCAAGTTTCTTACACGTGTCATTGATAACGCCGATGTTGTCCAAGCCAAGGATATCCAGCTTGACGTACATCAGGTCATCCAACTCTTTCATGTTAATCATGGACACCGGGTAATCTGATGTAGATACGCTGCAAAGACCAACCGTCTGTTCAATCGGTAAGTCGCTGATAAGGACACCGCTTGGGTGTGTACCGATGGAGACAATGGTGCCGTTTACGATGTCCACATATTTGAACACCTCTGGATATTCTTTGCGGACAGAATCTTCGTGAATCTCTGCCTCTTTGCAAATATAGTTGGCGATTTGCAGATAGTTCTTGTCCTGCCTGTCCTTATACAAAGCACGGCATACATCTCGAATTGCGCCCTTCAAAGCGATAGTGTTGAAGGTGATAATCTCAGCAGACCGGATATTCGGCAGGTTCATCTTGTCACGAAGGAGGAACTGCTTCACAGTTTCTCTGTCCTTGCCAGAATAGTCCGTATCAATATCGGCATTGGTGACACGAGAAGGATTCATGAAGCGGAAGAAGTTCAATCCAAAACGAATACTGTCCATCTGCGTAATGCCGAGCAGATATGCTATCATACTGCCAGACACAGAGCCTCTGCCGTATCCGCACTGGATGCCATTCTCTTTTTCCCATTCTCTGAGATAGGTCTGAAGAAGCATGAAGTCAATGGACTGAGTCGTTTTGTAGACATCGTACTCTTCATCCACAACCTTACGGAGTTCCGCTTCATTGTGATTTTTCAAGGCGTATGGATGATGCTGAAGTGCGTCCTCAATCTTCGCCTTAAAGGTTTCTTCTGGATTTTCGTAGATGTGCGGATACTTTGTGCCACGGTCAAGCGTAAACTCTTCCACCATATCAGCCAGAACATTTGTGTTCTCAATGGCCTTTAAGAACACTTCCTCTGGGAGTGAGCGTTGTCGCCTATAAGCAGCGACGAGCTCATCGTAGGACTTGAATTTCAAATCCCACTTCTCTTCCCCATCAAACTGGATGTTCTTGGACGCCTGCAGGATGCTTCTCCCTTTCTCATGTTCCTCGTTAAGCACATGAGTATCCGTTCCGGCTATCAATGGGATACCAGTTTGCCCGCTAAGCCGATACAGTTTTTGGTTGTACTCGACCTGCCGCTCATCCATATGGTGTCCGACTTCAAAGAAACACCTATGCTTATTTCTCTGAAGAAACTCAAGGAACCTCGACTCAACATCTGCGTCTGCTTTTCCAAATACACCGCCAATGCAGGCTGTGGTAATCAGGATGTTGTCAGATGTATCGAATAGTTCGTCAAAGGTGATACGTGGTACATAGTAGAAGTGGTTGTCTGTACGGTCAAAGCTCCTCGATACGAGTCGGTTTAGCTCTAAAAATCCATCATAGTTCTTTGCGAGCAGCACACAGTGGTAGTTATCCCTCACCTTTTCGTCCAAAGTCACAGTGAGATACGCTTCAATAGCATGGATATACTTCATGCCGGCTGCTTCGATGGCACTTTTCTTGTGCCACCATTCAAAGACAGAGCCATGTTCTGAAAAAGCCATCGCTTTCATTCCGAGTTCCTTGGCTTTTTCTATGTATTCTCCATATTTTGTGACCGAGTCGATGTTTGTAACACCGTTACTGAGGTCACTATGCAGATGGTAAACGGTATATTGCTTATCTATCGCCATGACAACCTCCCTTCGTAGAGTTTTTTCCATGTCTCAAGCCCCTTATCGACAGGGGCATCTTTCGCATCCAGCAGATTGTCTCTGTCCCAGATGTACTCAACCTTTACGAACTGCTTTAACCGCTTGATATTATGGTCA
Source organism: Clostridiales bacterium (assembly GCA_019418545.1). Classification (GTDB taxonomy): domain Bacteria; phylum Bacillota; class Clostridia; order Oscillospirales; family Acutalibacteraceae; genus Heritagella_A. The sequence goes on along the minus strand of DYBQ01000021.1, from coordinate 23,504 downwards.
TCTCGAATACAAACCTCTTTATCCAGCGCAAAAACCACTCTGCATCCAAGTTGCGCAAGGATTTTCATCTGGTTTGGATTCAAGTGAGATGTCAAAATTGCCCCTGTGTTATGGATTCCCCATGTATCAGCCAACATAACGGACTTGGCGCCTTCGAACAGGATGATTTCATGTCTGTTTTGGATTTCCTCCATGTTTTCATATAGGCCATAGAGTGTATTCAGCCCTCCCCAAGGCTTGAAGTAGGTGTACTTACGTAATCCTTTCTCTTTCCATGCTTCGTCAAGGGTTCTGCCGCCCACATTGATGATTTTTCCGTCTGGACTTCTGATTGGGTAGACGAGACGATTGGAAAAACTGTCGTAATATACCTGAAACTTGTTCATAGAAGCCTCAGATATACCTTCTGCTTTCCAAACGGCAAGCTTATCCTGCCTTTTTTCGTACCGCTCCATATAATCATCCGGAAGCGCAGTCACTTTGCTGATTTTATTTGTCTTTTTGGGCTTAGCAAACCGCTTTGCGACCTCAGTTGCTGCAAGTTTCTTGTGTGGAGGAGCTACATCGCCATCACAACCGACATACTCCTTCAAAATCTCGATTGCCTTTTGGTATCCACACTTGTTGTAGTATCGGATGAACGTCAGAACGTTCCCACCAACACCAGAAGAGAAGTCATAGAAATTATTTTCTTCTTTTCGGATGGAAAAGGACGGTGTCTTCTCTTCTTTGAGCGGAGAAAGCCCCCAATATTCTCCGTTTTTCTCTGTAAACTCTGTATATTGTGAGATATACTCCAGAATATCAACGGACTCAATCAGTTCTGAAAGCTCCACACCGTCCCCTCCCTTCGCAGATTATTTAATTGTGTTGATAGATTAAAACGGAGTCTGTGGGATATGCTGTTTGGCTTGCTGGTATAGGATGTGGTTCCCATCGAACAACAAGTCTATGTATTCACCCTGTGCCATTTGCATTCCATTCCGGTTTACCGTGACTCGAAGCTTTTTATTGCCGCACTCTGCACCATCTGCCTCAATTTCTTCCGGAGTTTTGTCTGAAATCATGGCTATTGTGGAGGCGTTGCGTGCAATCTTGGCGCTGTCGGCCAGCTTTCCTGTTACAGTGGCCTGTGCCGCTCCGATTCCCGCAATATTCATCTCGCCACAAATCTGATTCTTCACCATATCCACAAATCTTCCGAGCTCTTGATAACTATCGAAAGCATCTCCCTCACCTTTCCCCTTAAAGTAATCCACAATCAGAACGTCAAGCCCCTGTGTGTGGTTTACTTTTTTGACCGCAGTATAAATGCTATGCTGGTCAAATGTTGGGATATAAAGATGGGTAAACTTTCTTGTCTTTAGCCACTCTTTGGCTTCTATGATTCGTCGTTCTTCTTCCTCGCTGTAGTTTCCTGATGTCAGACGCTTATACTCAATCCCTGTCAGGTGCGCGAGAATTCTGGCGGTAAACAATCGGGTATTTAACTCACTGTCCAAGTACAGGACTGCGTAATCGTGCTGGAGTAAATCAACTGCGCAATTAAGAAGCATCATGGACTTACCCTGTTTCTGCTCTGCGCCAAAGATAAAGAGCTCTCCACGTTCTATCGTTGCGTAATCGTTCAAAGCTGGGAACTTAAATGGGATACCTGCATATCCGCTCCCTTGACGTCCTTCAATTTCTGCCCAACACTCATCAATCACATCTTTATAAGCTGGGACTTCTGTTGTTGCAGAGAACTCCATCATCACATCGTCCAGGGAACGATAGATTTGTTGCTCGATATCTTTGATAGACTCGTTGAAACACATAGCCTCACACTTTTTTAGACTCTGTAGTGCATCCCGTCTAAAAGCCGCATCTATAACATTGTCTACACACAGCTTATAATCTTCTACGGTATGTCTTGCAAGACTATCGCTGGTATCAAAGAAGTCGTTAAGCTGAGCGACTGTAATTTCATCTGCGTATTTTGCAGTTGCCTCCTGTGATTGCAAAGACTGCAGGATGCTATATGGGTCAATGTGCTGTACGCCGCGTTGCGCCAGATTACAGATAGCAGCATAGATATAACGATTTTCTTTGTTGAAAAAGTGATTAGGCAATAGATTTTCGGAATAAAACGAAAACTCCGGGTGATATACAAGAGAGGCAATCACACCAGCTTCGCTGTCGATGCGTGTAATGTCTTCTGCTCTTATAGCGCATCACCTCTTCTTTTGCGCGAGCCTGTAATAATCACAGAAATCCCGCATCTCACATAGATATGTACACTTAAAATACTCTACGCTTGGCAGAAAATCTGTTTCCCTTGTAATCTCTTCCACTTTGTTGAAAAGCCATTGTTTGGATTCAGCATATGCTTGCTCCTTGAATGGCTCTTCAATAAAAACTGGGGTTCGGAAACAATTAAAGCAAAGTGATTTAGGGAGTTTCCCATACTCTTGCTCTACTGCTGCAGAGTACAGGTAGAGTTGTTTCAGATAATCGTCCAATTCCAAATCTGATTTCGTCGGATTACTGCGTGTGCTTCTCGGTTTCAAGTTTCTGGATTTATTGTCTACGACATACAAGTCTCCATCTTTTTCACCAAGAAAATCGATGTATCCGATAAATGGAATACCGGACAGATTAAAGTCAACCCGTTTTTCAATTGCCACCATATTATATGGGAACGGTTGAATCCCTTTGAGATATTGCAGGCCGCTTTTGAAATAGTTGCCAAACACCGTTTTGCTTGGCGCCCATCCCACTACCTGACTTCTGAAATCTCGCAGATACATTTCGCATAGCTGCTTGGCGCTTTTATCTTCTTTGTAGTACAGCTCTATCAGCTTATGCATAAAGCTGCCATAGCTGGCAAAGAACATGTCCTTTCCGTGCAACCTGCGGATATACTGCAGGTACCACCGATAATGGCAGTCATCAAAAGCCTTAATGCGGGAGTAGCTCCAAGTCATCTCTTGGATTATCGGTGCATAATTGACTTCTCCCATAGGCAGACCGCCTTAAAACGGGAGCCGGTTATCATCAAGTTCACCGTCGCCAACCTCTGGCTGCGGGTCGGTAACGTCTGTCGATGTATCTCCACCGTCTGCATCTTCAAAGGAGAACATCTTAAAGTTTGTATATGTAATCTTCTTCTGCGAATCGTATTTTGTCGTCACATCGCAATCGCCAATCTTAATTCGGGAGCCCTCATGTAATTGCATAGCTTTCCGGGCTGCGGCGGTACCGATGCAAAGTACAAACCCGGAAAAATCCTGCTCATATTCACCGGTCTGCTTATTTTTACGGCTGACAGACATCCGTACTTTCGTGCTGGTATCGCTCATAGGGGTCACTTCCCATACCTTAGCGTAAGCACCTGTGCGAAATCCCATTATTCATCACTCCTTAATCTTAAAAGTTTCTTTGAAGTCAGCAAGAAGTTTCGAGGCAAGAACTGACTCTGTGATTGCGAAATAGTTTCCGCCCTTTACATACTTGGCAACAAACTTTTTGACCTCTTCAGTCTTATCCTGGTTACTTGCTAAGAACTCCTTAACCATTGTGTCGAAGCTGGCGATGATTTCTTCTGCAATCATCTTATCTTCTGCTGCCCCTGCAGCCTTCTGCTTGCTCCTCCATTTGTCCGGGTCGTCATCCGGTGTTGCAATGTTGAAAAACTTAAGCAAAAAATACCGCATTGCATAGCTTAATCCTGACCCAAAGCTCTGTGAACCGTCACTTTGATGCCCCACCAAAATCCACGGAACATCGACCCTCTCGTCTGGGTTCTCATTATTTACCCATGTAAAGACCATGTCTGCACTTACGAGAACCTCGTTGACATTCTCCTCATAGATTTCGCCTTTGTTAGTTGACTTGGTCTTCTTTGTATGGTATGGAGTGACAACTGCGCTACTATGTATGACGCTGGGAATCAGAGATAAACTGTATTTATCCATGAACCCTGAAATCTTTGCAAGGATTTCATCCTCACTAACGTAGGTGTATCCATAACCTTTTTTATTGCGCTGGATAACCTCCACCTGCTTGCGAATCTTAGCAAGCTTCTGATAGATATTCAGATTCTGTTCTGCCATATCAACCCTCCAATAAATAAGTTGCTTTCATATCTGCTACATGGAGCAGGAGCGCAAGCTTACTCTTCTCAAAAATCTTACCGATGAAGTAATCGCCACCTTTCACAGAGGTATCAAACCCACCCATATGCGCTCTGATTGCAAAGATTTCTTCCGCTGATAAATGGATGAAGTTCTGAAGAATAATAACTGATTTTTCACCATGCCCACACGGGAACTTCTCGTCAATCTCAAAAACTTCTTTTGTTACCCACTGACCATTCTCCTTGACATTTCTGGTTCCCTTCTTGTAGAAGTTAGCCTTACACACATCGTGAAGTAACGAAACAAGTGCTACTGTCTCCTCTGTGTAGGCGTCAGACAAGCCCGAAAGCTCCAGTTCTTCTGCCAAACAGCGGTATACGTTCACAGAATGTGTGACTAATCCGCCTTCAAATGAGCCGTGGTACCTTGTTGATGCAGGCGCAGTGAAAAAATCCGAAGAGGTCAACCACTCCAGAAGTTCCTCAGAACCTGCACGCTTGATTTTGCTCTGGTAGATTTCGAGAAACGCATCTCTGGGGTCGTTCACAAAATCCTCATTGCACAATGCACATCACCTTTCTTCCCGGAACGAAAATACCGCCCCATAAATTTATACAAAGCCTTGCGGCGTTGTAGTTTATTTTATTATGTTGATATGGTAATAAAAAGAACCCGATTCCGAGTTCCTTTTATTGCAATACCAACTCTCATCATTCTTGGATTGCCGTTACAATACCGTCATCAAGATAAATGTATTTAGTTTCTGAACCTGACCTATAAACCCATTGTTCTGATACGCCATATCGCGTGGTTGTCCGATTGATGTCTGATGGCTCTCCCCAGGTGGATGCTCTGACTTGCGCGGCGGTCATACCAATAGCGGGAGGGACTTGTGTATTTTGGATTTTATCGGAGTTGGATTCCCCAGCGTTCGGATTTTTATCTTCATATGCCTCTCTGTTTTCATCATTCCAATAAATAGATGCGATTCCTTTTCTCCATAGAGAAAAATCATATTCTGTTAACCCAGAAAAAACTGTTATACCGCCATAATCGAGCGAAACATCTCCGAACATATCAACCAATTTATCGCTAACCTCGTCGTATTCTTCTCCTTTGAAGTTTTCTTCACTATTCAAAGTAAGAACGGCACGGGTTATCGTTGTGCCATCCCATCCAACACATACTGTTACTGTTCCTTCATGCCCGTACAGAGAACTCGTACCGCAATCGTATTCTTCAAACCCTTCCTCCATGCCGAACAGAGAAATATCCTCCCCAATATAATTTTGGAAATCTAAAAAGTCTTCCGGAATATCCAAAACGACCTCGATTTGGGGAGATGTGGAAGAAGTGTTGGATGGAGTTTCTCCTACAGTTTCTTGTGGAGAGCTATTACATGCAGTTAGGAAACAGACTATGAAAACCACGCATATCAAAAAAATGAGGGACTTCTTCCTTTTGTAGATACCAAACACCATATTCACCTCTCAGATAGAAAACGCAAGTTTCCATCGCTGATAATCTTCCATGTAATCCCGCTCAATCCTGTTTTGCTTATGCTCGATTTTTTCTCTCCCCTTCAAGGAATATGTCTTCCCATCCATAACCCGCAGCGCAGCGTCAGAAAAACTCGGAGCAATGCCGGCTCGTTCCATCTCGTATATACGATAGAAAAGTCCTGACATCCTGACTCGGTAAAAGCTGAGCTGCATGTCGGCCTTCCCTTCCTCAACTGCTTTGATATTCCGCTTGGACAGTGTAGCACGCATTGTGAAGGTCTTTGTTACAGCTTTGATACCACGCATAATCGTATCGCCTGGGACTCTATCACGGCGAATAGTCTTGGAATAGTTGGGATGTTTATAGACAAAACTTGTCAGATTGACAGCATTTCGAAAAGCCGGGAGTGCTTCGCGATAAATCGGAACACTTATCGTCTTATATCGAATAATCATCTCCGAAAAATCCACATCTTCATTCCGTATGAGAATCGTATCATCCTCATCTATGCCGCCATATGCCATCCAAAAATAGCATCGATAGATATTGTCTATTGTTTCATCGCCCTCTGGGTCAAAAATCGAATCCATAAAACGCTGAAGATGTAGGGGGCTGGACACCATCTGATGGCGAATTTTATCCAGCCCAACTGCTTCGATATGGAGTATTCCGTCACAAGCGCCGGGAACTTTCATGGCGATGCACCACTTGACGTACTCTTTGAGAATCGTGAGCGTCATCCACTTGCTTCTGGAACGCAGTCCGACAATCTCATCAATAACCGGCTGAAGCTCTTCTGTGCTTCTGGTGCATAAATCCGCATTCCATTCTGTCTCATACTTCTCAACTGCATTGAATACGGTGGCAGCTACGTTGGCGGTATTCAAACTGCCCGTATAGTCACGGACAAACCGCTTTTTCAAATCATCGTTATACATCGCAAACCTCCTACAGATATGTAGCGTTACGCTGATGTAACGGCATTTAACTCAACGGCCTTCGTCCATGCCGTGACCAGAGAAACCACATCCAGATAGGAAATGGCACCGGAGGCAAGAAGGTTTGCCTCCGCAACCTTACGCATGCAGGCATCTGACAGCTTGCCAAGATACTTTCCTAAGTTGTCCTTGGACATACGCTGCGGATTCTCGCATAGTACCATGCTATCTTTTTTGAGGCCAGCATCGGATGCTTTGATAAATACATGTGTGGGCTGCGACGCTTTCTTTATCGAGCTGGTGAGAGGAAGGGCAATAACATTGGGGCTGTGCGAGTTACCAACATTATTCTGGAATACGAGACCAGGACGCCATCCGACCTGCTCACTGCCGCTGCCGCTGAACTTCATTAGGTATACTTCTCCGATTTGTGGGGTTTTCCCGTTTCTTTGAAAACTCACCGCTATAACTCCTTCGATACAATTATGTTGATACTTGGAGTATAGCATGATTCGCTTCCCATGTCAACTCAATTAAATGAACAACACGCGAAAAATTTTTAGGCTACAACAAGCTTATATGTAATATCATGCCCTGCAGTATTAAAGTCCCCACAAAAAATCGTGATAACGGTGCCGAGTATTGACGCATCGGTATCTACTTCGATAGATTTTACTCGGTCAAAAGACAGAGTATTTCCAGAAGACTTCAGGCAAATCAGGTTTGGGTTTTCGCAAATCAACATAATTGAGAAGGCCATGTCTAACTTACATGGGTCAGACGTCCTATACCAAGCCTGATTCTCCGTCTTAAAATAAATGCAGTGAGGTTTGTGTTCCTCACAGTACCTCTTCAACTCTCTCACTGATAACTTCTTTTTCATCCTGCAGCAAAAACCTCCATTGATTTACGACGAGCTCGGTGGTATACTACAGGCAGGAGTATAGTGAGTGGTGTCACTGTAGTCCTCACCTGTAGAAACAGGTGCAATTGTGCGCCGTGTCCTTTTGTATTCATGCACGACGCACACCGTCCGGGCAGTCCGTCTTTATGGCGGGCTGCCTTTCTTTGTGTTGACAAAAACAGATGGTTGTGTTATCCTACGTTTACAAACAGTTGTTGTGCTGATAATGCTATCACAAACAACCGCCGGTGTCAACAGCAATCATCGAACATTTTTTTGGAGGGTCATCTCGTGGACTTTGCACATAGATTAAAACATTTCCGTGAAAAAAAGAATATGACACAGCAGCAGCTCGCTTCTTCTATCGGAGTAACAACTGTATGTATTGGAAATTGGGAGCGTGGAACCAGAAAGCCAACGATGGATATGCTGATTGCGTTAAGTACATCCCTGAATATATCCATAGACAGTCTTGTCGGGGCTGTTACTACCAATGTAAGCCAACCCGTTCTTTCTATCAGCGAAATGACGCTGCTAAACAACTATAACTCTCTTGATAAGCACGGCAAAATAGCGGTAGATACAATTTGTAGAGTAGAAAAACAGCGTATAGAAGCAGAAAGGAAGTCTTCTTCCAATGTTGTTGAGCTTCCTACACCAAGCGAACGGTTTATTCCGCATTATACTTCTCCGTCCGCCGCCGGATTCAATGTTCCGCTTGATGGCGCTGATTTTGAAATGATGCTCGTGAATAATTCTGTTCCAGACGAAGCCGATTATGCCGTTGATATTCAGGGTGATAGCATGTATCCGTATATCAATGATGGCGATATGGTCTATGTAAAAAAAGACGCCAAGCTCCAGATAGGAGATATCGGTATCTTCTGCGTTGATGGAGCTATGTATTGTAAGCAATACTACGTTGATGACAACGACAATCTTATACTGGTCTCTGCAAACCCGAAACGTCGGAATTTCAATGTTTTCGTTGCAGCAGACAGCGGCAGTTCTGTGAGAGCGTGTGGTAAAGTCTTGCTTGGAAAACGTATTGAACTCCCCGACTATCTATTTGACGAATAATTGCTATGATAAACGGGGCGCAGTAAAGCGCCCCGTTTTCATGTTAGTGGTTGGTAATCGTCCAATCTGGTTTTGATTTCACCTTTTCTGGAATACTGACGTTCATACGGAGAACCTTTCCATGCATACCCAAACGGTATCTCTGCTCCCGTTTTCATTACAACGAGCTCTGCCTTTTTGCCTTGCTTTTGTAAAGCCCTTTGGAGCCATACCATAAACCCATATTGTTCAAGTTCATCATCTAAATCTCGAACGTATCCTTTGCCCTTTCCTTTCCCGTCGCTTCGGTATCCAATCCAATAACCAAGCTCTGCTCCTCTGCCGCTAACCTTTCCACGATTCGCAAGCAAAATATCCAGCTTATCTTGAACGGAAAGATGTTGATGCCCTCGCTTTTGATAACGCATTTCTGACAATGCTTCAGCTATCTCTTGATTGACTTGTTCCCGATGCTCCGG
>DYBQ01000021.1:13537-14493 GCA_019418545.1 Clostridiales bacterium | reverse complement strand
CAAAAGCTAAAACCTGATTTTCAAACTGACGATTCGTATACTCATCACGGAAATCCTGTCTTAGATTCCACTCCTTGTCTGTCTCTTTTTTATTCTCGGCCTTTCTTGCACTTTCGTCTTTCTTAATAAAGAACAAAACCAAGCCAAGAATTACAGCAATCAAAAGCGGCAAAGCTTAACACCCCCCTTACTTTATAGCGATGGATATACATTCTTTTGCTTCATCAATTTTTTCCAGCGCATCGTTCAAACTATCCACGGCATCTTCCATACGCTCAAATCTTTCCGTACTCTGCAGGTTCTCTGGAAAGTTGTCCAAGCAATCCTGCTCTTTGTCGCAGACTGCATCGATAATAGATGCCGCATTTGTCATCATTGTCAATGCGTTTCTAAGTTGCCCTCTTCGTTTTTCATTCATTCGACCTCTCCCACATTTTATCCAGATTCAAAGAAATGCACACGTTCCCATCCTTTGATTTTGAAAAGGAGAAGGAATCAAACATCTGAATCACTCGAAAGAATACATGCTCTCTGCCGTGCTGCAAAACCATTTCCTCGCAAATGATTTCTATGGCAACCCTCTTATGCGGCACATCGTATACGCTGACATCCAAGCAAAGGCATTCAATCTCTTCAAATAACTCATCAACTCCACGGCAAATGTCCGGGAGTTTCTCATACAGTTCTTTGTTCAAAGTATAACGACCACCATATTGTTCAGTGGCCTCGCTTACAACATCTTCGACGGCATCAAAACACCCCGTATATTCCATGCCATACCTCCTTTAGTCAATGGATTTCGTTAAACCGTGGAACGTGAATGTAAGCCGTACCCGGTTTTTTGCCAGAGGATATACTTCCGTATTACTGGCGAACTCGGCAACACGTGCAAACCATTCCGGCTGGTAAAACTCAATAGATTTGCCCTCTACCGATACGCTCCCCATTGTCTTAAA
>DYBQ01000021.1:0-13527 GCA_019418545.1 Clostridiales bacterium | reverse complement strand
GTCTTAAACGGTTCATGTAATTTGTAGGAAACAACGGCATCGCTCCCACGCGTCAGATATTTCAAAACAGAATAAGCGAACTGAATTTGCTTGGATTTTTGGAAATCAAGCATAGTAGTATTCCATTCTTCGGCTTCGAGCTCTTGGCTAATCACTTCAATGAAATCATCCATGCTCTGCTCAAGGTCTTCATCAGTCAAAAACGTTTTGTCAAATCCGTATTCCACCAAACCACTCCTTTTGAAGAAATTCTATCATAAATCACCCATCAGAACAAGGCTCTCACGGCTCCAAATTACAGGTTACTTCAATCTCACCCACCGAATGGTCTCCAAGAATACGTATCAGTGAGTTCGAAATCATGGAGACATCAATTTTGCCGCTAAACCTCAGCGAAAAACTGCACATTAACATCGGTTCCCCTTCACACATCTCTTCGCTTTCCACGCCAACTTCATTCTCAGATTGCTCAACAGTATCTCCAGAAAGGAAAAGCTCCCAAGCACGTCTATCTTCCGCATTCATGGAGTGACCAACCGGGAACGAAACCGCTAACCCCTGAGTAGCAATATGACGTCGCACAGTAATTGGTGTGATATGAAACATCTCCGCAAGACTGCTGGCATTGATATGATATTTTCCCATAAGGTTCTTTAGATACTCTTCTTGTGTTTGCTTTGACAACTCTTTGAATGACGCCCATGATACCGGACTATCCATCTTGATTGTCACAATCTTTCCACACCTTTCTATCCATTGCTTTTTTGTCATATGGTCGGTAGACATAGGACACTTCTTGCTATTGCTCCCACGTTTACGGTATTTTGCCTGCTGAGCAAGGCGTTTCTTCTGCAGGCAGTCAAATTCAAAATCATTCATGGTGACACCACCAGTCTTTTATTGACTTCAAACCTTTCTTCGAGTTCCACAGGGGACCTCGCTCTCCCAAGTTTCTTAAAACCCCCGTCAACCAACTCGTATAAATAGTAGTAATCTCTGGACTCTTTGCTCGTCAGAATAAGAATCAGTTCGTGGTTAGTGTTATAGTACCCAACCCATACCCGCTCGCCTTTTGGATATATCAATTCTCTCTTACCGCTCATAAATTCATGTGTATGTATGAGGTCACTGCTCAATCTGGACAAACTTCTGTGTCCAAATGTCTTTCAGACGAAATGTAGGGAGGGTTCTCGTGCCTCGGTTGAGTTCTCTTTTTGCCTCTTCCGTATATTCGAAACTAAAAACTCCCCTTATTGAAGTGGGTACACGCTCCATCCATCGGTTATCGGAACGATGCCCTATCTTTCCGCATACAACGCAATAGTCTCCAAACATTTCCTTTTCTTTTGGAATTACTCCGTGTGCACTGTCAAACTGGATACCTTCATACTCAAAGATACATGGTTGAAAATCATGCTTGTGCTTAGCCTTGGCAGGCGCACGTCGTTTTGATTTTTTCTTATAGGGCATAGTCTCGTCTAAATAATCCACTTCACACCTCCACGACTGGTATTTGTGGGGAATATTCTTTGAACAACTCTTTCTCTTTGGCAAGACGCGCAGCAACAGCGTCTTCTTTTAACTCGAACCTGCCAAGAAATACACGCTTTCGGTTATAGGAAATATTGGCCACCCACTTGCGACGCTGCTTATCGTAATACACGCCGGCAACGCCGGATTTGTTGGATGAATATATTCCACGGTTCCTATCGTTCTCAGCGTATTTGCAGCATCGCAAATTTTGCTTGCGGTTGTCCGCCCGATTGCGATTGATATGGTCAACAAATTGCTTTGGCTTTGCGTGCATCACAATTCTGTGGAATCTGGTGAACCTTCTTCGCCCATTGTAATAGTAGCAGTTGACAAGATACCCGTCCTTATCCCGATACCAATCTCTGTTTTCAATCAGCGGAAGGTCTTCTGCATCAAAAAGGAACTCAGAGGCGCCAAGGCGCAAGACCCCATAAGTCCCCATCAGTTTAATGTTCTTTTTCAATCTCGTTATACCGAAAAGAAGTAAATCGTTGTGCCAAGGACGTTGTCATAATATGATGTATACACCGGGCCAAGTGCCATCCCAGACTGCCCAATCACATAAGATGGTAGAGTTGACCCATGTTCCAGAACATATTTGCAATTGGTTACCACCTTACTTGTTGGAGTGTTATAGATACTTCCGTTGTTAACACATCCATATTGACCAGACTGGAAAATGACATCCCGAATGGTATTGGGATATCTGGAGTCGTTCACTCGGTTGACAACTACGCTTGCCACGGCCTGTTGAACCCAATCAGGGAACCAGTTACACCCAGCCTCTGCATACACAACTCTGGAAAGCCAGTATAAATCTTCATCTGAATAGGTAGGATGGGTATCATGCTCTTCACTGCCGCTGCTGCTCTGTGTTTCCTTGTCAGACTCCATAGCGTTCAAAATTTCGTCTGCATTATCAAACCTGCTGAAGTAGTCCGTTTCTTGATATTGAGATAAACCCATATCACGAATCTTCAGATTCCTTTGCTGTTCATATATGTAACCAACTTCAATCGCATATGGACTACCGTCTTTTAGACATTCGTAAATCTGCGCCGTATAATCCACGTTAGCATCATATCCAGTGACCGAAACATAAGTGGACGTACCTTCCATAGCCGCCGCTGCCATAGGTGCATTAACCATAAGCAGGGCGGCTGTACTCATACATAGCAATCGTTTCAACATCGAACCACCCTTTCAAAATAATAAAGTAATCCGGTTGTCCTCCGCATCGGCAGTATATTGAGTGTAGCCGATGTGCATTAGGTATTTGTTCCGAAGGCCGGCAAGACTCGCGAGCATTGCTTGCAATGCGATGCGAGTCAAAAATCTCTCACCCGCGAAGCGGGTTGCCGGACTCGGAACAATAGAGCCGAACTCTCACTTTTGCCTTTGGCGAAAAGCTGCTGGACTTAATTATATGTAAACAGCAAATCTTCAGGGCAACCGGTATGGGATACCGCTGAATTAAGCCTCAACGGTTCAGAAGGCTGTGAGTTAAAATATCAATCGTACCTTGTTGCTTTCGGTATATTTGTTCCAGTATGTTAGCACGGCCTCGTAGTACGCATATTCGTCTCTGAAGTCGTCGTCCTTATCGAACTCTTCCAAAACCTCATATACTTCTCTGACAAGGTCGTCCAATGGAGTGTTTGCAAGATACTCTTCCGGCGCCGCATCTTCTGCCTCCTGGCCACCAAAGTAAAACCAGCTATCCCCTATGCTGCACACCGTTCCACTACCCATATTGGGGTCAACTATAAACGTAATCAGGTGTTCTCGAATACCAGACCGAACCATATCCTCTGTTATCATACCAACACGCCTTTCCCGTCCAAGTATTTTTTAACCTCTTCCATTTGCGCTTCGATTGTGTTTTCAACGTCGCCCGAAATAACCATGTTAAGAATAAATTGCAGTGTATCTCCAACTATCTTCCCTTCTGGAACTCTGAATGACATGATATCTTTCCCATTGATAGCAAGGTCTTTAATGGAGAAACATTGCTCCTGCTTTATTACCTCTTCCATAATAGCCTTGATGTCGTTGCACCGCTTGATGCGAGACTCCTGCGTCCCTTCTGCATGGGCATATATATCTGCCAGCCTAACATCAATTAACTGAGAAAGTCTGTGCTCCCCGATTTTGTTGAGCCATCTCTTCACTGTTTTAGTCGTTGGCTCTATAAGAGAATCGTGATATAAGACGAGGTCTAAAACCTCGCCTTTTGTTTTGTTGTCAAAACGAAGTCGATTTAACACTTCCTCTGAAATATCTTTGCTTGGCACAGCGTGGCCGTGAAAGTGCCCACCCTTTTCGTCCTCTGTGTAACAATACGGCTTCCCGATATCATGTAATAGCAGCGCTACCTTCACTGAGATATCAGAACCGGTATAATTTGCTACGGCGTGAGCTATATGCTCGTAAACATCATACTGATGGTATGGATTGTTTTGCTGGAATCCGATACACGGTTTGAGCTCCGGTATGACAGTAGTGATTACATCGCTAAACTCCAGAAGGATTTCAAGTATCCCTTTTCCGAAAAGCATTTTGCAGAGTTCAGATTGGATTCTCTCCGCTGAGATATTGTTCAGGTTGCCTTTATTTCTATGTATTGATTCTTTTGTTTTGTCCTCTATCTGAAATCCATATGTAGACGCAAATCGTAAAGCACGCAAAATACGGAGCGCATCCTCGTTGAATCTGTCATCCGGATTTCCTACGCATCGAATGACTTTGTTTTCCAAATCTACTCTCCCGTGATATGGGTCTATCAGACCGGCCTGATTGAACGCCATTGCATTGATTGTAAAATCCCTCCGCGCCAAATCAAGGTATATGCTCTCCGTGAAATCCACACTATCTGGATGCCGCCCATCTGAGTAGTGGTTGTCGATGCGGAATGTCGTGACTTCAAATTTCCCGCTCCGCTCCATGTCCACTGTAATGGTTCCATGTTTTAGACCGGTGTCTATGGTTCTTACGCTGCAACGGGAAAAGTATTCTTTCATTTCTTCTGGAGTAGCAGATGTACAGATATCCCAATCCTTTGGTTCCAGACCGAGCAGGCTGTCTCTTACACACCCTCCTACTACGTAGGCGTCATAGTTTGCATATCGAAGTCCTTGTACAATAGTTCTTGCGCCCAGTGGCATTGCGATTTTATTCATCGATTGCCCTCCTGTTTACGCTCATTACAAACTCCTCTACCTTTTTCATATTAGGATTGCTTGGAAGAGACGTGTTCTCTTTCGCATATGCAAGTCGTTTCTCAAGGTCGTTTACCATTTCAAAAAACTCAGGCAAATACGTACCATCTTCCTTTTGGTATTCACCCGCTCGGATGCTCATCAAAAGGTCGTGGTCTTCTTCCCGATAGGTTATGATGTCTTCCTTTTCGAGGATATCAAGACACATCAGGTACAATCGTATGAGATGCATTGCGTGTTTGTTCAGATGATTATCATCTTTCTTATGATTGCGATGGTTGAGCTTTTCATAAGTCCCGATAATGTTTGTTAGGTCGTTCATAACGCTATTGAACTCGCGAACCGGATACTTATCTATATGGATATCGGCAAAGATTTCTTTGTCAAGGTCATCTCTGTCGCTGTCTGCGGTGTAAAGAACCATGCTCCCATTCTTAAACGAGGTATATCTTCCTTCAAAAGACTTGACTGCACTTTGCATGGATTTAAGGATGTGCTCTTCCTTGCGCCCCTGAGACAATTTATCTCTTGCTATAGCGTTCTCCAGTCTGCGGAGCTGCTGATTCGCATAGCCGCCGAAGGAATGAACTGCTCGTCTTGACAGAAACATTTTTCTGTTATCGACCATCTCTCTCCCAATATCCGTGATTAAAAAGTAATGCTCAGGCTTACACCCAAGCATTTCAATCGTATTTGGGTTGCAGCTTAGCAATAAGCCAATCAGCTTATTAAAGCTGTAAACTGTTGTGTCTGTTTCTGTGTTGACTACTTGCTCAAAGTTTGTTAAACCAAGAAGGTCAGACCTGCTGTTCAATGCGCAACCACGAACATCAACATCTGATGTTTCGACATTGGTGCCATATGAATAGCTGCCGCCCAAAGTCAAGAAAATTATGCGGCCATTCAAGTGGATATTCTCGCGCAGAAAATTGTATTTGTCGCCAGCAATCATCTCTCTAATCTGGTCGGTTGTCATTTCGGTTCACCACCTATCTAACATTTTCTAAAATCTGGCCATATTTTGAAATCTTCTTTTCTTACAAGACCATTTTCCAAAATATCATACGGTTCGTCTTCCCATTTCAAATCAATTGGAAGGTCAAATACGGGCATACATATTCTCCTGCCCTTCAAGTTCCAATGAAGAACTCTTGACCAGTGCTCGTTTTCATTTTCTTTTGAGCGTAGAAACTCGTCGCTCAAAATCCAATGGCACCCATACGCCCTTTGCGGGATTGTTTCAAACGCCCACGCTTGCCCATCTTTATCGACAGCAAGATATCTAAGGCCGGCAGACCTCAGCTTGTTTATATCGTATTTTGGCATATCACTATCAATCCCATTCGTCATCATACCATTCGTCGTCAAACAGACGCTAGCATTCTGGGCAATAGCAAACTAACTCACCGTCATCATCTATGTAGTAGTCGTCTCCATATGCGCTACACTCATAGCAGCGGTCATAGCCATCATACATATTCATCACCACCATAATCTAAAATCTGCCTGCACTCTGGACAAAATTCGTAATATGGGTTTTGGTAGTATCCGTCGTTGCAGTCTCCGCCAAGGTCTGCGTCGCAGTTAGGGCAACGGTTTGGAGCCCAGCTTACTCTGATTGGCTTTGCTGGGATACACTTTTTCAATTCATTGATTGCAAACTCAAGCTCTCTACGAACCGGCTCCCATTGGTGTGTGGACAGCATAGCACTCAAGACTTTGATAGATTCTTGCGCACGAGTAACGCTTTCCGTTTTAATCATTTTTTCTACACCACCTTATATCTTTCCAAGCCGTTTTAACTCTGTTCGATACGCCTGGTAACGCTCCCCGTCTATCCCGTCAAAGGGGTTGTTATCGCATGACCATCTCTGCAAATCGGCATCCGCAGCCTCCTGTGTTGCCGCAAAATAGCACCAACATTCTTCTTTTCTCCATTCTATGGTTCTGACATTATAGAACCCTATTACACGCTTAGCAAAGCGGCCACACGAGACGAATGTTCCTTGTGCACTCAGGCGACCTTTCATAAAATTCAAGATGTCATCTTCAGTTACTGACTTATCAAACTCAATCCAGAACATCGACATATTGGTTTTGTTATGCCCCTGGCAGGACATACATGTCTTCAATCCAGATTTGTTAAAATAGTCAACCATCGGAATGACAAGAGGGTCTAACCCTAATGACTGGAATTTTTCTCCCATTTTAACCACCAAAGTTCTGTTTTATCTCCAATAGCAGTATAGACATTGATGACCACACCGCTTCTTGTGTTCAAGCAGCTCGGTTTTACCGGAGTAACACAAGCAATTCTTTCTCTGGAAACCACAATTGTCCGGGGTGGCCTCATCATGCAAGCCAAGCAGGTTTAAGTCGTATAGCGAGATACATCCGCATTGAGCTGCATTTGTTAACCCAGGCTCTGCACAACTTTCTATCATAAGCATCCCACAAGAGCCTGCCTTATCTCCAAGAGATGACCAGTATATAGACAACTCACAAAGCATTTTGTCAACCTCATAGACCTGCTCTGCATTTGGAGAAAAACCATATTCTCCATACGGTAACGGAAGACCAGTCTCCTTGAATCGCTCCCTTACATGGGGATACATATCAATAATACTTACACGATATCTTGAAAAACCGACATCCATAAACGACTTAATAATTTTTCTCGCTGTATCGATTCCTTTTGGGGTTGGAATTATTGGGTCTACTCGGATAACCACCTTTTCTTTTGGAAATCCGCCCTTTACTAAGGCCATAATCGCATTAAACTCTTCATATTGAGGCGGTACATTTGGCTCCAAAATAGAATGACCATACCCTGTAATCGTTGCATGAATGATTAACTTATCCTTGTTCGCAAGGGCTACTTCATAAAAATCTGGAGTGATGCACTTCGTAATTACAATCGCGCCATCAACCGTATCCAATTTATTTGCCCATGATAAGTCAAGGCCAGCGTCTCCAGCCTCCGTGATACCGATTTTATATTTTGGCATTTCACCACCACCAAACTAATCTTTTATCCATATTTCTGAAACTCGCTTATGGCAATATGGACATTCACCAGTCTCAGCCACAAAAGCCAAATCATCATGCTCAAATGTGCTCCCGCATTCTACACAAGCGATTTTCTGTTCATGCCAAAGGTTAGATACGATACCCATGAAATCCTCAACGGTCACACATGTTTTCTTATCCGATGAATCAATGTGGTCTACATATGGAACGCAGTCCATACATCCTTCACAAAATTCATTATTGTTGCTCATGACAATATGAGCACGGTCATAAGCGGTTGGCTTCCACATATCAAGGAAGCAATTCAAACAAAGCTCGGACACTATATCACCACCAAAGTTGTTCTTTCTTATCTGCATATGCTAAGTCCGTTCCAAATCGGGTGACAACATGAATCTTTCGTATTGGCATTTTTGCATGAGGTATTATCACACAATGCGCAATATTTCTGTGTTCCCATAATTGTCTCTATGGTTTCAACAGCATGAATATAGGAGCATCTCTCATGCTCTATTTTGCTTGAGCAATTACCATCGAGCTGGTACTTACATTGTTTGAACCCACATGATGGAAGTTCAATCTTCATTACATCACCACCAAATTATTCTTCTATTCGCTGGCCGTAAACCGAAGAAGTTCGCCGTCATTGTTTGATGCCAATGCCACTATTTCAATCTTTGCCCTTGGGAACTCTGAAATGCAGTTGCTGTGTGTCTTGTATTTCCCTTTCCCAAGTGGATGCTCTTGGTCGGCACATTCCATAGTTACTCTGACATAAAATGTGCCATCGTCATTTGGCTTTGCATGTATCTCCTTCACACCGCTAAAGTTCATTTCATCACCACCAAATTAACCTTTCTTGCAAGAGATATAACGCTCGTTCGTTTCCATTTTTTCGTTCCAGGTTTTTGTGCAGTAGAGCAGCAACTCACCTTTGTTGTACCTCACTTGGTCAATTAGCCATGTTGCCCATCTCCCTATGTAACGGTCTCCCGGACTGGGTTTGTGGTTTCGCGGAACATGAAAATATCCAGATGTTGCCCAGTGATATTGTTTCTGGGGCAGTTCTCTTTCATAGATTTTCATGGGCTCACCTCCCTGTGGCTAATGTAGTCATCTTACCCTCGCACCGCAGTAATAACAAAAATGTATCTCTTCTACCGGGATATAATCTGCCCTGTCATCTGTCGGAAATAGCGTTCCGCATGTTGGACACGCATCGTTTGGAATGCGTTCAGGCGCATTTACTTCACCTTCTCCATTGCAAACATCACACTTTTTAATTCCACGGATACCGGGGCCGATGCCGACAAAACCTGTACCATTGCAGACCTTACACTTCATACGCCATTCTCCGTTCTACTTCTCGGTCGTTCTCTGGGTCATCATAGTACTTATACATCAACTTCATTGGATAACGTGAGTCCTTTGCAGCATCCCAAAGCAAATACTCAACCCACGCCGGTTCTCCATCGCTTTCCGGATTCCATGAGAACGGTTCGGTCATATCTGAATACGGCTCAGGGTTGTCCAGCACCAATGTCCTGCGCCTATCACTCAGTTTCACAAGAATATCTGTAACATATATTCGTTTCGCAAGCCTGTTCAACCATTTGTTTAGCTCTCGTTTTGTTTCATCAAACTCTCTATCTCTCAGACTTGCCTCAAGAACCAGTGTGTAACGACTCTGTGTTTCCAGCCACCCGTTGTTGTCAGCATCACGCCGTGGCCACAACGGTTCATCAAACTCATTGCAACTCGAAGCACTGTCATGTCCATACTGCTGGACTACGTGGACTTTCATATTGCCCTCCGAACCGCTCACAACAGGCAGATGCTCTAAAACTGTATCCAAAATATAACGCTTTTGAGGTTGTGTATTTCCAATTGGACACACCTCAACAATGCCAGAAATATATGTCCAGTAGCTCATTAGGTTTCCCCCTTAGCTAAACTTTTGGTTAATGTGATGTCTGCTCCGCAATATGGGCATGACATATACACCTTGAGCGTCCCATATCCATCATTGTCAGCGAATGAAGTGTCAATCTCGTCATCAATTTTTCTCCCACAATGAGGACAAGCATATTTATCAACCGCTTCACATTGTTTCCATTCATCTTCACAAACCCAGATTTCAGAACCGAATCCAACGTCCATTATCCACTCGTCATAGAGTTCTGAAATTGGAGTGGAGATTCTATCGCTATCCTCCGGGTCATCGTACTGCATGTTTGCGAGTTCTTGAATCAAATCATCTAAGGAATATCCGTGGTTAATCATCCATTGGAGCTGATATTTTTGATACTCCGTCATTGTCGTTCACTCCCCGTTCGCTTTGTCTATTCGCTGTTTGAACTCTTGCAACCTCTGTTCGAATGCTTCCATAAACTCGGCGTTTGAAATCTCCTGAACCTCTTTGTTTAACAGGTCATGGCCATCTCCCCAGATGCCTGAAAACAGTGTATCATAGTAGAACGGAATCACGTTATTCTCTTCATCGTATCCAAGATACAGTGCTGGATACTGGTACTGATTAAAAATCGGCCGGCCAGACAACTGCCATTGTTCCTGCGGGATACCGATAACTTTCACGTATCTACCGTTCACAATAAAGCACCGGCCTACGTTATCCCGCGCATGTTCCTTAAACTCGGTAATCTCTTGCTTGCTCAATTCATCACGCAGATTTTGTAGACGCTGAATTTCCGCCTCGATTTCCTTAATTGTCATATATGCACCCCTTTTTATGTTGTATGAGTGACTCCACTCCCAGCCTCGCCTCTTGCCTTTACGCAGAACTACCATTCAAACACAGACTTAGCTACGAGTATTTACGCTTTCGTCCAGTGTATCCGTGCTCTTTTCAGCCTTTCTATTGGGGAGCAGGGGGATTAGTGTTTCCCGTCTTAGTCTACCAAGGTATTTCGGTGTACCGATACATACACCCGTTGCACCTGTCCCAGCCTCCGCAGAGAACTGAGCCGTTACCATCTGTGTGCAGCTATGGCCTGTGCGCAGTTTCAGCACGCCATCAATAGTACAACGCTATTTAACCGCCTTTTCTTTTACGCCCCGTATCCGTCTATATCGGATACTACCTTGGGAATCCGACCGCCACTCACAGCCGTGGTATGTTATCTCAACCGGGCGGTATTTATTTTTCTTATCAATCCTTTTGACCGCCATTCCAGCACTCCCTGACTTCTTCAATCTCAGACATGTCATAGGAAAGGCGCCAGCTTCCGTCCACATATTCGCGGTCATCCGGTAACGGCAAAATACCGTTATCATCACGGGCATAAATCATTGCGTCTTCCAAAGTGGGAGCCTCTGTGATAACTTCACCGCACATCTCCCAAGTCACTGGAATCCTCCATGTTTTCATCAGGAACCTCCCTTGCAATTCGCTGTAATGCAAAAATGCACGACGCAATAATCTGCGCCGCACATTCCATTTCGTTATCTGTATTATATTTTGAAAAAGAAAACCGCAGAGAACTTCTTGCCTCTTCCGGCGTAAGCCCTATCGCAAGAAGCACATGGCTCGGCTTTGCCTCATGGCTGCTGCAGGCGGAGCCGGCAGAAACATAAACACCCTTTGTGTTTAACATCAGCAACATTGTCTCTGCATCAACACCGCTGAAACATAGATTCAATGTCTTCCCACTCTCAATAACCGGCCTGCCGTTAACACGAACAGATTCGCGTCCGATACCAAGCTCCTGCAGCTCGTTCATAAGCTGCGTATAGAATTTCTGCTTTAGAATAGAAAGCTGGATGTTGTTTTCTCTGAGGTTTTCTTTTGCCAGCTCACATGCTTTTCCGAATCCTACAATGCCATACACGTTTTCGGTGCCGCCGCGTAATCCGAATTCCTGTTCTGCCCCACCGGAAATGAGGGGAGAAAAATTCCTATCTCTCACATACAAAGCACCGACACCCTTGGGGCCGTACAGCTTATGAGATGATACGGATGCGAAATCTATATAGTCCGCATCAACATCAATCGGAAACTGCCCTGCGGCCTGCACGCAGTCGGTATGAAAAAGAGCGGAATGGATTTTGCAAATCTGCCCGATTGCATGGATATTGTTGACCGCACCGGTCTCATTGTTTACATACATCACGGAAACCAGCCCAGTATCTTCCCGGATTGCAGCCTCAACAGCGTCTGCTGTAACTACGCCTTTCTCGTTTGGCCGAACATAAGTGATATAAAACTCGTCTTTGGTCAACATTTCTGCAGCCCGAAGAACGGAGTCATGCTCAATTGCTGAAACAACAATGTGTTTCTTGCCAAGCTCGGACAGCTTGTGTCGAAGCCCTTGGAACACTGTGTTGTTGCTTTCACTTCCACCGGATGTAAAAATCACATGCTCCGGTGTACAGTTAAACAAACCTGCTGTCTGCTCTCTGGCGTGTTGAACTGCGGCGGCAGCAGACTTTCCAAGCTGGTACAGCGTGCCGGCGTTCCCATATTCGTCCGTCAGGTACGGCATCATTGCGTTGAGAACCTCCGGCGCAATTCTTGTGGTCGCCGCAGAATCAAGATAAATCATTGGAATCACCGTCCTCATTTTTTCTTATAGAGATGCATTACTACACGGCATCAAGCACCCCAAAAGTAACTGTGCCACATGCGTTTTCCACGGTTCTTTTTTGTCAACAGGTTCAGAAATCACGAGCTAATCGCTCGACCATCTGTATCGACAACTACTCTGCAGTATGGTGCAACACGTAGAATCCTGTGCTCATCTTCACCTTCCTGTTGCTTAGCTTTTGGTGGAATGTATTCCACATCCACACGATTTTCAAAAGCATCTTTTATTTGCTTTTGTTTATCTAACTTTTCTGCCACTATGGTATCCTCCAGTTAAGTATTCATACCTGCGAAAGTATGTATACTGGATACCTAATTTCACTTAACGGGACACAGCGGCAACGATTTCATCCAACGTCCTTGGTGTATAGTCCATCCAAGGCATCATGGCGCCCACGTTGTACATCTGACATGGATGCCCATATAACTCTTGCATGAGCATCTTGTCATGCTCCATCATGTGGAACTCGAACGAATTGTGTACATGCCCATAGAGGTGATACCATCCGTAAAAATGATTCTTAAAGCACGGGATTGGATAGTGGCACAAGACCACCTTCCTATCCGCGTCTTCAACCTCCATATACTCAATTACCTTTACAAATTTCTTTAGAAATCGTCCATCGTTACAACGGTCATGGTTACCTTTTATCAAGAACTTTTGCCCATGCAGGCTGTCGAGCACAGGCATCGACTCGGCAAATGGAACCCAAAACATATCGCCCAACACATATACGATATCACCAGGGGACACAACACGGTTCCATCGTTCTACCAAAGCCTTGTTCATATCATCTACCCATGTGAATGGGCGATTATCATAAGCCATAATGTTCGCATGTCCGTAATGCCAGTCGGCGATATAAAACTTTTTTGACATAAGTTCCTCCTTATAATTCATCATAAGCATCTAAATTTTCCTCTACAAACCGCTCTAGTTCTTCATCTTCCAAATATTTGAAGACGTCAGACCGAAGAATTTCAAGCGAATCATCCCGTTGATAATTCAACGCTTTTTCACTTAATGGATGCGAACGAATACATTGATGCCCATACCAGATGAAAAGGTTGTCCTTCCGGACATCCAGAGTCACTTCTTTGCCAATATATTTCAAGGGAACAGAATATTTTGAATTTTGATAT
>DYBQ01000209.1 GCA_019418545.1 Clostridiales bacterium | reverse complement strand
TGGACAAAATAGACATAGGGGTGCTCCCCCAGCCCCTGGAACAAAATGCACCGCTTTCCGTGATAGTCCAGCGAATTCCATCCCATGTGGGGGATTTTCAGCCCTTCCCGTTTGGGAATCCGCGCTACCTGCCCCCGCAGGATTCCAAGCCCCTTTACGCCGGGGGACTCTTCGCTTCCGTCAAACAGCAGCTGCAGCCCCAGGCAAATGCCCAAAAACGGCTTCCCACTGGCAATAAATTCTTTGATTGCCGGCACAAAGCCTCTTTTTTCCAAACATTCCATGGCGTCGCCAAAGGAGCCAACCCCAGGCAGCACCGCTGCCCCGGCACGCTTTAGCTTTTCCGGCTCGCTCACAATTTCCACCTGGCATCCAATATACGCAAACGCCTTTACCACGCTTTGC
The DNA here is from genome assembly GCA_019418545.1 of Clostridiales bacterium. Lineage (GTDB taxonomy): Bacteria > Bacillota > Clostridia > Oscillospirales > Acutalibacteraceae > Heritagella_A. The sequence goes on along the minus strand of DYBQ01000209.1, from coordinate 1,107 downwards.
AGGTTGCCTGCACCATAATCAATAATCGCTATCAAACCCTGAACATTCCCTTCTTCATGTCGTTTGCTTTATCGTAGTACAGTAAAAAAGTAATCTTATTATATCAAATATTTTCAAAAATCGCAAGAACCCTCTCAAAAAACTCTTTTGCTTTTGGCGTTACTGCACCAGGTAAACATGCTTAATCCGGCCGTTTTTGCCGCTGCTTTTAATGCTCAGGCCCTGGATGTCGCTGACAAACTTGACAAAAGTGGTGTAGCCATAGTTTTTCACATTAAATTCGGGATATTTTTCCATGAGCCACTGGTTGAGCTGCCCCAAATTGAGTTTTGCATGCTTCCCCTTTTCCCAGTCCCGCACATAGGAAACGATGGCCGCCCGAACCCTGTCCGCGTCCAAATGGTTTTGCCGCAGGGAAGCAAAAATCACGTTGTTGTGGCGGGTAAGGCTCAGCCCGTCAAAAGCGGAAAGGAACTTGGAGAGCTTGGTGTAGCCATAGTTGCGCACGTCAAAATCGGGATACCGTTTGAGCAGGTGGTTGCCCAGCTCGCCAATGCTAATCCCTTTTTCCTCGTCGCCGTTTTCGCTGATAATATTCACCATGGCTTTGAGGATGGTGTCGATGTCCGTCATGTTTTCGCCGCTGTCGGCCTTTTCCTCGGCAGCCTCGGCTTCGGCGTCGGCCCGCAGCACTTCCAGATATTTAAACACATTGCAGGCAACGCTAAAGGGCTTGGGGGTTTTCTTTTCCCCCATGCCAATCACCATCATGCCCGACTCCCGCAGACGGGTTGCCAGCTTGGTAAAATCGCTGTCACTGGACACCAGGCAGAAGCCCTCCACATTCCCCGAATAGAGGATGTCCATGGCATCGATAATCATGGCCGAATCGGTGGCGTTTTTGCCATAGGTATAGCTGTATTGCTGCACCGGGGTGATGGAATTTTCCAAAAGCTGGCTTTTCCAGCCGGAAGCCGACGAACTGGTCCAGTCGCCATAAATCCGCTTATAGGTGACGCTGCCATAGTTGGAAATTTCGTCGAGGATATATTTTATATAGATATTGGAAACATTTTCTGCATCAATCAATACTGCAAACCGTTTTTC
>DYBQ01000208.1 GCA_019418545.1 Clostridiales bacterium | reverse complement strand
GGGCTCCACTGTTGGCGTGGGAGTTGGTGATTCTGTTGGCGCTGCCGTAGGCTCCGGCTCCACAGTGGGCTCTATGGTGGCAACAGGGCTTGGCGACGGCGAGGGCAGCGATGTTTCCAGCTGGGTTGTGCCAGCGGAATAGGCTGCCATAATGGCAGCCAGCACAATAATCAACGTTCTTTGCCAGTTATTCAGCGGGTTTTTGGAAACCGGAATACATACGGCAGCGGAAACCGCAAATAGAAGTTTGGCCAACACCCCCGGGGCAGAAAAGACCAGCAATCCAAAAATCACAACGCCAATCCACCAAAGCTTCCTTTTGTCCTTTTTGGGAGTTGGCTCAGGGGGCGGCGTATGTACCGGCGGCCAGTTCCCGCCATTTGCTTTTTCCTGCGGCTCCTGATTTTTCCTGCGGTTTGTTACATAAGACATCCCGGTTTCAAGCAGGGAAGCCGTGTGCTGAATCGTACCTTTGGCTTTTTGGGCGGTCTCATAATACTTGCTTCCCGTGGGATTTCCATTTTTGGATTTTCGGAATTTCACTCGGAAAGGCCCAAAGTTTACGCTTTTTTTTAATCGTAAACCCATGTTCTACACTCCTTAAAATATGAACTTTTTGGTAATACTTTGCTTGCAGGCTTTTTCCTGCTGCACTGGCTGCAAACCTGCAAAAAATAGGCTATCCTCCTTGTTACATGGATTCAAACGCCTTTCGCGGGTGCCGGGACTTATCTCCTTTTTCAAAATGGAAAGAAATGCATTTTTTGCCTGCACCGGCAAACCGCCCATGGCGTCTCTAAAATATTATACACTCTGCTTTTTCCCAGTCAATATCAAGAGCGGGGATTTGAGGGGATTTTGGAGGAAGGAAATCAAATAGTGTCGAAGCAGAAAACCTATGAATGGACAAAGCTGCACCAAAAGGGCTGGTTTTTCATAGGATTGACAGGGGGCTGCAAAATATGGCAGCCCCGGCCCAGTGGCTCCCTGCGGGGCGCCGGGGCTTTGCGGGAGTTTCCCTTCTATGGAGAAAGGAGGCGCAAGCCCATGAAAATTAACTGGAAAGTCCGCCTGAAAAACAAAACCTTTTGGCTCACGGCCATCCCGGCGCTGCTTTTGCTTGGCAGCCAGGTGCTGGCGGTGTTCGGCATCAGCTGGGACTATACCCCTTTGACAGAGCAGATTTCTGCCCTTGCCGGGACGGTGTTCGGCCTGCTCACACTGCTTGGGGTGATTAACGACCCCACCACCAAGGGCGTTTCCGACAGTACACAGGCATTGACTTACCAGAACCCCAAAAGGAATTATGTGGAACTGACAAAGAAATAACCCAAAAATGCACGGCCGCCCCGCTCGGAGTTTTTCCGGGTGGGGCGGTTTTTCTTTATGAGAAATTATGGTATACTTGTAGAAAAATGCAGGAGGTACAGCCGTGGAAAATAGGAACAGCTATCAGGAAAATATTAAAAATGCCAGTATAAAACCACTCGACAACGATGCCTTGACCCGCTTTGCCTATCTGCATGATG
>DYBQ01000207.1 GCA_019418545.1 Clostridiales bacterium | reverse complement strand
TTTGTCAAGATTTTTTTCCGCTCTCGCCGAGCGCTTGACTATTCTACCACGCTTTCTCCCTCCTGTCAACGCCTTTTTTCATCTTTTTTCGCCTTTTTCCCCGGTTTGTAAGATTTGTCGGTTTTCTTCACAATTTATCCACATCTGTTTACACCCGGCGGACAACCCCTGCATTTGTCCATCCTCCATAGCTACTTGCCCCTGTTTTGGTTTTTTGCTATACTGAGAACATTCTAACTATTCCTATTATATAGAAACCCATAAAGGAGGGAATCCCGTGCCCATTCGTATTCAGGCATCCCTGCCTGCCATTGAAGTGCTGGAATCCGAAAACATCTTTGTTATGACCCATGAACGGGCCATGCAGCAGGACATCCGTCCTCTGAAAATCGTGATTCTCAATCTGATGCCCACCAAAATTGAAACTGAGACCCAGCTGCTCCGTCTGTTGAGCAACACACCGCTGCAAGTGGATGTGGAACTCATGCTCATGGCCACCCATGTTTCCAAACACACCTCTTCCGTTCATTTGAATACTTTCTATAAAACCTTTGATGAGCTAAAAGACGAAGTGTTTGACGGAATGATTATCACCGGCGCACCGGTGGAAAAAATGGAATTTGAGGAAGTGGATTACTGGGAAGAAATGTGCCGCATTATGGCATGGACAAAAACCAATGTCTATTCCACCCTGCATATCTGCTGGGGCGCACAGGCCGGGCTCTACTATCATTATGGAATTCAAAAATATATGCTGCCCCAAAAGCTCAGCGGCATTTACAATCATCGGGTATTGGCTCCTTACCATCCTTTAATGAGAGGGTTTGACGACAACTACTACGCCCCTCACTCCCGCTATACCGAAGTCCGCCGGGAAGATATCGAAAAGCACCCCGAGCTGTTGGTGCTCTCCATTTCCCGCCGCGCCGGCCTACATATTATTGCAGCAAAAGATGGAAGGCAGTTTTTTGTCACCGGCCACGCCGAATACGACCGGGATACCTTGGCCAAGGAATACTTCCGGGATGTGAACAAGGGACTGAACCCCACTGTTCCCTATAACTACTTTCCCAACGATGACCCCAGCGAAACCCCGCCTTTCACTTGGCGCAGTAACGGTCACCTGCTGCTCTCCAACTGGCTCAACTATTATGTGTACCAGCAGACTCCCTACGATTTGCAGGATTTGAGGAAGCTCTATGGAGAATAAGGTTCTTTTCTGGGATTTCGACGGCACACTGGTATACTGCCACCATTTATGGAGCAGCTCCATGTGGCGCGCCCTCACCGACGAACCTTCAGGGGAGAACATCACTTTGGAAGAAGTACGTCCCCATATGCAGAAGGGATACCCTTGGGATTTGCCGAATCTGGATTCTTCCGCTCTTTCCACGCCGGAAATCTGGTGGGCTTTTATGGAAAAGCATTTTTACGGTGTTGCCTGTTCTTTCGGTCTGCCTGAAGAAGCTGCTGTCCGGATTTCCTGCTCGGTTCGAAAGTACATTCTAACGCCCCACTTCTATCATCTAT
>DYBQ01000206.1:1423-1698 GCA_019418545.1 Clostridiales bacterium | reverse complement strand
CTGTGGGACAGGTGCTCTGCCATGATGTGACCCAGATTATTCCCGGCGTTGTAAAGGACGCGGCTTTTCGCAAGGGGCATGTGATTCGGGAAGAGGACATCCCCGTTTTGCTGAGCCTTGGGAAAGACCATGTTTATATTTGGGAAAACGATGAAACCAAGCTGCACGAAAACGAGGCGGCCGAAATTTTGCGCCGCATGTGCCAAAATACCGGGATGCACCCCACCCCGGTAAAGGAAGGGAAAATTGAGCTGATAGCCGATGTGGACGGGCTG
>DYBQ01000206.1:0-1370 GCA_019418545.1 Clostridiales bacterium | reverse complement strand
ATGCCGGGGACAAGCTGGCCGGGATGCGGGTGATTCCGCTGGTGATTGACAAAGAAAAAATGGAGCAGGCACAAAACGCAGCCGGGGACACGCCCCTTTTCTCAATCGTTCCCTTCCCCAAAAAGAAGGCCGGGCTGGTAACTACCGGGAACGAAGTGTATCACGGGAGGATTCAGGACGCCTTTTCGCCGGTAGTCAAAAAAAAGCTGTCGGAATATGGGTGCGAGGTTGCCGAACATGCAGTGCTGCCCGATGACCACGAAGCTATTACCCGCACGATTAACGGGATGCTTGAAAAAGGGCTTGATTTGGTGCTGTGTACCGGCGGCATGAGCGTAGACCCAGATGACCGGACGCCGCTGGCCATTAAGAATACCGGGGCAAGTGTGCTGCAATATGGAGCGCCGGTGCTGCCGGGAGCTATGTTCCTGCTTGCCTATACACAGGACAAAAGGCCCATTGCCGGGCTGCCCGGATGTGTGATGTATGCCGGGCGCACGGTGTTTGATTTGGTCCTCCCCTATCTCATTGCCGGTGTACCGGTGACAAGGGAGCAGCTGGCAGGCTATGGCGAAGGGGGCCTGTGCCTGGGCTGCGAAACCTGCACCTTCCCTAATTGCGGATTTGGAAAGTAAGAATCCACAAAATATAGTGTTACATATGGAGGATATTCACAATGCCGCTGACTCATTTTGATAAAAACGGCGCTGCCCACATGGTGGATGTGGGACAAAAAGAGCCCTCCCGGCGCACTGCGGTGGCCGTGGGGGCCATTTCCATGAATCGGGAATGTTTTTTGGCAGTGGAAAGCGGGACTGCCAAAAAAGGCGATGTGCTGGGGGCTGCCCGGATTGCCGGAATTATGGGAGCCAAAAAAACCCCGGAGCTGATTCCCCTGTGCCATTTGATTGGGCTTACCAAATGCGCGGTGGAGTTTGTGCTGGATTCGGAAAGCTGCACGGTAACAGCCAAATGCACCGCCCAGACGACCGGCGTAACCGGGGTGGAAATGGAGGCGCTCACCGGGGTTTCCTGCGCCCTTTTGACCATTTATGATATGTGCAAGGCGCTGGACAAGTCCATGGTCATTTCCGGCATCCATTTAGTGGAAAAGCACGGGGGCAAAAGCGGCGACTTTTTCTTTGGAGGCGCTGGGGAATGAAGGATTGTTTGGGGAGGGAAATCGACTATCTGCGGGTATCGGTGACGGACCGATGCAATTTGCGGTGCCGGTATTGTATGCCCCAAAGCCCCTGCTTTTTGCCGGAAGAAAAACTGCTTTCGCTGGATGATTTATTCCGGCTGTGCAGCTGCGCCGCCCGGCTGGGAATCCGTCATCTCAAGATTACCGGCGGGGAGCCGCTGGTGCG
>DYBQ01000205.1 GCA_019418545.1 Clostridiales bacterium | reverse complement strand
CCTCGAGCGCGATGCCCTCGTTGACCATCAGCACCATTAAATGATACAGCAAATCGGAAATTTCCAGCACGGTCTCCTTGTTATCCCCGTTTTTGGCGGCAATAATCACCTCGCTGCACTCTTCCCCGCACTTTTTTAAAATTTTGTCCAGCCCTTTCTCAAAAAGATAGCAGGTGTAAGAGCCTTCCTGCTTCTCTTCCTTGCGGCTGACAACGGTTTGATACAGCGCCTGCAATGTCTCGTTCATGTGGGATTCTCCTTATCGATTCCAAATATTTTTAAAGAAACAGCTGTGGGAGCCGGTGTGGCAGGCATTGCCCGTTTGGATGACCTTGATTAACAGGGTATCGTCGTCACAGTCGGCGTGAATGGAAACTACCTTCTGCACATGGCCGGAGGTTGCCCCCTTGTTCCAAAGGGTTTGGCGGCTGCGGCTGTAGAACCAGGTGTAGCCGGTAGAGAAGGTGCGCTTTAAGGACTCCCGGTTCATATAGGCCAGCATAAGCACTTCCCCGGTGGCTGCCTCCTGCACAATGGCGGGGATTAAATCGCCCTTTTGGAAATACCGTTCAATAAAATCGTCCATGGCCTCTTCGGAATGCATCCTCTTGCCGGAGATCCTGTGCGCCGCCAAAAGGGCCGTTTTCAAATCCAGCGAGCCTGCATACAGGGACTTCCCGCAAATGGCGCCATACAGGTTCAGCTCGTGAAGGTCGATGATATCCTTGAGGTTACTCACGCCGCCGCTGGCAATGATGTTGCAGGAAACCGCGTTGTTAATCTTGTCCAGCATGACAAGGTTCGGGCCGTTGAGCATCCCATCCCGGGAAATATCGGTGACAATCAGATACCGCACCCCGATTTCCTCCATGCGCTTGGCCATGTCCAAATAGCTCACGTCAGAGGTTTCCAGCCAGCCCTCGGCGGCTACCTTTCCGTCCCGGGCATCAATGCCCACGGCAATTTTCTTGCCGTATTTCTGCACGGCTTCCTTCACAAATTCGGGGCTTCTCAAAGCGGCCGAGCCTAAAATAATTCGGGAAACACCGTTTTGCAGATAATACTCCACGGTGTTCATGTCCCGGATGCCGCCGCCTACTTCCACATGCATGTGGGTGTTTTTCACAATGTCAAAAATGGTGTTGTCGTTCAGGGGCTTTGCGGCTTTTGCGCCGTCCAAATCCACCACATGGAGCCAGCGGGCGCCGGCTTCTTCAAAAGCGCTCACGGTTTTGAGAGGGCTTTCGGCCACCTTTTGGGCTGTGGCATAGTCGCCCTGATTTAGACGGACACACTGTCCTTCGTGGAGGTCAATGGCAGGTAAAATAACCATACAGTCTTCCTTTCCCGGCGGTTTTACCGCCGAATCCGTTTCCCAGCCTGCGGGACTGACAAATCTCTTTTCTTTCTTTTCTTTCTCAATTGGGAATTCCTGTATTCAGTATATCACAAAATCCCCTTGGTGGAAAGTACCCCGCCGCCACTGAGAGCCGTTGCTTCCCGCAGGGCGTGGGCCGCCGCCTTGAAAAGGGCTTCAATCATGTGATGGGAGTTTTTGCCATACTCCACCCGCAAATGCAGCGTCATCCCGGCGTGAAAGGCCAGCGCCCTAAAAAATTCCTCGGTCATGCAGGTGTCAAAGTCCCCCACCCGCTCTTCCGGCAATTCCCCCTGGAACACCAAAAACGGCCGCCCGCTA
>DYBQ01000204.1 GCA_019418545.1 Clostridiales bacterium | reverse complement strand
ATTTATATATTATCACATAACCTACATTTTGTCCATTAGCATTTTTAATAAAATATTTTAATATGTTCATACTAAAATGTGCAATTGGTTGAATATATTAAATCTCATTTTGTGTTTTTGAACTTTATGATATTTTCATATTTTACAATTAGAAAGGAACCATTACACATTACAGAGAAAGGTTTTTATTACAGGATAAAAAGCCTGCCAGCTGACTGCTTCTGCAAAAGATTATATCCACTTTTCCACAAAGAACTTGGTCAAAGAAACCAGCTCCCGCCCATAGTTTGCCGGGAAAAGATGCGGAATCGACTCGGCGGGAACAGCATAGGGGATAAGGCCCGCGTCTTTTGCCAGCTCCCCTGCCCGGAACTCGTGATAGTCATCGGTGACCACCGCCACCTCCCGGGAAAGCCCCCGCTCCTCTATGAGCTTTGCTGAATTGGCCATGTTTTCCTGGGTATCGAAGGATTCATCCTCCTGGATAATCCGCTCCGGCGCAATCCCCTGGGCAATTAGCTCCCGCGCCATCACCGAGGCCTCAGTTTCCGGCTCCACGCTGCCCTGGGCGCCGCTGACAATGCACACCGCCTCTGGGTGCTCCTGCAAATACACCGCGGCCCTGTCAATGCGGCTTTGCAGCGAGCGGCTGGGCGTCCCATCCGGCCGCACCAGGCACCCCAGCACCACCACTGTGGCAGAATCCGGGGGCGTGTTGGCACTGGCCGAAAGCATCAGCACGGTCAGATATCCGCACCAGAGGACACCGGACAGAAAAATCCCCGTTATCACACAGCCAGCCACCCTTTTTCTGCCCCCTTTCCGAATCATTCCCGGAACAAACAGAATCAGCGCCGCAAGAATCAGGCACACTGCCCAGCCAATCACACTCCCGACTCCCAAAAATCCAATCAGCAGCGGCTGGGCAAACCACACCGCCCCCGCAGATGGAATCACCAGCAGTCCCCACTGTATGGGATGCAGCTTTGTTTTTTTTGCCTCTGCCATGGGCGTCTCCCCTTTCCAAAATATTGCTTTCAGCATACCCTATTTTTTAAAAAAACGCAATAGGACGGGCACTATCCCCCTGTTTTTCCCTTTGGGGCAAACAAAACCGGGGAGACATGGAAAAGGACTTCCGCTACAATAAAAGCACAGGCCGCTCAGGCACAAAAAGGAGGTACTTACCATGAAAGAATATTTGGAAAAAAGCTTTATCAAGGTCAGCCGCAAAATACTGGAATGGGGCTGGTATCAGGATTCCTGCACCAAATCCCTGTTCCTGCACTGCCTGCTCAAGGCCAACTGGAAGCCGGGGGAATTTGACGGCATCCGCTGCGAGCGGGGACAGTTTATCACCTCTCTCCACTCCCTGTGCATGGAGACGGGGATGTCTGTCCAGCAAATCCGCACCGCCCTGAAGCATTTGGAAAAAACCGGGGAAATCGCCCGGAAAGCCACCGCCCGCTATACCATGATTACCGTGAAGAAGTATGATTTATACCAGTCTGTTCCCGAACCCGAACCCGAGCCGGAGAAGCATTTATAACACCCAAAAAGGACAAGCCATGGGACAACCAGAGAGACAAGCCGGTAAATGGGAAAAAATCCAGCAGCAGCGGGAAAAATCCCAGTAAAAAAATATCCTTCCAGCAGGCAAAAGGGCAAGCAGCAGGACAGGCAAATGGCAGGCAGCTAACAGGCATGTAACA
>DYBQ01000203.1 GCA_019418545.1 Clostridiales bacterium | reverse complement strand
CCAGCAAAGCGGCAAGACCCACGCCGCGCATCCCGCCCATAAGGGCACGCTCCTGGGCATTGAAGCGGTAGGGGAAAATCCGCTTATGGCCGCCCAGATGCAGAGTGGCGTATTTGTCGGAATTGTAGGTTTCCTGAAACACGGTAACATAGTCCACGCCGCAAGTGTGAAGGTAGGCGTATTCATCGGAATTTACCGGATAGATTTCAATGCCCACCACCCGGAAATATTTCCGGGCCAGCTTACAGGCTTCGCCAATATACTCCACCGGGGAAGCGGTGCGGCTTTCGCCTGTGAGAATCAAAATTTCCTGCAAACCGGTGTCGGAGATGGCTTTCAGCTCTTTTTCCACCTCTTCCATAGAGAGCTTGGCACGGCGAATTTTGTTGTGGCAGTTAAAGCCGCAGTAGATACAGTAATTCTCGCAGTAATTGGCAATATACAGCGGGGTGAACATCATCACCGAATTTCCGAAATGCTTGCGAGTTTCCTGCTGGGCACGGTGTGCCATTTCCTCCAAAAAGGAATCGGCGGCAGGCGACAGCAGCGCGGCAAAGTCATCGGGGGAAAGCACATCTTTTTGCAGTGCCCGGCGCACATCAGCGGCGGTATAGCTGTCAAAGTCACATTCATTCATTTTGGAGATGACCGCGTCCTGAATTTCGGAGCCAATCTGCTCCATTCCGGGCTGGTATTCCATATGGTTGGTATGTTGGTCAATCATGAAGGCGTTTCCTTCTTTCGTTATGGTATATATTTTGATTGTAGGGGCGGCTATCAGCCGCCCGCAAAGCGATGCCCATCCAAGAACGGCCACCAGATGCGGGCGCATAGTATGCGCCCCTACATCATGCTTAAAGCGATTTCCTAGTTTTAATCCTGCAAAAAGCCGGTGAGAGGAGAAGAGGCAGCAGCGCCTTTTTCCATTACGCGGCCCAGCCCGGACAGATAGGCGGTACGGCCTGCCTCAATGGCCTTTTTAAAGGCTTCGGCCATGGCGGGGATATCTCCGGCGGTAGCAATGGCGGTGTTGGCCATCACAGCAGCTGCGCCCATTTCCATGGCTTCGCAGGCCTGAGACGGACGGCCGATTCCGGCATCCACAATAATGGGCAAATCAATCTCGTCAATGAGAATCTGGATAAACTCTTTGGTAGCCAGACCCTTGTTGGAGCCGATGGGAGCAGCCAGCGGCATGACGCAGGCAGCACCGGCGCTTACCAAATCGCGGGCAACGTTCAAATCGGGATACATATAGGGCATGACCACAAAACCCTCTTTTGCCAGAATCTCGGTGGCGCGGATGGTCTCCTGATTGTCCGGCAGCAGGTATTTGGAATCCTGCATGATTTCAATTTTGACAAAATCGCCGCAGCCGCACTCTCTGGCAAGCCTTGCAATGCGCACCGCTTCGTCGGCGTTGCGTGCACCGGAAGTGTTGGGGAGCAAAGTCACACCTTCGGGAATATAGTCGAGAATGTTGGCAACGCCGCCCTCATTGGCACGGCGCAAAGCCAGGGTGATAATCTGTGCCCCGGCGTTTTCCACCGCTGCCTTGATGAGCTCCAGCGAATATTTGCCGGAGCCCAGAATGAAGCGGGACGAAAAAGAATGTCCGCCCAAAATCAACTCGTCTTTCATAAAAATGCCTCCTATCAAAAATCAAGAATTGTATAAATGAAGTTTTATTCAGCTTCCCCAAGCAGCAGCCGCAGCACCATGTGGGCCTGATGGCCGGCGCACACCCTGTCTCTTATACACATCTCCGAGCCC
>DYBQ01000202.1 GCA_019418545.1 Clostridiales bacterium | reverse complement strand
ATTCCCGCCATTGGCAAAACAGTTGGCGAAGAGCTCAGCTTTGGCGGCCTGCTGGGCGGCGGCCCTGTGATGGAGGTTAACCGCTACTCCCCCGCCAAGTTTATTGGCCGCGGCGGCCGGATTCCGGCACCGATGCAGAGCCTTAAAAACTGATTTCCTGATAATCATAAACAAAAGGCGTCTCCCAGTAGGGAAGACGCCTTTTTTCTGTGGAAAAAGTTTCTGATATTGGCAGACTGCATTAGTAAAAAGGCTTATAAGGGGAAACCCCAGACGTGGGTTTCCCCTCAAAAACAGTCCACCGGACTGTTTTCTCACCCTTTCCTGCGTTTTTTGATGCATAGGAATTTCGCCCATTGCGATGGGCGACGCAAAGGGACGCCGTCCCTTTGGAAACCCTGCCGCCCTTTTGAAAAAGGCGGGCGAAAACTTTATAGCCGCGGGCAAACAACTGCGAAATGCAGGCGATATCCACGCGAACTGTTTTGTTTGCTTTTTTGCTGTTATTCTTCTTTCTCTTCCGGCAGCGGCTCGGAAAGCTGGAAACGGATTTCTTCTACATGCCGTTTTTCCACTTTGGTCACATACACCTCATGGCCATGGAATACAAAGTGGGCGCCGATTTCCGGGACGCACCGCAATTCTTCCATTACCCAGCCGCCAACGGTAATGGACTCATACTTCTCTTCTTCCTCTTCCGGCAGCCGGAACATTTCAAAAAAGTCCTCCAGGCTGCAGGAGCCGGATACCACAAAGGTGGTGTTGTTGATTTCTTCAATCTCCTGCTCCACAATGTCGTGCTCGTCCCAGATATCCCCAACCAGCTGCTCCAAAATGTCCTCCAGCGTGACAATGCCTTCCGTACCGCCGAATTCATCCACCACCACGGCCACATGGGTTTTGGCCTGCTGGATGAGCCGCAGCAGCTTGGAAATCTTAATGCCCCCGGAAACATAAATCACCGGCTTTACCGCCGAAGCAAAGCTGTCGGCGCCGTTGTGAAGAGCCGTAAAGAAATCCTTTTCGTGAATCATGCCGACAATGTTGTCAATGGTGTCCTCATACACCGGCAGCCGTGAATAGGTGTTTTCCATAAACACCCGGCCAACCTCTTCCATGGAGTCGTCTTTCTCCACAGCCACCAAATCCACCCGGGGGGTGAGGATATCGTTGGCGTCCAAATCGTCAAACTCAATGGCGGAACGAATCAATTCGCCGTTGTGCTCGTCAATCCCGCCGTCACTCTGCGCCTCGTCCACCATCAAACCGTGCATCAGGCGGGCTGTTGCCAGGGCAAAGGATTCTGCATTTTCCTTGGCCAGGGTTTTGGGCGAAATCTCACCGAAAATCAACACCAGCACTGTCATCACAGCCGTGGAAACCGACACACCGGCATCGGCCAGCCACATGGTAAACACCACCGTTGCCAAAGAGGACGAGGTGATATTGACGATATTATTTCCAATCAGGATGGTTGAAATCAGCTTATCATAGTTATCCACCAGCTTCAGCGCTACAGCAGCGCGGCTGTCCCCGCTGTCGGCCAGATTCTTCATCCGAATACGGTTCATTGTAGAAAACGCAGTTTCCGAAGCGGAAAAGTAGGCTGAGCCGATGATACAAAAGACAATCACCAGTAATAGCGGAAGAGCATCCATGTTTTTTCCAAACCCTTTCTTGCAGTCAATAATAAAATGAAATTGATAGAAAAAACCCGCAGACACAAAAAGCCTGCGGGTTTTTGGTGGAGCATAGCGGGTTCGAACCGCTGACCTCTACACTGCCAGTGTAGCG
>DYBQ01000201.1:1409-1860 GCA_019418545.1 Clostridiales bacterium | reverse complement strand
GAAATGGGGCGGGACAGGGTAAAAATCCCATATTCCGAAGCTTTGGAGGTAATGTCCGCATACATTTCACTTTTGACAAAGAGAAGGGCCACGGCGTTTTTTTCGTCGCACAACCCCGCTGCCAGCTTTATGCCAAAATCATCGGGAAGCGGTGTGTCGATAATCAAAAAATCATATGCCCTTTCAAGAAAAGCCCGCCGGGCAGCGGCCGCGCTGGACACGGAATGGACGGGATAATAATCGGTTTCGGGAAGAAGGGGAGAGAGGGAGCGGCTGAACCGCTGCTCGGAAGACACCACCAGAACACTGTAGACCCGTTCCTGAAAGACCATGGCGCCGCCTCCTTTCCTGCCGGATGATTGGTTAATTTCAGTGGGCGATTTGGGCGTGAGGGTGCATCAAATCCCGCAATAAGCGGCAATGAGGGACTGGGGCAGATGGGATGCAATAA
>DYBQ01000201.1:0-1399 GCA_019418545.1 Clostridiales bacterium | reverse complement strand
GGTCCGGGGAAGAGACTGATATTGGGAAAGGGTTGCGGCATCGGCCGTAAACAGGTTGATGTCTGCTGCCGGCGGAAGCTCCAAACCGTTTTGGATTCCATGAAGCCCTGCATAAATCAGCAGGGAAAATGCAAGGTAGGGATTGGCCGAAGGGTCGGAGGAACGAAGCTCTGCCCGGCGGTATTCCTCCGCAGCAGCGGGAATCCGAATGAGCTGGGAGCGGTTTTCGCTGGACCAGGTGATATAGCGGGGGGCCTTGTTGCTGCCCAAACGGTCATAGGACAAATCCGTGGGATTTAAAAACACGGTCATATCCGTAATTTTGTCAAGCACTCCGGCAATCATAGCAGGCAGCGGGTCACGAGGCTTCCCGGAGAGAGCGCGGACAGACATGTTGATATGCAGGCCGCTGCCCGGCTGGTCGGGAAGAGGTTTTGGGGAAAAGTCGGCACACAGGCCGTTTCGGGCGGCAATGGCCTTTACCACCGAGCAGAAGGTGATGGCGTTATCCGCTGCCGAGAGGGGGTCGGAATAGCGGAAATCAATTTCGTTTTGCCCGGGGCCTTCTTCGTGATGGGAACCTTCGGGGAAAATACCCATCTGCTCCAGGGTCAGGCAAATTTCCCGGCGCACATTTTCCCCTCTGTCCTCGGGGGCAATGTCCATATATCCGGCGTGGTCATAGGGTTCCCGGGTGGGGTCGCCGTTTTCGTCCAGCTTGAACAGATAGAACTCCATTTCCGAGCCGAATGCAAAGGAAAACCCTGCTTTTTCCGCGTCTGCGGCGGCCAGCTGCAGCAAACGCCGGGCGTCGTTTTCAAAGGGGCGCCCATCCGGGTAGGTGATAGAGCAGAACATACGCACCACCCGCCCGTGCTCCGGCCGCCAGGGCAACACGGCAATGGTGGAAGGGTCGGGATGCAGGAACAAATCCGAATGGACTTCGCCCCCAAACCCGGCAATGGCAGAAGCATCGATGGCAATGCCGCAGCCAAAAGCGCGTTTTAATTCGCTGGGCATAACCGAAATATTTTTTTGCTTGCCATAAATATCGCAGAAGGCAAGACGGATAAATTTCACGTCTTCCTCCCTGATAAACTGCATGACCTCTTGGGCGGAATACTTCATAGGCTTACCTGCTTTCTGTCTGTCAGTTCGCAGCATACATTTGCTGATAGGGGTTTTTGCTGTCAGGAGTCACCACCGTAAAGGGGGAATCCATCACCTTTTGAAAATCGGCGCCAAACAGGGAGCAATATTCGGCAACAATAGGGGAAAGCTCTGCAAGGTCCTTTTCATCGGCCAAAGATGCCGTTACCTGGCTGGGGAAGCGGATGTCATGGCAGTCACCGCGCAGATAAACTTTTCCACCATGCATACCGGTACAGGGGAAATTGCC
>DYBQ01000200.1 GCA_019418545.1 Clostridiales bacterium | reverse complement strand
GGGTGATAGCCACCACATCGCCATCAAAGTGGAGCTCCCGGGTGGTGTTGTCGATGGTCAAAGTAACTTCCGCATATCCCACCGGCTTTCGTGCCGGAGTCCCGCTAAAAATTACATCCTCCATTTTGGAGCAGCGCAGGGTTTTTACCGATTGCTCGCCCAGCACCCACCGCATGGCGTCGCTGATGTTGCTTTTCCCGCTGCCGTTTGGGCCGACAACAGCCGTAATCCCCTCTTCAAAATGCAGCGTTGTTTTATCGGGAAAGGTTTTGAACCCCTGTAATTCCAATGACTTCAGCAGCACGGTTTTTCACCTTTTCCTTTCGTTGACAAAATGGAGTCTCGTATTTCTACCTGCCCTGGCAAAACGGAAGCATCCTGCACAAACCGGACATGCCAGCCCTGCTTTTGAAGCGCTTCTGCATTGCATCTTTTTTGCCCCAGCGCATTGGAAATGCTTTTGGGGTGGACGGCCAATATGATTTCTTCTTGATGGTTTCGGCATTTTTCGCCCAAAAGGGATAAAATTTCCCGCAAAAAAATCCGGCTTTCGCAAAGCTGCCGAAAAGCCGGATGATAGGGCCCGGCAAGAACCTGCTGCTGTAAATCCGGCGTGTCGTGCAGCCCCAGCCGGATGACGGGAATGTTGTTTTTTTGAAAAAGCAGCAGCAGTTCGCTGCAAAGCTCAACAGCTTTACACAGAGACTGCGGCCGGTAGCTGCCTTCTTCATACCACTGGGCAAGGCGGGTTCCCGGCAGCACCAAAGTGGGATAAATCCGCACAAAATCGGGCTTTATTGCTGTAAAGGCTTTTGCCGTTACAGTGTCAATGGCATCGTTTGCACCGGGCAGTCCGGTCATCATTTGCAGTCCAAGTGTAAAGTTATATTCCTTTACGAGTCTGGAGGCGTTTTCCACATCCTGCACCGTATGTCCCCGGCCGTTTTGCAGCAATACCCCGTCATCCATGCACTGTGCTCCCAGCTCGATGGCAGTAAATCCATGCTGTTTTAAAAGCTCCAGCCGCTCTTCATCAATGGCATCGGGACGGGTGGAGCAGCGCACCCCGGCAAACCCCAGCTCCTTTCGGGCACGCTTGGCAACTGCCAAAAGGGAGCAAAAATATGCCCTGTCAATGGCCGTAAAGCTGCCGCCAAAAAAAGCCAGCTCACACCCGGAAACGTCCTGGGTTTTGGCAGCTTTTTGGGCAATCGCCCACACCTCCTCCGGCGTGGGCTGCTTTTGCTGTCCGGTAATCTGCCGCTGGTCGCAAAAGCTGCACTGATGCGGGCAGCCGTTGTGGGGCACAAAAACCGCTACATTCCCCCGGCTCAATAGCCCATCAGCTCCAAGGCTTCCCGGGCAGCCTGCTGCTCGGCTTCTTTTTTGCTGCGTCCGCCGCCCTTGCCAATCACGTTGCTGTTCAGGTGGACCTCCACAGTAAAGTGCTTGTTGTGGTCAGGGCCGCTCTCGCCGGTGAGCACATATTCCAGCCGCTCCTCGGGATTCTGCTGGATGATTTCCTGCAAAGCGGTTTTAAAATCCCGGAATGCTTTGGGCCGGGCGCTTTTTAGCGCAGGCAGCACATATTTGAGAATAAATTTCCGCGCTTCCTCCATGCCGTGCTCTTCCCCGGCATCCATATAGACCGCTGCAATAATGGCTTCAAAGGCATCGGCCAGAATACTGGGACGGGTTCTTCCGCCGGAATTTTGCTCGCCGTGGCTCAGGCGCAGATAGTCGCCCACGCCCATTTGTTTGGAATAGCCGCACAGGGCTTTTTCGCACACCAGTGAAGAGCGGATTTTAGTCAAATCACCTTCGGGCAAATCGGGGCGGTGTTTAAACAGATAGTCGGCAACCACCACGCCCAGCACCGAGTCGCCCAAAAATTCCAGCCGCTCGTTGCACTTGCAGCCGTCTTTATGTTCATTGGCATAGGAG
>DYBQ01000020.1:15517-32852 GCA_019418545.1 Clostridiales bacterium | reverse complement strand
GGCTGTTGGAATGGCTGTGCCGGCGTTTGCGGCGAACGGCCCCTCGTCCGGGGACTACAGTTCTGCATACCTCAGGCTCGGTAATTCGGAGGATGGGTATCAGACGCTCTTTGCCAACAGCGGCCAGATTGACGATGTATCAGGTGCTGTTTATGATAAGGCGAGCAACACCGTTACCCTGACCAACTACAACAACCCGACCAATATCCTTGTCGCCAACGAGATGGGTGATGACCTGAAGCTTAAGCTGGTAGGTGACAACCACATCTCCTCGCTGGTGGTATACGGTTTCGGCTGGGGCGGCAACCTGGAGATTATTGGAGACGGCTCCCTGACCATCAATGAGAACAAAACCTCCAGCGCCGCTATTGCGTTTATGGCGGAGGGAACACAAGGCTCGCTCAAAGTTGGTTCGGAGGCTACTGTGACGGCGTATAAAATGCCCGATGCTCCGCATATGGCGACTTGTTCGGCACAGTTTATCTCAACAACGTCTAAATCTATCCCGTTCACAGGAAATTTTGAAACAAAGCTTGCTCTGACAGCTGATTCCGGCGTGGAATTGGAATATGAGCAGACAGAAACAGTCATTACAGAAGCCCCGTATGAGTCCAGGACATGGCAGGTTGCCACCAAAGGAAATGATGGCAGGCTGTACGGCGTTTACTTTTTTGAAGCTGATGAAACTATAGGTTCGCAAGGTCAAACCGATATTGCCGAACTGGTGAAAGTTAACGATCTTCCAAGCGGAAACGAATATCTCGCACTTGAAGTTAAAATAATCCAGGGAAGCACCGAGTGGCCGGCGGAATATACAAAGGATGCTGACGGAAAAACTATTGAGGCAAAAATTGACAGGCCGAAAACCATGAAAGTTCTCAAAAAAGGCGAAGAAACTTTTTATTGGGGCACAGGCAATATAAAATATGATGAAGAAGGAGAAGGTACGCCTTATTACACCTTATATAAGGCAATTGACAAGGTGGAACTGCCGGATACGTATTCCGATGCAAGGTACGAGACAAATGTTGTAACCCCCGTAGATGGCATGGAAGATATTACCGCAGATCAGGAAGGCTATCCGGAGGGATATAAGACAGTCATTGAGAAGACCGGCATGTATAGCTACTACTGCACCAATGATGTGATCAAAGTATCCCCGTCCGGGACTTCTACCGATCCGGGCACTGATCCTGGAACAAAACCTGGTGAGGATACTGGCGCCAAAGATCTGACTGCTTCCGAAACCGGCGTTTCCATCTCCCTGACCGACGGTGTGCCAGAGGGTGCGGAGCTTTTTGCTGACACCATCGCGCAGGAAAGCGTGTTGTCAAGCCGTCCGGAACTGAAGGAACAACTGCCGGGCCTGTTGTCTATTTACGACATCAGTGTTAGAAAAGACGGTAAAGCTCTGGAAATCAGGGATAACCCCATGACGGTCAAAATCCCGATGAACGACCACCTGAAGGGCTACAAATACTATCAGGCGGTATATCTGGGCGAAGAGCTGGAACGCTTTGACGCGGTGGCGGAAGGCGACTTCCTGGTGTTTGAGACTACCCATCTGGGCCAGTATGCTATCCTTGGTTCCAACACGCCGTTTTCAACCAGTACGGTTCAGGACGAAGAGCAGACCGGCGCGGGCGATCAGTCTTCCGATACAACTAATCCGCAGACCGGGGACAGCAGCAACATGATGCTGTGGATTGGTCTTCTGGCTGCATCCGGAGCCGGCGCTGTTGGCATGACGCTTTACAGCAGAAAGAAAAAGGAACAGAATATCTAACATTTTACGGCCGCCATCAGACAGATGGCGGCTGTTTTAGAAGGAAGGTGGGACTATCAAACGAATTGTGATTTTGGAACTATCAGACCAGGATAACGTTGCTTTAGAGGAAATTTCAAAGATTTTGGAGCGTCATCCTGATTTGAAGCTGATTGAAATGGTAGTTGAACCGACATTGATTTTTAACCACCTCATAATTGACACAGGAAAAAGAAAGGTATACTATAATCAGCAGGAGGTATTACTGACAACAAAAGAGTATGAACTACTTTACCGACTGGCCTTGTATGAAGGGCGGGTGTTGTCATACAGGCAGCTTTATGAGGCTGTATGGGGAGAAGATCCAATGGGAAATGAAGCCAATGCGGTAAGCTGTCATGTATACGGCCTGCGCAGAAAATTTCGTGAGATAGCACCCAGCTTACCTTCTGCTATCCGTTGTGTTCGAGAAGTTGGCTTTTGTTTTGAGGATATTACGGAATAAATAGGGGAAACGACCTGATAGCAGGTCGTTTCCCCTATTTATTTGAGCCATAAAGTCTTTTCTTACGGTGCAGTATTCAAAGGGCGGTAAAATTTGACATTATACAGCATTTTGTTGTTTGTTCTTGTCTAAACTTGCGACCGACTACGAAAATTCTACGGAAAATCTCGGAAAAATCTACAAAATTAGACGGTATAATCCCTATATCAACAATTATGAACGGGGATAAACATACCGGGCGGTTGTCCTATCCCCGCAGGGGGATAAAATGCCGGGGATAAAAAAGCAAACGGAAGCGTGATCTCAATTGGAGCGAATCTGAAATGAGGGCAACGAGCGAAAAGTATCGCCTTAATTCCTATGACGGCGAAGAACTGCCGTTTGAGAACTATATGAAACTTGACAATACAAATCCGGCTCCAGATGAAGTTGCAAAAATGATTAAAGCACTCTTTTCAATCGAGGAGTAATTTACCGAAAGGAGTATCGAAATGATATTTGAAGAAAAAACAATCATATTGAAAGATGGCAGGACCGCCATCTTAAAAAGTCCATGTGTTGAGGATGCGGAAAAATTACTGAACTACATAAAGAAATCTTGTAGTGAAACTGATTTTCTTGCACGCTATCCCGAAGAATGGACAACAACTATCGGGCAAGAGGAAGCATGGGTAAACCGCTTGCGCTCTGCCCCTGATACATTGGGTATCACCTGTTACGTTGACGATGAGGATGCCGGCAACTGTGAGATCAGCTTCAGAGGAGACATGAAAGTATCGCATCGTGCAACCATTGCCAATGCTATTCTCAAAGACTATTGGAACCTCGGTATCGGCTCTGCAATGTTCGAGGAGCTTGTATCGGCGGCACAGAACCGAGGAACCGAGATTATGGAGCTGGAGTTCATAGAGGGCAATGACCGTGCAAGACACTTGTACGAAAAATTCGGATTCCGTGTTGTTTGCGAAAGACCGAATATGTTTAAGCTCAAGGACGGCACTTACCGAAGTGAGTTCTATATGCAGAAATACTTATGATAAAAGGCAGGATTGTCAATTACGACAACCCTGCCTTGAATATTATTTATTGCTGAAAGCCAACCATTTGACTCCGTAGGTATCGAGCGAGAAGCGATTTCCGAAATTATTCTCTACCCAGTGTTCGTAAACCCGATAGGTTCCTCGAAGTTGTTCTCTGAGTTCCGTATCGTGAGAGATTGGTTCAAGCCAGATTTCCCCATAATTTTGAAGATCCGGTTTGCTTAACGGTTTTGAATCTGGAAGTGATGCTTCATAGAACGGAGGCTGTGCCACATAAACAGAACCGGCGTTATCAAACGGTACCAAAGAACCATCAACACAAACCAGTACATTCTTTATTGAGTTTACCAATACCCATCCGAAATCGGACGACCAGACTGATTTACCATGATATATCTTTAGCAATTCACCTGGGAGGGGAAGAGAAGTTGCTGGGGGCGTTTCCTCTCTGCCAAGAAGATAATCAGTAGAAACCTGATATGGTACCGTGTTTGTGTTTGGGTATAACGCTGTATGCTCAATTATGAAAGGATTTGGCGATTCAAAAAGTCCACTTTACTTTATTGCGATTGCAACCGTTGTAAACATTATCTTGGATTTAGTTTTAGTAGGCCCGTTTAATATGGGAACGGCTGGTGCGGCTTATGCAACTATTTTTTCACAGGGCGTTTCTCTTTTGATTTCAATAATCCACTTAAAAAGAAAAAACTTTGTTTTTGACTTCAAATTGAAACATTTTGTAATTCAGCGAGAGAAACTAATAACTATCTTAAAGGTTGGATTACCTACCGCTATACAAATGGTGATTGTTAATATTTCTTATTTGCTCATTACGGGTATGCTCAACAATTTCGGCGTATCGGTTGCCGCTGCGTCCGGGGTAGGGCTAAAAGTCAACACTTTTGCAGGTATGCCTTGCTGGGCGATAGGTCAAGCGGTAACAGCAATGGTCGGTCAGAACATGGGCGCAAACGATATAGAAAGAGTGAAAAAAACAACAAAAATAGGTTTGCGCCTAAATCTATTAGCTACCCTTATTACCATAGTAATTGTACAATTATTTGCAAAACAAATTGTCGCTCTGTTTGAGCCGGAAAGTGCAGAAGTCATAAAAGAAGGTATACTTTATTTGAGAATGTGTTGTGGAATAAATAGTCTTATATATGCGGTTATGTATACTTTTGACTCGTTTGCTATTGGAATTGGAGCCGCAAATATTGCTATGGTTAATTCTTTATTAGACGCTGTGTTTGTCCGGCTTCCTGTAAGTTGGATATTAGCTTTTTCAGCCGGTGTTGGATTTTCGGGTATATATATCGGGCAAGCGGTATCGCCGGTATTACCAGCAATAGTTGGCTTCTTATACTTTAAGAGTAAAATATGGGAAAACAAAAAATTGATAAAAAATGCAGGAAAATGAGGTGTCATTATGGAAAATTCCGAATGGCTACTATGCCCTATATGCAAAAATAAAACTCGCATTAAAATACGAAAAGATACTGAATTAAAAAATCTCCCTTTATATTGTCCTAAATGCAAACGAGAAACGCTAATCAATGTAATAAAAATGGATACTTCCGTTATCAAAGAGCCGGACGCATAGACGCAGAGCCGATAACACGCAGATGAAAATGCGGTTATCGGCTTTTTTGTAAACTTTTGAGCAGATAGATTGACAATACTTCCTTATAGCGATATAATAGAACATGTGTTATAGAACGTAAGTTATAAATAGGAGGAAGTATTATGCCACCTAAAGCAAAGTTTACAAAGGAGCAAATAATAGCAGCAGGTTTAGATATTATCCGTGTTGAAGGTTTGGAAAATTTAAGCGCCAGAGCAATAGGCAAAAAGCTCGGTAGTTCAGCCTGTCCGATTTTTACTGTATTTGAAAATATGGACGAGGTACAAGCGGAAGTTAAAAAAGCAGCAGCGGCCTTGTATGGAGAGTATATCAAAGAAGGCCTAAAGGAAACACCTGCTTTTAAGGGTGTTGGTATGCAGTATATCCGCTTTGCTATACAGGAGCCCAAATTGTTTCAACTACTTTTTATGACAGAACAACCGAACAAGCCGACGACTTCATCTGTACTGCCTGTTATAGATGAAAATTATTCTGAAATTCTATTGTCGGTGGAAAAAAGCTACGGTTTACATGAGAACGACGCCGAAAAGCTCTATCGCCATTTATGGATATATTCACATGGTATAGCGGTACTTTGCGCTACAAATATGTGTGCCTTTACCCCCGAAGAAATAGGAAATATGTTGACCGAAGTACGGGTATCGGTATTGAACGAAATTAAAGGGGGCAAAGGCAATGATTGAGGTATCAAATATCGTTAAATCCTATGGCAATAGAAATCAAGTCTTGCGAGGTATCAGCCTACAAATTTCCGATACGGATTTTACCGTAATTTTAGGTGCTTCCGGTTCCGGCAAATCAACCTTTTTGAATGTTTTATCAGGACTTGAACGCCCCGACAATGGAAATATTAAATATAATTCGTTTGATATTACCACCCTATCGGATAATGAATTGACAAGGTTTCGCAAAGAAAATATCGGCTTCATTTTTCAGCAGTATTATTTACTTCCGAATATGACCGTTGAGCAAAACGTAAAAATGGGCGCAGACCTTGCAGGCAATAAAAAATTTAGAGAAATTATAAAAGCTGTTGGGCTTGAAGATAAAATGAAAAAATATCCCGGCGAGCTTTCGGGTGGCGAACAACAAAGGGTTTCCGTTGCCCGTGCGCTTGCGAAAAAGCCTAAAGTATTATTTTTAGATGAACCAACGGGAGCTTTAGACGAACAAACAGGTAGGCAGGTTCTTGATTATATCTGTAAACTTCATAAAGAGCTTGGTTTTACAATCATAATGGTTACACACAACCAAAATATAGCGGATATGGCAAATACCGTTATCAAGATGAACAGCGGAAAAATAGCGGATATATATTCTAATGCAACGCAAAAGACCGCTTATGAAATCGGGTGGTGATACCATGATTATTGGAATGAAAGATTTGATTAAACTTATAGGCATATCCATTATTGCATGTTGTGCCGTTTTCGTATGTACGCTGTTTTTGAACTATAACATTGACATTACAGGCTTGGAGGGCAAAATTGCAACCGAAGCTGGCATTGCAATGTATAATGCACAAGTATCTATGGGTAAAGTTACGGCCGCTGTTACAGGTGGTTGCTTGGTAATAACATCAGTAATCATGCTGGTGTTCTATATAAAGAATTACATAGATACACATGGCAAGGAGCTTGGCATATTAAAAGCTCTCGGATATTCCAACATCAAGATAGCAAGCCATTTTGCAGTATTCGGTTTGAGTGTTTTTGCCGGGTGCATTTTGGGCGTTGCTTTAGCTTTCAGTTATATGCCGACGTTTTATGAAATACAGAACGCCGAAGGGCTTTTACCGAATATTACAGTAAACTTCCACCTTTACTTGCCCTTGCTTTTAGTTTTCGTACCTACTATGTTATTCATTATTTTATCTGTTCTGTATGCTTATCTCAAATTAAACAATCCCGTATTGGATTTATTGCGGGAAAAGAGCGAGGTTAAAGTTAAAATCAGCAAAAAAGAAATAAAGGAATTACCTTTTTTGCAGGACTTAAAAAGAATTACTCTTAAAAGCAAAAAGACCTTGGTGTTTTTCGTTGCCTTTTCAGCCTTTTGCTTTTCCGCTATGGTACAGATGTCAATGTCAATGAAAGAGTTAGCAAGTGCTTCTTTCGCCTTTATGGTTATTGGAATAGGCTTAATTCTTGCTTTCATTACCTTGTTTTTATCTCTCACAAGTGTTGTTAAAGGGAACACAAAAACAATAGCCATGATGAGAGTATTCGGATATGAATTAAGTTCTTGCTGCCGCGCTATTCTTGGAGGCTATAGACTGTTTGCGTACATAGGTTTTATTATTGGTACGATATATCAATATGGATTATTAAAGGTAATGGTAACAGTCGTATTTGCAGATGTCGGGAATGTCCCCGAATACAATTTTAACTTCAATGCCCTTATGATAACACTTGTAGCGTTCATAATCACTTACGAGCTTATAATGCGCTACTACTCTTTTCGGATAAAGAAATTACCCATAAAAAGTGTTATGTTGGAATAATAAACCGTTCTTGGAGCCATACAAACAAGACCGCAACCTAAAGTTGACAAAGTGCATTTCCAAAATGATAGATGAAAACACTTTGATTTGATACGATATTATCAGAAATCAAATAGAAGGAGGGTTCCTATGACTTTCGGAGAAAAACTTTATAAACTCAGGAAAGAAAAAGGACTATCACAGGAGGCTTTAGCTGAACAAGTCAATACTACTCGTCAGGCTATTAGCAAGTGGGAAAATAATCAAGGTTTCCCTGAAACAGAAAAGTTGATGATAATTAGCAATATTTTTGAGGTCTCTATCGACTATCTCTTAAAAGACAGCGAGGAACCGCCCCATTCTTCAATCGACGGTTACTATGTCAGTCGTGAAAAAGCCGAAGCTTGGATTTTACATGAAAAAACTATCGCACGAAAAATCGCTATTGGTATTGGCTTAATTCTGTGTTCCGGTATCCCATTTTTCCTTTTAGGAAAAGATACTGTCGCCGGCCTAATCGGTGGTACTATATGCCTTGTAATTGGAATTGGCATTATTTTAGCCACCTGCTTATCAGACCACGATTTTGAATACAAAGCTCTCAAACAAAATTCATTGATGTTTGACCATAACTACTTGGAAGAACTAAAAAACCGCTATGCCTGTTTAAGAAAAAAGTACATTGGTATGATTGTTGGTTTTTTAATTGTAATTTTGTTGGGCGGAGTAATATTCTACGTTTCGATAGAATTTTATCATGTAGCTGAAAGTACGGCTATTCCCGTATTTCTCCCTTTTATTGCATTGGGACTTGGGGTATTGGTTTATTCTTTCTCGGTTATGGACGCCTACGAAATTTTAGTATATAACGAAGAACACATGAACAAGTTTTCAACTCGGCTACTTAATAAAATTCGCAACTTGTTTAATCGCCATTCTTGATGAAGCGCAAGGAGGAATTTCCTATGAAAAAAAGAGCTATCCTCATTGCCGTTTCAACTTTTTTGATTTTCGTTTTTACGCAAATTGTTTTTTCGTCAATCGGGCTTATTATTCAAGGTGGCGTAATATCTTCATACTTTTTGCTTTTTCCCATTGCGGGAGACGTTTTATCCCTAACGCTGGTACTTCTTTATTTGAGCAGGAAAAAGGAATTACAATGCTTATTTCGCACTTTCATAGTACCAGCAAAACAATGGATTATACCACTAATAGCAATTATTTTATATTCTGTTGCAGGAAATCTCATCTTGCATACAATTTCATTTTCAGAAAATATGCAAGGTAATATGGAGATTATGGAAAGTTCCATAAAAATAAATCCTTTTCTATATTGTGTAGCCGTATATTTGGTTGCCCCCATTACAGAGGAATTTATTTTCCGAGGTTTTATACAAACAAGACTTTGCCGGTCAATGAACGCTGTTCCCGCCATTCTAATTAGTTCTGTTTTGTTTGCTGCTACTCATTTTATGACGGGAAGTATATCAACTGTATTATTTACATTCTTTGGAGGAATTTTATTTGGCTTAACGTACAAAAAGACCGGTTGTTTGCTACTTACTATAATAGTTCATATTGTTGGTAATCTTTCCGAGATTTTAGCCGCAGCTCTAATCCCTGTAATGGGTTAAGGCACCGTGGCAAAGAAAAATGACGCTAATAGATTTGGGAGCTAAATGTCAATGAGCAAAGTTGAATGGATATGTTGTCCGATTTGTAAAGCTAAAACACGGAACAGAATACGGGAAGATACAGAACTTAAAAACTTTCCGTTGTTTTGTCCGAAGTGCAAGCAGGAAACGCTAATCAATGCAAGTCAACTTAATATAACAGTTATCAAAGAGCCGGACGCACAGACGCAGAGCCGATAACACGCAGTTAAAAAATGCGGTTATCGGCTTTTTCTAATTTCCTCTTGACTTTTACTATTGATAATAGTACTATTGTTAATAGTAAAAGTGGAGGTGTAATTATGTCATCAATAGATTTAGTAATACTCGGTATCGTGTTGGAAAAGCCGCAAAGTGCCTATGACATACAAAAAGATGTGGAATATCACCACTTATCAAGATGGACGAAAATAAGTGTCCCCTCTATTTATCGAAAGGTTCTTCAGCTAAATGAAAACGGTTATTTACAGAGCGATATTGTCAAAGGCGACAGATTTGCAGATAAGACCGTTTATTCTATTACAGATAAAGGCCGAAAATATTTTAAGGAGCTTATGACTTCCTATGCTTCCGAACCCGTTTCGTTATTGTTTGATTTTAATGTTGTCATAACAAACTTAAACAAAGTAACCAAAAATGAAGCGTTGAAACTAATAACGACGTTACGGAATAGTTTGCAATTATCAGTTCAATCAAATGCGGAATATGCTCTTGAATTTTCGGACATTCCACTCGTTGGAAAGACCATTTTTGAGCAGCAAAGGCTTCTCTACCAGTCTCTTTTGGAGTGGCTTGATATTTTTGAAGGGCAGTTTTCTAAAGAATGAATACAGAGGTTCAAAGCAGTCTAACAATTCTATTTGAGCCCCCATTTTGGATTGGCCTGTATGAAAGAACGGATAACGGCAAATATGAAGTATGCAAAATTACTTTTGGTGCAGAACCAAAAGATTATGAAGTTTATGCATTCTTTCTTAAAAATTGGAATAAGTTAAAATTTAGCCCGCCTATTAAAGCAAATATCGCTATGGAACGAAAAATAAATCCCAAACGTATGCAACGACAAATTAACGACCAACTACAAGTTAGAGGTATAGGGACAAAGGCGCAGCAGGCACTTAAATTGCAACATGAACAAAGTAAGGTGGAACGTAAAGTCAAAAGCCGTGAGCAACGAGAAGCTGAAAAAGAACGACAATTTACTCTCCGGCAGGAGAAGAAAAAGGCGAAACACCGCGGGAGGTAAAATTATATGGAAACCCAAGAATGGCTACTATGCCCTATTTGTAGCAGTAAAACGCGGATAAGATTACGAGAAGATACGGAACTCAAAAATTTTCCGCTGTTTTGTCCGAAGTGCAAGCAGGAAACGCTAATCAATGCAAGTCAACTTAATATATCAGTTATCAAAGAGCCGGACGCACAGACGCAGAGCCGATAACACGCAGATTAAAATGCGGTTATCGGCTTTTTCTTTTTTGAAGATTACATACGCTGTATGATTGCTGGTAATAGCGCAAAAGACTAAACCGCTGCTTGTGGCAAGAGTACGGTTGTAGACCAAAGGCGGCGGTTTTGAATAATCAATCAAAGCCGCCGTTTTTCTTTTCAAAAAATGGATTTGCGGAGGGTTTATTAAAGTCGCCCTTTTTTAAGGATACGGCGGTATCTTGGAGGTATCGTCATGTCCTTTTTTATTTATCGTAACCCACCTAATGCCCCGCGCTCAAAAAAAGCCTTTGGTTTTCTGCGGGTTATTCCGGCCATGAATATGAACTGTCAGAACATCTAAATACTGCTTACATTTCCTTTGCGCCCGTCCGCGTCTTGCGGACGGGCGCATTTTGCTTTTCTCAAAAAGTTTTTGAAAAACTTTGCTATTCCATTTGGCATAGCCACGGCATATCCGTGGAGGGCCGCCGAAAGGGGATAAATAACCCGCCCCCGGGAACGAGAGGGGGTGAGAACATGGATTACCCTGCTCGGTTTGAATGGCAAACGAGATGTGAGTTTAATGCGTACTGCAAGCGTACATTACGCAACGAACTAATTGACGCTTGCCGGGAACGCAAAAGCCGCAGGCGGCATGAGGTGAACTTTTCAGACCTTACCCCGCACGAAGAAAAGCAGCTTTATACCGTTGATAAATATTTTGTCAATGAGGACGAAGATGCCTTTTGCGCGGGCGGTTTGAAGATTACCGCAAAGCTGCTGGCCGAAGCCTTGCACTCCCTGCCGGACGAAAAACGTCAAGCTGTTTTACTGTACTACTTCTTTGACATGACAGACGTTGAGATTGCGGAGCTTATGAAAATACCCCGCAGCACAGTACAGTACCGCCGGACAAGCTCTTTTGAACTGCTAAAACGATATTTGGAGGAACGCGCCGATGAATGGGACGAATTGTAACAACGACGAGCGCGGCTTACTGCCTTACCCAGTCATTTTAGCCGCGACGAAGGGCGACCCGGACGCCATGAGAATTGTTGTGCAGCACTACCAAAGCTACATAGCCCACCTGTCTATGCGAAAAATCCGCGACGAAAGCGGTAACACCTACTACGGCATAGACGAGGACTTGCGGGAACGGCTGCAATCAAAACTTATGCGGGCTGTCCTATCCTTTAAGGCCGATTAACGGCCTGCAAAGCGTTCTACCCCTTTCCGCTTTGCGTAAATGTTCTTTGCTCCTTGAAAAAGAAAGCGCAGCAAGATAACGGCAGCGCAGTATAGGGCAAATCGGGTACGTTCCTTTTGCGCCGAGCCATACGGCGGGTGCGCCATGACCTCAATTTTGAGCGAGCGAGAAACACCAACGCCGGGAAGTAAGTATAGCAGCTTACGGGCGACGACGCGCAAAATATATAATGATACTCCCTTATAGCTACAGTTCGAGCGTTAAGAGCGTCGCAAGCAATAGGTAGGGCTGCATGAGAACCATGCAGGGGTGAAATTCCCGTGAGGTTGCGCTAACAACCGTCCGATTAAAGCCCATTTATAAATATCACCTTTTATGCCGAATTAACGAAAGGGGGTATTTCAAATGGCAAAAAAGGAAACAACAAACCCCGCTATGCCTATGTTTCCCATGTTAAAGACCGTTGAGCAAATGAGTAAAATTAGCGGTATCGGAGAAAACAAATTGCGTGAGCTTATGGATAGCGGAGAACTTGAATTTATACAGAACGGCAACCGCCGTTTGATTGCTGACGCAGCTATATGGGATTGGTACGAGCGAGCAAAACGAAAAGCAAATCTCCCTAATGCAGAGGGAGGCAAATAAATATGGCGGTATCATCAAGAAAAGTACAAAATAAGCGGGACAGTAACGGCGTTCTGACCGGAAAGCCGGGTACCGTTTACGACGTGAATATTAAGTACAATGCGCCGGAGGGTAAAAAGACCTATTCTAAAAAAGGTTTTGCTACCAAGAAAGAAGCAACGCAGCATGAGGCGGAAATGAAAGCGAAACTTGCTAATCCCGTCTATACGCCCGTTGTTGCTTCACAGGGCAAGCAGACCGTCAAAGAATATTTGGAAGAATGGGTGGAAAATCACGGCAAGGCAAACTTGCGACCAAGCACCTTTGCGGGGTACAAGAGCCACATTAAAAACCATATCTTGCCCTATATCGGCCATGTGCAGCTAAACCAACTGACCCCCGCCATGCTTGACAATATGTTTCAGCAGCTTTTTGACAAGGGGCTATCCAACAGCACCGTCCGCTATGCACAGCGGATTTTAAGCGTATCAATGGAACACGCCCGCAAATACCACTATATCGAACACAACCCCGCCCGCGATATTATCACGAAGTTTGGCAAGCAGGGCAAGACGCCCGACCCATACACCATTGAGCAAATGCAAAAGTTTATGAGCAATGTAATCGGTACGGAATGGGAAATGCCCGTTGTGCTTGCCGGAATGTACGGGCTACGCATGAGCGAAATTATAGGTTTGCGGACGACCAACATTGACCTTGAAAAAATGCAGTTTGGCGTTGTCGAGCAAATGCCTTTCAATGTGCCACCGGGAACAAAGATTATTACCGAAATGGCACCGACAAAATCAAACGACCGTATTTTGCCGATTACAGAGGAAACGCTACCATATTTTTTGCGGCAGTTTGATTTAATCGAACGGCAAAAGGAATTGATAGCGGCAAGCGGCGGTGTGTACTACGACAACAAGCTATTTATCGCAAAGCCGGACGGTTCGCCGCAACGCAGAGATAGAATGTCTGCAAATTTCGGTCAACTTATCCGGCACCTTGAAATGCCGCACATTCGTTTCCACGACTTACGACATACGGCAGCTACAAATATGCACCAGCTAACGGGCGACTTCTACACCGTGGGCGAGATATTGGGACATACGCTAAAAGGTATCGGTATGTCGCTTGGCATATCGACCAACCTTGAAGCGGTAACGGCGCAGTATGTGGACGTGCGGCTGGAACGAAAAAAATCTGTTTTGGAAACCTACCATAAAGCCCTACACTCGCAAAATTCTGTTTCAAAAAATGGTGCAGACCAAAAAGAAACACCGAAAAAATCCAAAAAGAAAAGCAGCGAAATGGAGCTATAACCGCAATATCTTTTTATAGTTTCACGCTGCTTTTTATAGGTTTTTAGGGGTTCTGGGCACCATTTGGGCACCACAGCATACAATTTTGATGAATAGAATGTATAGCGCACACGACACAGGGCACCACAAATCAGGGCACCACGGGCACCATTTTAGCCCGCAATGCGAGATTAGGGCACCACAAAACGACATAAGAAAACCCGCGTAAACCCTTGATTTACGCGGGATTGTTTTTGGCGGAAGCGGTGGGATTCGAACCCACGAGCCCTTGCGGACTACTGCATTTCGAGTGCAGCTCGTTATGACCACTTCGATACGCTTCCGTATAATAAATATTCAGTTTTTGGAGAAAGTAACATGATTTCGAGTGCTGCACCTTCGACCACTCGGACAACTCTCCATATGTTAAGCCTGAAATTCTGAAAAAATACTGAGGACAGAACAACAGGGCAGAACAGCAAAATATTCACTTTTTTGAACTGAGACAAACCCGCATCACGGCTGGATTTTCGGGTGGACAAAACGAACAGTCTGTTCGACCATTTCGAGTGCTGCACCTTCGACCACTCGGACAACTCTCCGTATTAAATTTTTCAAACATCAAAATCGGTACCAAAAGAAAAATGCAAGGATTTGATGAAAGATATAAAAGACAACATTACTAATTATACGTACCTATCCAAAAAAGTCAATAGTATATTTTAAAAAAGAAAAAAGAGATTGGAAAAAACCAATCTCTTTTACAGTGGTGGACGTTAACAGACTTGAACTGCTGACCCTTCGCACGTCAAGCGAATGCTCTACCAGCTGAGCTAAACGTCCATGCATCGACTGCTCGACCATTATACCTGACAGAAAACAAAAAGTCAAGGGATTTTTTCAAATTTTTTACTTTTTTCTATCTTTGCCTGAACTCTTGCCGAAAAAACCAAAAAGTCTTATACTGAGTAGTAATCTGATACAGGAGTTGATTTCCATGCGTTATGGACTTGTTTTAGAAGGCGGCGGTGTTCGTGGAGCCTATACGGCTGGTGCTCTGGATGTACTAGCTAGGGAAAAAATGAAATTCTATTCCGTATATGGAATTTCGGCTGGTGCATGTAATGCATTAAGCTTTCTTTCGGGACAAATCGGGAGAAATCGTGAGATTTTTTCTCAATATATCCAGGATAAACGTTATGTGAGTGCTGGAAACCTTTTGCGAGGAGGCTCCATGTTTGGCTTTGACTTTATTTTTGGCCCCATGTTTCATGAGCTTCTTCCTTTTGACTATGATGCCTTTTACAGCAGCCCGATGGGATACGAAGCAGGCGCCACGGATTTGGAAACAGGCACTATTATATATTTTAACAAGTCAAATTTGGGCGACGGCATGGAGGCTGTCCGGGCATCTTCCGCGCAGCCCTTTCTTTCCCATCCAATTCGGCATATGGGAAAAAAGCTTTTGGATGGCAGCGTTGCCCAAGCGATTCCTCTGCGCCGGGCAGTGGAATCTGGCTGTGAAAAAAATATTGTAATTCTTACCCGTGACGACAGTTATCGGAAAGAGGAAAAGCCGGAATATCCACGTTCGGTTATCCGTGCCCGCTATTGCCGATATCCGGCTTTTGCCGAGGCGCTTTGCCATCGTGGAGAAGTATATAACCAACTTCGTCGGGAATGTATAGAGAGGGAAAAACAGGGGGATGCCATTGTTATACGTCCGAGTACCCCCATCACCATGAGCGCCTTCTGCCGTGACCCTGCTGAGCTGATGGAGCTTTATTCTATGGGAGTACAGGATGCTGCTGCACGTCTGAGCGAAATTCGGGAATTTATGCAGAATCAGCAGAAAGGATAATGCATATGCGGGAAACCTACTATGACTTTCAGCAGCGATTGTGTTCTTTCCAGCCTGACAGTTATCAGTGGCAAAGAACTGGTTTTGATACCCATCCAGCATTGAGTCAAAAAGTGAATGAAAAGGGAAATCTTCTTGCCTTTTATGGCGATACCATCCTGTTCACATTGGATACTGCTTCAGTCCAGATGCTTTCCTATATCCAGAATGAGCTTTATCAAACTGCTGCCTCTGTTCTGGCAAAGCCTTTATCTCCTTCAGAATTCCATCTGACTCTTCATGATTTATCCAATGGGCCATCCCGCTCTTCTCTTATGGCTGCCATGAGTGAAAATGCCGCAAGATATATGGAGATTTGCCAAACTCTCCAAGCGGAGGGTCTCCCCAGACAAATTCATCTGCGCTTCACCCATGTCTTTCATATGGTAAACACCAGTATTGCAGCAGGATATGTGCCTGCTGCGGAAGAAGAATATAATATTCTCATGCGGCTATATGAGCTGTTTGACGAAATCCGCCCTCTGCCTTATCCGCTAACGCCCCACATCACGCTGGCCTATTATCGCCCGGGATATGTTGGAGAAAAGGAAGTAACGGCTCTTTCTAAAATCTGCCGAATACTCAGTCAAGAAAAAACGGAGTTGATTTTGGATATAAGCCGTCTTTACTACGCTGAATTTATGGATATGGACCATTATCTTTTAAAACACTCTGCTGTTCTTTAAAAAATGCATCTGTTCGGTCAAACCAGCCGGACAGATGCATTTTTTTACAGGATTTCTTTTCGATAGGAATGAAGCGCCGATTCCGTCCTCTTTTCGGGAAAAAGCGGAGAAGCAGAAGAGCCTGGGAAAAGAGTTTCCTTTTCAGCCGGGGAAAATGGGCATGGGATTGGGGATTTTCCGGGAAAAAGAGGAATCTTCCCGGAAGAAAAGCCGCCGTTCTGCGCCGCCGTTTGACAAAATGGCCTGCCGGCAATGGATACAATGAACTATAAGGTATGACTCTGCCGTTTTGTTAGACAGCAGGGCGGATGTATGAAAGAAATGGAAGGCGTGGTGTTGTATTGTGAGTACCTTGGCGGCAGTTCGGAAAAAAGTATTCCGATGGAAGGAATCTCCTGTTATTATGGAGTTGGCTGGTATTTTGGGCAGTTTTGCAGCAGGGCTTCTGTTTTCCAGAGCAATGGCATTTGGGAAATATGCCCCTTTTGGTGTAGCAGCGGCCGCAGCAGCTCCCTACCATTATATGTGGGCTGCTGCGGGAGGGGCTATGATGGGATATCTTCTTCCTTCTCCAATCTTGATTCCCATACGATATTTGACCTGTGTTTTGGCTGCCGCGGCTATCCGTTGGACACTTCATGATTTGCATCGCATTAGCCGCAACCAGTTTACGGGCCCTCTGGCCGCAATGGGGCCTATGTTGGCTACCGGCGGCGCTATGATTATGATAAATGGCTCTATGACTTCAACAGCGGCATTCTATTTGGCAGAAGGGCTGTTGGCCGGAGGTGGATGCTGGTTTTTCCAGAGAATTTGGAATCTTCCTCAAAACGGCGGGCTGCGAAGCCTGACACAGCCGGATTTAGCCGGTGTAACGGTTTCGGTGTGTGTGCTGGCTTTGTCAGTGGCAGATGTTACTTTTTTTGGCGTTTCTCTCGGGCGAATTGCCGCAGTTTTATTCACATTGTATGCCGGACGATATGGCGGGATTTCTGCTGGGGCGGTGGCCGGAATTGCTTCTGGAGCGGTGATGGGGCTTTCTACTGTGGGCATTTCTCCGTTGTCTGGTGCTT
>DYBQ01000020.1:13134-15507 GCA_019418545.1 Clostridiales bacterium | reverse complement strand
TGCTTTGGGAGGATTGATGGCGGGAGTCTTCTCACCACTTGGAAAAGCTGCTTCAGCCGCTGCTTTTGTAATTGCCAATGCCGCAGCTAGCCTTCAGGCTGGAATTGAGCAGACGATGTCCGGGTTTTATGAAACTGCGGCTGCTTCGATTATATTTGTTGCACTTCCAGCCGGAGGACGGATAGCAGCATTGTTTTCCTCGCCAGGTGAAACGCTAAAAAGCAGTGGGTTGCGGAAAACGGTAGTTATGAAACTGACAAAAGCCTCTCAGGCTCTTTCGGATGTTTCTCAATCGGTTGATAGTATTTCTCAAAAGCTTTCTCAGATTTGCGCGCCGGATATGGAAGGAGTGTATGTTCAGGCTGTTTCGAAAACCTGCCGGCGCTGTGGGCTAAAGCCCTATTGCTGGGAAAGGGAATATCACGCAACGATTGAAGCACTGGAAACCATGACCGAGCCTCTTCGCAGAAGCGGACAAATTGAGCGAAAGGAAGTTTGTGGATATCTGCAAAATCGATGTGCTCGCCTGCCGGAACTGATTCAAAACGTTAACTGTGCATATCAGGAATTTCTTGCCCGGGACGCGGCAGAAATCCGTGCCAAACAGGTGAGGGAAGTTGCTGTGAGCCAGTTTGGAATTACCTCTCAGCTGCTGAAGGATTTGGCAATGGAAACAGAAGAATTTGACCATTTTGATTATGAAGCCGCAAGAAGGGTTGGAGAGGTGCTGCGGCAGGCTGGAGTTCTTCCCTTGGAAGTTTGCTGTCGGGTTGACCCTTTTGACAGAATGACCGTTGAGGCGGAAACGGCTCGGGGAGACCGGGCACGTTTTCATAAAGGTTTTTTAACGAGAGAGATTTCCCGTACCTGTGGGCGGGACTTTACACCGCCTTCGGTTTCTATTATAGGGGACCAATGCCGCATCCTGATGAGTGAGCGCCCGGTTTTGAAAGTACTTCATGGTGTGTCCCAGCATATTTGTAACGGCGGGAGCCTTTGCGGAGACAGCTTTTCCGTATTCTCCGATGATTCCGGTCATCAAATGGCCATTATCAGTGATGGCATGGGCACTGGCGGAAGGGCAGCGGTGGATGGTGCTATGGCTGCCGGTATTATGGAAAACCTGTTAAAATCAGGTATCGGTTATCAATGTGCCTTGCGCCTCACCAATGCGGCATTACTGGCAAAATCCGGCGATGAATCTTTGGCTACTATGGATTTGGTTTCGGTAGATTTATATACAGGGCATACTGTTTTTTACAAAGCAGGCGCACCGGTCAGCTTTATTCGCAGCAGTGGAACTTGCCGGGAAATCGAAGCTACTTCTTTTCCCGCAGGAATTTTGGGTGATGCAGACTTTGCAACAGTAGAAGCAGACCTTGCTCCCAACGATATGATAGTTTTGGTGTCTGATGGTATCACTGCTTGCGGCACCGAATGGGTGTGCAAAATGTTGGAAGAATGGCCTGGCGGTGACCCAAATGCATTAGCTGCACGCTTGATTGAAACTGCAAGAGAAAAGCGTACGGATGGACATGACGATGATATTACAGCGCTGGTATTGGTAATTGAAAGCCGAAGCAGTGGAGTATCCGCCTCTTAAAATATATAAAAGATATGGGACACCATTGTTTTTAAGATATGAGGTAGGCAAGAGGAAGAGTGCAATATCTGTCTGATGAAATAACGTGAGAATGGGGTCGTATAGATTCCCATAGAAGAGGGGAGGCAGAAAAAAACAAAAATCCGTACTTGTGAATATTTGGGGTAGAAATAGCACGTTTCTGTTAAAAACAGACTTTTTGATATGGTAATCAATAAAATCATATTTTTTTATGCAAATTGTCTATGAGGATAGAGGTTTGATTTTCTTGAAATTTATGTAGTTTTATATCATTTCTATTCAATGCAGAATGGGAAACAGTGAAGCTTCAGATAGAATAGAGTGCCGTATTATATTTGGGATTTCCACATATTTCCAATATAATACGGCATTTTTCTTTATTATGAAAAGCAGTATTTTTGTGAGATTTTTCGTCGTTTTTCTAATTTCATAGTCAAAAATAATAAATTATTTAATTGTATTACTCTGTTTCTAACAAAAATGTGCATGATTCTTTTAAGGAATTAAAATGCTTTTCGTTTTCTTTATGCTTATTTAGAAAGAATAATCCTGAGGAAACTATCTGGCTGGAGGCAAAAAAATTATGAAGAAATCAATCAAACCAATCCGACATTTTTTTCGCCGAGCTCCGGTACATAACCGAGTGGTTATTATTTGTGTGCTGCTGGCTTTGTTCTCCATGCTGATAATTGGCGGGTATCTTTCTGCAGTTATGTACTCCAAAGCATATGACAGCACCTATGATAAAT
>DYBQ01000020.1:0-13124 GCA_019418545.1 Clostridiales bacterium | reverse complement strand
GAAGGTGTATACAGATAAAACCGTTCAAAATATCGACCAGTCTTTTTCATTCATTACCAACACAGCATTAGCAGTAGCCACAGGAGGAACGGTTGGTTATTGGATAAATGATACCACTCTTTTTGACATGCAGAACCCTTCCTATTATACCAATGTCAACAATTTAAAAAGTGAAACAGCACATGTTCTCACCTACAGTAATGCCTGGAAAACCAATTATATTAGCTATATCTGTATTCTGAGCAACGACGAGCCACTTTTATATGTATGCCGAAACCAAATGACACCCAATTCTATTTATGAGTCTGCTATGGAGGCTAACAGATTGTTGAAAGAGAGAGGGGACAATTTTATTGGAGATATCCCGCCGATTGTTAACGGAAACGAAATTTATCATATTCGGATGATGAAGCGTGATTTTGCCTCCGAGGATTCTCTCTCTATTATCATTGCAACCAATGAGTCGGTTCTCTATCAGGAGTATGCACAGTTTGACCAGGAAAATCAGGGGTCTTCTTTTTTGATAGACGATACCGGATATGTTTTTTCTTCTTCTCGCCGGGAATTGGTTGGAGAGAAATGTAACGAAAAAATTATTGAGGCCATACAAAAAGAGGATAATGGCAATGTGTGGATTGATGGGCAGGAATATCTGTACTTTTCCAAACAGTTGTCGGCAAACAGCCTTCGTCTTGTAAATATAGTTCCCAAAAGCAGCATTATGGCACAAACGCTGGAAGGACTGCCTCTTATGTTCGTGATTGCGGTGGTTTTGTGTCTGTTCCTTTTGGTGGTAGGATATGTGGTATCTTTTAAAAGTACGGCCTTTATTAAAGATTTGGTCGTTTGTATGGACGAAGTGAAAAAGAAAAATTATGATGCTAAAATGCCAAAATATCACAACCGTTCTGTGGACGATTTGAGCCGCCATTTTAATAATATGACAGCGGCCATGAAAACCTTGATTAACGACACCTATAAAGCCAAGATTATGCGTCAGGAAATGGAATTGGAATTTATTCAGCAGCAGGTAAACCCTCATTTCCTGTTTAACGTTCTGTCTACGATTCAAATAAAAGCAAAAATGTGCGGAGATGAAACAGTGTATCAAATGCTCACATCTTTGTCAGGACTGCTGCGGGCAAGCTTATACTCCGGCAAAAATACCATGACCACTTTGTCGGAAGAAATTAAATGTACAGAGTTTTATCTATATTTGCAAAAACAGCGATATTGCCAAAGGTTGGATTATACTATCACGATGGATTCGGATTTGGGATATTATCAAATCCCACGGCTGACAATTGAGCCGATTGTGGAAAATTCGGTGATTCATGGAATGGAAGGTTCATCCGTCCCGGTTCATATATTGGTGCAGATTATTAGGGATGATGAGGATATTTTGATTCGAGTGGAAGATAATGGAAGGGGATTTGATACATCTGCATTGGACTTAAATCAGGAAGAGGTGATATTGGAAAATACAAGAGAAAAAATTGGGTTAAAAAATACTCATAATCGTTTAATTTTGTATTATGGGGAAGAATATGGATTACAGGTCCGCAGTGTACCAGGAAAAGGGACAACTGTGGAGATTCGCGTCCCGATGGAGCAGAAAGGAAATGAAAAATGATGAAATATAGGGTTGTGGTGGCAGACGATGAGGATATTATCCGAAAGGGGATTGTACAGCTGGTTGATTGGGACAGTCTGCAATGTCAAGTGGTTAAGGAATGTGTGGATGGCAAAGAAGTCCTGGCATTTTTACAAGATAATCAGGCAGATATTTTAATTACAGATATTAAGATGCCTGGAATGGATGGAATTGAGTTGATGAAAAGTATTTATGAACAATGCCACCCAGTACAAACCATAATTTTGACGGCTTATTCTGACTTTGATTATGTTAAAAAGGCTCTTCGGTATGGCGCTGTGGATTTTGTGGTAAAAAATGATTTTATTGAAGAACTCCCCAAAGCGGTGGAAGCTGCTGCAATTCGCTGTGAAAAAAACAGGGAAGAGCGGGAAAAGGCGGGAATGAATGTGGAAGAACACAAAACGATGCAGGGATATATTTTGGAATCCCTGGCACTTTCCCGTGTGCTAAACGATTCGGAGGATATTGTACGGTATGGACTGGATAACCGGGTTTATTGTGTATGCCGGTGCGAAATTACTTTTTTGGAAGAAAAAATGGATTCCCGCAATACAGTGCAGATGCTGAAAAGCTTTTTAAGTGCCGCTATTAACAAACATCCTTATTATATCGTGAATGTCCAAAGCCGTGGTATGACTTTGATTGTCAGCGAATCCAAAGAATTTGGACTGGACTTGCAGGATATCACGTCTATGTGCGGTGAAGTGCTTCAAATTGTTGAGGAGTTTATGAAGGTAAACATCAAGTTTGGCATCAGTTCCATAACCGATGATATTTATGGCCTGGCCACAGCATTTCAGGAATCAGTAAAAGCTTTATCACGCTCGGCAGATTCAGGGAATGAAATTGTTGTGTATGTAGAAGAGCCGAAAACTATCAGTGCCCCAAACCTTGATTTATATATTTCTGCAATAGTTGACCGTGTATTTGCCAAAAGTCCAGAGCAGGCAAAGGAACAAATGGAAAAAATGAAGCAGGCAGTGATTGAAAGCCGATATCCATTTAGTAAAGCCAAAATTAAAATCATCAATCTTTGTTCTGCTTTGTTCCGGCGTTTAGGCGATTCCTATGTCAGCGACAAAGCGGAAAATCTTGAAAACCAGTTTTATAATCAAATCAGTCAAAGTACCATGCTGTATACCCTTTTCCAAGTGTGCGGAGAAATGTTGGAAGAGGTAGGGCGTCTGACTGGAAATCGTATGGAAAAACATTATTTAATAGACCAGATTGACCATTTTATCCGTGAAAACTATCAGAATAATATAACCCTTCAGGATATTGCGGATGCGGTTCATGTCAGTTCTGCCTATGTGAGCCGTCTGTATCGAAATAAAACCGGTGTTACCATTACAGAAGCCATTAACAATATTCGTATTGAACAGGCCAAAAAACTGCTGGAGCAATCTTCCTATCGGGTGTATGAAGTAGCACAGCGGGTGGGGTTTGAGGATGCCGCTTATTTTACCAACGTTTTTACTAAACATGTTGGATGCAGTCCCAGTGAGTATCGCAATCGTAAGTAGTCCCATTGTGCAAGATATTATAAGAAAGTACAAATAAACACAAACTGTGCTATTTTTGAGCGGTTTGTGTTTATTTTTTGTGCAATAATTTTATAAACAAAGGCAAATCGCTCTATGGAGGCACTGGGAGAAACATGATACTATATAGGCACAACAAACATAAATCGCTCGTTAAGGAGGTTATTATTATGAAAAAAGCAAGATTTAAAATGGTTTTGGCAGCTCTCATGGCTAGCATTATGGCTGTAAGTGCTGTAGCGTGCAGCAGCGGAACGGAAACTTCAAGCGCAGGCGGAGAAAGCAGCACCGGCCAGACGGAATCAACCGGAAAGGAACTCCCAGACCCGGTAGAGCTGGAAGTTGCTACCTTCCGTGTAGGTACCCATAATGCAGCAGCGGCAGAAGCGCGGTATTTTAAGGAGTTCCAGGAGAAGTACAACGGCGTTGATAACCAGAAGATTACGCTCAAAGTGGAAGAAATGCCCAGTGATGCTGAATATTACAACCAGATGAAGGTTCGCGCTTCTTCCAACACACTGCCAGACATTTTTGAGGGTAATGGCGGTACGTTGGAGCTGGCTGTGGAAAACGGAATTGCAGTGGACATGAACCCCTATATTGAGGCTGACCCCGAATATGCCAAAGAGCTGGGCGAAGGCGCACTAGAATTTGGCCGTAACTGGCCGGACGGCGGCTTGTATAACATTTCTTATGGCCGTCAGGCAATCGGTTACTTCTATAACAAAGAAATGTTTGAGGAAGCTGGAATTGAAGTTCCCACCACTTGGGATGAGTGGATGAGCAATCTCGAAAAACTCAAAACTTCCGGTGTGTGTACAGCTCCCCTGTCCATGATGACTGGTGAAAATGGCTGGACTACCAACCTTATCCTTTCTTCTCTGATTGGCACCAATGGAGAAGCCGGAAACAAGTGGATGAACACCAAGTATGTGGACACCTATCAGACCCCTGAGGTTATCGATGCATTTGGAAAAATCCAGACGATGCTGCAGGATTATTCTTTGCCGGATGCTGTTGGTTCTGATTATGCTACTGCTGCTAACCACTTCCTCAATGAAGAAACTGCTATTATCGCTAACGGTCCTTGGATGACTCCCGATTTTTCCAACACAGACAAAGCTGCTGAAGGTTTTGCTGACAAGGTTGGTGTAGCATTGTATCCTGAAAATGGTGCAATTTCTCAGTATGAGAGAGGCTACTCCATTGCCAAGAGCGACAAAGCAACAGAAGATGCTGCAATGGAATTTATCAAGTTCAAAACCAATGCCTATGGACAGACCATCCATCTTGAAGAAGCCGGTACTTTGCCCATGAACCCCGAAACTCCTATTTCTGATGAGTATAAGGCTGCCAATCCTCTGGTTGCCGATTTGATTGGCATGCTGGGCAATTTGGAATATCAGTATCAGTCCATTGATGCTATCAGTTATACCACCGCTGTGGATGCTCTGACTCCTCTGTACGCACAGCTGGCAGACGGCACTTTGACCCCTGAGGAAATGTGCAAAAAGTTGGATGAAGCTGCCGAGAAGGACGCAAACTACGGCAAATAAGCAGTAAATATAATCTGAGTGTTTCGATGGCCTTTACCGGTTTTTCTGGTGAAGGCCATCGTAATCAGTGCTACATTTCTGAAAAAAGGTGACATCATGAAAATAAAAAAGAAATGGCTGGTGATTTTTTTACTGCCGGCTACCTTGATTTTTGGGTTTGTTTATGCGATACCCGTCGTTATGCTGACAGCAACTTCTTTCACAGACTGGGTGGTGGCTTCAGAGCCGCATTTTAACGGACTTGATAATTATATTAAACTTTTTACCCAGGATAGCCAGTTTCTCAGCGCTACGGTGAACACCTTGATTTGGATGCTTTTGCAATCTACCATCCACATCTTGATTGGCGTGCTTCTGGCTTTGATTTTGGCCCGGAAAAAGTTTTATTGGAAATTTACCCGTACTGTCTATATGTTCCCCAACATTATTTCCAGTGCGGCGATTGGCATGCTGTTTGTCATGCTTCTCAATCCCTCTTTTGGCATTGTAAATAAAGGGCTTACCCTTTTGGGAGTGGAAAATCCTCCAAACTGGTTTTCTAATTCTTCCACAGCATTTTTCTCTGTTACCATGACCTGGCTGCCTTTTGCCGCTACGGTTACCATTTTGGTAATGGCAGAAATGACGTCTCTGGATGTGTCGATTATGGAAGCGGCAAAGGTAGATGGAGCAACAGAGTTCCAAACCAATATCTATATCGTTCTTCCTCTAATGAAAAATATTATCGGAACAACCACCGTGCTGGGAGCAACCAGTATGCTCCAGAAACTGGACATTATGATGATGACTACCAAAGGCGGGCCTGGGGATTTGACATTGAACCTTCCTCTGTATGTATATAACACGGCCTTTTCTGCCAAACAATTTGGCCTTGCCAATGCCATCGGCGTTATCATGATTATTATGGGCCTGATTGCGGTAGGAATTATCAACCGTATTTACAGTGTCGGTGAAAAAGATTTTTGAGAAAGGACGGACGGAAATATGGCATTGACCAAAAAGATAGTGGTAAAAACACTAATTTTCCTGTTTGTAGCCTCTATCATCATCATTTCAGTGGGGCCCCTTTTGTGGGTTCTGTTTTCTTCCTTTAAGAGTAATCGGGAAATTCTGACCGGAAGCCTTGGCCTTCCCGAACAGTTCAGTTTTAAAAACTATGTAGATGCTTTGAAACTGGCTCCCATTCCTCAGTTTTATCTGAACAGTATTGTGGTAGCGGTATCGGCTACTTTGCTGAATATTTTCCTTTTGAGCATGGCTGCTTATGTGATAGCACGCTTTGACTGGAAAGGCAAAAAGTTTTTCA
Organism: Clostridiales bacterium; assembly: GCA_019418545.1. Taxonomy (GTDB): domain Bacteria; phylum Bacillota; class Clostridia; order Oscillospirales; family Acutalibacteraceae; genus Heritagella_A. The sequence continues at coordinate 7,064 of DYBQ01000020.1, read as the reverse complement.
GGCTGTTGTTTTCTGTTGGCCTGCTGATTCCCGGAGCTGCACTGCTCCAGCCATTGTATCAGGTGATGACCACAGCAAAGCTCCATGATACGTTGATAGGTTTGATTCTGGTGTATATTGCCTTTGGGCTTCCCACGACGATTTATGTAATGAGCAGCTATTTTATGACCATTCCCAAGGAGCTGGAAGAGTCGGCTTATTTGGATGGCTGCGGATTTTTCAGAACTTTTGCAACCATTGTAACACCTATTGCAAAGCCTGCTTTGGGTACGGCTGCGGTGCTGGAATTTTTGCTGGCCTGGAATGAATTCCAGTTTGCTCTGACGCTCACCTCTTCCAATTCCAACCGGACGCTTCCTATCGCACTTTATTATTTCAAAAGCCAGTTTGCCAGTAACTATGGCGCTATGTTTGCCGCTACCATTCTGGTTATTATCCCCAGTATCATTGTATACATTGCCTTGCAGGAGCAGGTGGTATCCGGACTCTCTGCCGGCGCAGTGAAAGGCTGAAAAGGAGATTGTTTTTATATGATGAATGCCAATCTTTCCAATTTGTTTATGCTGACGGATACTGTCAGCCGCTCTATTAGCGCCGAAAATCCCAAAGGGGAAAAAGGAAAAGGTGCGATGGCAGTGCCTGATAACGAGAATAATGCTGCGTTTGATTTGGGAAAAGGCTGGAAGGTACACCCCTGTATCCAGATTCCCAGTGGTGCAACAGTAGAAATTGCGGAAATAGAAGGGCCGGCTGTTATTAAAAGCATGTGGATGACCTGCTTCCCCCAGGCGAGCCGGTGGCTGATTCTTCGTTTTTATTGGGATGACGAACAGGCTCCGTCTGTCGAAGTCCCGTTGGGTGACTTTTTCTGCAGCGGATGGAATACCCCTACTTTTGTTGCTTCGCTGCCGATTAACGTAAACCCTGCCGGAGGATATAACTGCTATTTTCCCATGCCTTTCCGAAAGGGTGCAAGAATCACAGTAGAAAATGTCAGTCGGGAAGAGCAGACACTTTTTTATCAAATCAACTATGAACTGACAAAGGTGGATGACAGGGCGGCGTATTTCCATGCACAATTTCGCCGGACAAACCCTGTGCCCTATAAACAGCCTTATGTACTGGCAGACGATATTGTTGGAAAAGGACAGTATGTAGGGACTTATCTGGCTTGGCAGGCCAACAACAATTATTGGTGGGGAGAAGGTGAGATAAAATTTTATATGGATGGGGATAAGGAGTATCCGACCATCTGCGGTACCGGTACCGAGGATTATTTTGGCGGCGCATGGAGTTTTGAGGACCCCAAGGGTACCTACAAACAGTATACAAACCTGTATGCAGGTCTTTGCCAGGTGCTCAATCCACACGGCGCGTATCAGCTTAATCAGCGTTTTGGTATGTATCGGTTCCATGTGTACGACCCGATTTATTTTGAGAAGGACCTCAAAATCACCATTCAGGCGTTGGGCTGGCGAAATGGGTTTAAGCGGTTCCTGCCGCTGCAGGACGACATTTCTTCTGTAGTCTATTGGTATCAGGCAGAACCTCATCAGCCATATCGTCCCATGCCCGACCGGGACTTTTTGGAAGTGATTTAAAAGCCTCTGTTTTATAAGCAGAGTAAAGAAAAGGGGGAGACAATCAGATGTATTCGTTTATGAAGAAGGGCCTTTCTGTCCTGCTTGCAGGAATAATTGCAGTCAGCGGAGCTGGAACTGCATTTGCTGCGGATACCGGCAGCGACAGTATTGACATGTCTCATGAAAATCCCAATGCCTGGGGCTCCAGCTTTGGAATTGCAGTAGACGCCGTCTCCAGGTGGCAAAGTTTTGTGGCTACAAAAGATGGTGTGATTGATACAGCAGAAGTATACCTGATTAAAATGAATCCAGATAAAGGGGAGTTTTCTGATGTAATTGCTTCCATTTATCCCATGGAAAACGGCGCAAAATCCGGTGAAGCTTTGGAAACAGTCACAGTACCGGCAGATGAGGTACTGAGCCAGGGCGTAACCTCTATTGATTTTAATGTCCCCGTAGAAGAAGGGCATCAATATGCGTTGTCTCTGACAACCAGCGAGCCTGGTATGCAGGATAACGACCACACCCGTTATGACTGGGCCAATAAAGATATCGGACTTAATGACACCACCCCTTCGGGAAAAATTGTCCCCAGTGGGGAATGGGTAACGGAAACCCAGTGGGTCAATACTTATTGGACCAAGCTCTATTATGCCAATGAAAGCCAAGTTACTCCGCCGGTGGATTATACCTTCCCGACAGATAATGTAACGTGGGGATTTAGCTTTGGTGTTGGTGGGGAAGCCTGCCGGTATCAGACCTTTACGGCTCCGGCTACTGACAGAATGAGTTCTATTGAAATTTTTGTGCTCAAAAAGAATCAGGCGACCCTCTCTTTCCCAAATCTGATTGCCAAGCTATATGATGTGGAAGATGGAAAACCTGCCAATGAGCTGACTTCTGTTACCAAGCTCAGCGGTGAAGTCCCCGGCAAAGGCGTGGTAAAGCTGGACCTTTCCTATCAGCTGCAGGCAGGGAAACAGTATGCAGTTGTGATGACTACCGATGATGTAACGGAAGATAACGCAAAAGACCCTTGCTATGACTGGCCTACCTCAACGGCAAAGCCGGGACAGTTTTTTGGTACGATTGACAAATCGGGAAATCCCACCGACCAAAGCCATTTGGGTACTGCTTATCTGAAGGTGAATTTCGATAAGGATGTAGGCCCGGAAGAGCCTCGTCCCACTTCTTTAAAGTTGTCATCGGATAAAACCATTTTGGATATGGATGGCATTACCACTGTCGCAGCGGAAGTGAAAGACCAGTATGGCGAAGTGATGGAAGGCCAGACCATTGCTTATGAGTCTGACAAGCCGGAAATTGCCTCTGTGAATCAGGATGGCGTTGTAACTGCTCACAAAGCAGGCATTGCCAAAATTACCGCCAGCTGCGGTGAAGCCAGTGACAGCGTGTATGTAACCGTTCGGGACGAAGCCGGACAAATTGAGCCGGTGCCCGGTATGGTGATTACAGAAGACGTTAAGTTTAAGCCCGGCGAATATGATTTTGGCGGCTCCAACAAGGGCATTATCATTCAGGGTGAGAATATCACGGTAGACGGCGAAGGTGTGAAAATCTATAATGCCGCTGATGAGGATATTTTGGCAGATGTGACCTCCGGTACCTATGCCTATCGTCTGAATCCGGCAGAAGGAAAAACTTCCTATTGCCTGACCCGGGAGTTTGACTTTACATCTTCTAAAAATATTACCCTGAGCTTTGATGCAAAAGCTGATGGCGCCTATACAGGCAATTTGAAAGTGTATGCCCAGGAGGATGGAAGCTGGAAAGAATTGAAAACAGCGGATGTTTCCGACAACTGGAGCGAAACCTCTGTAGATTTGAGCGCTTATGCAGGTGAGAAAGTAAAAATTCGCATTGCCTATGAAAACGATGCTTCTACAGTGGATGAAATGGCAGACATGGGCCTCAAGCTGGATACCTTCCAGGTATTCGAAGACGGCGTGCGTACCTTCAGCGATTTGTGCGGCGGCAAGGTGTTCTATCTGTGGGATGTTTCCTATGGCGATGAAGAACCCATTAACGACCCTGCTGTGCAGAACAAGCCTTTTGACCGCACAGAGTATACAGTGGATACTTCTCTGTTCAAGGCAACCGCAATTACGGTACAGGACAGCAGCAATGTAACCATTAAGGGCTTTACTGTCAGCGGCTTTTACTATGCAATGGAAGCCTATGATTCTACCAGCCTGACCATCGAAGAAAATGATTTCTCCAACAACTATACCAATCCCAATGGCGGATGGGGCGACCAACTGGGCGGCGCTATCCTGATGGAAAACGTAAGCGGCAGCACCATTCGAAACAATATTGCCTCCAACAATGCAAACGGTCTGTATCTGCGGTTCTCCGACAACAACGTGATTACCGGGAATAATTTTTCCGTGTGCTCCGATGTCTGTTTGGAATTGTGGGATTCCTCCAAAAACCGCATTGAAGACAATGACTTTAGCTGGGGCCTGCGAATTGACCCTTACACCGAAGTACATGCACGTGATTCTACTTCTTCTTTGATTGAAGCAGCTTCCAACTACAATTATGTGGCCAACAACGACTTTACTCATGGCGGCGATGGTATCTTTATCCGTGCTCTTAACGGAATGGTTTCGGAAGGCAATGTGTTTGTCGGGAATGATACCTCTTTTGCTAACAACAATGCTGTAGAAAGTGGTATGGGCCGCAACTACTGGATTAACAACAAGGCCAACTGGTCCAGCTATGGATTCTGGATGGGCGGTTCGGATGAATCCGTTATGATTGGCAACGAAATTGCCTATAATGGCATTAAGCCTGCCAATGCTCCCGAAAACTATGGCAACGCCGGTATTTCCATGACCGGATGGTCTTCGGAGCATATGGTGATTGTGGACAACAATATCCACGACAACAACGGCACCGGTATTGCTATGCGCTATCGGGAAAATCAGCCTTCCTTTAACGGCTTGATTCAGAATAACCGCATTGTCAACAATACCCGTTATCCCATCTATCTGGAAAAAGCCCAATGGTTTGAAATTAATGGCAACCTGATGCAGGGTAACGGTGCAGGCGATGAGGTTTATCTGGCCGACCATACCTCCGATATTATTCAGCGGGAAGGCGCCGAGTATCAGGAAAACTATGAGGAATATCTGGCACTGGTTCCCACAGCAAAAATCGAGTCCCTGTCTGGTGACCGTTTTGAAACCGGAAAAGAAGTAACCTTTACTGCTTCTGGCAGCACAGACCCCAATGGCAAGCCTCTTACCTATCGTTGGGAAATGGGAGACGGCACGGTCCTGGCAGGCGAAACAGTCCGCTATACCTTTAAGGAGCCGGGATTCTATGATGTGGCCATTACCGCTACCAACGGTGACTGGACCGATACCGCATGGCTCAGTGTGAACGTGGTGGCAGCTGGCGAAGAAATCGGCACGGAATCTTTGGACAACTGGGAAGTTACCGAAAACAACGGGAAAACCTCTATCAGCCTGCAAAAGCCTGATATGGAAATCCCCAGTGTTGGCGGAACCAACTGGGTCGAGCATCCCATCTATTATGTAGTAGACGGAGACAGCTCTATCAAGATGACCTCTACCTCTCAGGAGAGCACTCTGACATATCCTGCCAGCCGCGATGCCGGGCTGGATTTGAGCAATGAGTATGCTTTTGGATTCAGCATGAAGGTGCGCAACCAGAATACCCGCAATGGCGCAAATTCCCCGGTTGTTACCCTTTATACCGATGAAAACAACTACATGACCTTTACTCCCAGCGACCCCTTACTGTTCCCCCATGCATATGAAACCTTTACAGAGATGCAGTACCGCCACGAGTGGTATCCGGTCAATATCCCGCTGGAAGGCGGAGCCGGATGGCTGCGCGAGGTTTCCGGTACACCTGATTTGAGCAATATCAACTATGTGAGCATCCGCACCCAGTCCGGCGGCACCCAGCCTCTGGAGCTGTGGATTGACGGTATGAAGACCATTTCCAAGGACAGCCTGCCTTATTATGGTGCCAATATTGCCGCCGATGGACAGGAAGTCTGCTCCTCCGCTGCCGAAGGCTCTGCTTCTGGAATTAACCAGCAGGTGAATATGGACAACCGCTGGACTTCTCAGGTGGAAGAGGAAAGCGTATATGGTGTAACCTTTGACGTGCCCCGCAGCATAGACCAGGTGAATTTCTATACTTACTATAAGCCTACCGGTTTGGAAGGCGATGTGGTGGGTCTGCCGGAATCCTGTGAAGTGCAGTATCTCAGCGGCGGCCAGTGGCTCCCTGTTTCCGGTATGGAAGATGGCATTGGCGTAATGCCAGGCGAAAACCGCGTATCCTTTGAGATGGTATACACCACCGGAATCCGCGTACTGCTGAAAAATGCGCCCAACACAGCGGCTTCTCTGTATGGCTTTGAGGCAGTGAACAGCTGGAACTATGCTGCCAAGCAGGATGCAGAAGGAAAGCCTGCTGTGGAAGTGGAGAGCAGTATCCGCAGCGATGTGACAGTGAACTCCATTGATATGTTTATCTGTGTTGCGGACGAGTCTTTGTTCCCCGAAATTTACAGCGATTTCCTGGTGTTTATCTATGAGGTTTCTGCCGATGGCAGAGGCCCTCAGAATACACCAATTGGTAAGGGTGTGCTTCCCATTGAAGAAATCGTGGAAGGCGGCCTGAACAAGCCCTATAACATCCAGATTACAGATATGGAAGGCAATGATTTGGTTCTTAAGGCAGGTTCTACCTATGTGGTAGGTGCAACCCAGGAAAAATGCCTCTATCCCAATAACAAGTGCTATCGTTGGCCCACCAGCCAGCATCCAAATGGTACTGAAGAGCATTTTGGTAAATATGAGCCGAATGTTGAAGGTGTGACCAACGGCTTTGGTGAGGAAAAACTGGGAACCGGCTGGCTGCGTATTTATACCGGCAAGGATGTAAACGGCGAGCCTTTGATTGACTATTCCTATGAACTGTCCCATTCCACCGGCTTTGGTGTGGGATGCGAGTCCGGCGAAGTGGGTCGCTATCAGACCTTTACCCTGCCGGCTGATACCGCTAACATTACGGTGGACGGCAAAGTGCAGGCTGAAGAAGGCTGGGAAACTCGCGGAGCGGGTGAAACCGATTATCTGCGTTATCAGCTGGATGAAAAGTCGTTTATCAACAATGCACTGCTGTTCCTGGATGGTGTACCGGAAATGGTGAGAATCCTGTCTGGTGAAACGGTTCTGGCAGAAAAGAATGCTGATGCTTTGGTGAACGGAGAAAACCGCTTCTCCTTTGAAGCAGTGGAAACTGATACCATTACTGTAGAAATCATAAACAATGACAGCTCCATTACCGTTCGGGAAGTGGAACTGCTTGGGCAGGAAATCCCGGCAGTATCTGTTGATAAATCAGCACTGGAGCAGGCCATCGCCGATGCCGCTCAGTATGACGAAGCCGACTATACCAAGGCCAGCTGGGCAG
>DYBQ01000002.1:183362-199624 GCA_019418545.1 Clostridiales bacterium | reverse complement strand
GATATACTATGTAATAACATGTTAAAAGAAAATTTTTTTGAGAAATTGGGAAAAAAAGGCGATAAAGCATGTAAAAATGCTCAAAAAATTAATATAAATTTCTACATGCATATTGACTTTTTAAAATCCCAGCAGATAGAGGCAAAGAGAAAGTTAAAAAAATAAATCCCTAAAAACATTATAAAAAATAACTATAACAAAAACTTGAATCTATTACAGTCATTTTTTAGGTTGTTTTGAAAATAATATACATAGTAAAAAGAGGAAGCTATTAGACTTCCTCTTTTTACAAATCGATTTACATAAATCAATTCCAAAGCTGATTCCACTTCAGCCGCATCTCTTCTTCCCACTGACTTTGAGCATTTTGGTCCTTGGATTTTTGATATCCATATTCCCTGTCTTTCTGCCATTCAGAAAGCTTCTTCAGGTATTCTTCATATTCTTGTTCCTGCTGTTTTTGATATTTGTCTTTATAATAATCCAGCTGAGCCTGATAATCGGAAACGGTATCTCGATACTTTTCATAGTCACTGGCATCCATGTCCATCAGCATATCCATTTGATTTAAATACCGTTCTTGTTCCCCCTGATAGCGATTATAAGCAGCTTCATACAGCTCTGGCACCCGCTCATTCAGCTGTGTTAAGTACTGGCTGTAGGCCTGACTTCCAGCAGTTTGGGCATAACTGTTGCCATATCCGCCTGTGAGAGATGAGCTTTGCCCAATGGTATCACGCATGGCCAAACTTCCGGCTTGCATATACTGGGAGCGATATTGTTGATACAGAGGGTCGCTTGCTAAATCATAGGAAAAAGGTCCCTGATTTAAAATCTGGTCTACCAGCTGTGAAATTTGTTCCGTATACTGGGAATTATATTCTCCCGGCCTCTGTGCTTCCAACTGTTTCAGTTGTTTTTCCAATTGGGAAAGTGTGCTGGAAGGTTTATAAACAGGTTTTCCGGTTTCATAGGAAGGCGTTTTTGTTGAAGAAGTCTTTCCGCTAGAAGAGGAGCTTTTATTAGAAGACGAAGAGGAACCTCCTGTAGGGATAATCAAAGTATCTCCGGTATAAATCCAGTGAGGGTCTGTAATTTGCTTATTGGCTTTTACAATGGCATCAATGGTAACGCCATATTTTCGGGAAAGGTCCCAAAGAGTGTCTCCCCATTTGACCTTATATTGAATAGACATGGCTATACCTCCTATCGTATTATAAATTTTGACTCTACGGCAGGTTTTAAACAGAATATAAAGTATTTTCTAATGCAGAAATACGCTTTTCTTGTTCCTGTACTACAGCTACCAGTGGTGCGATAAACTCTGGATAATTCAATCCCCAAGATAGATTTTCATCAGACACCTCATTACGAAAATAAGTTTCTGTACCATTTTCTTCTATTACTGCGGCTTGATATAAAGCCAAATCTCCCATATCATATTCATTTGCAGCCTGTGCAACTTCTTGTGCGCCAAACCCCATGTGAATCCGTCCGCTGTCGCCGTCTTTCAAGGTATAAGCAATGGGTCGCAGTGCCATAATAAATGACTTTGCATGGGGAATATCAGTAATGTTTTCTTTGTTTTTCAAATCGCTTTGGGTAATGGTATTGGTAAAAAAACCAGTATTCCAGCGGTAGCCGGAAGTCCCTAGGTACCCTTCACCGTTTTCTTCAGGGCGAAAAATATGACGGTATTCGCCACTGTTTTCTCCAAACCAAAGGACATTTCTAGATGTTCCTTGTCCATTTAGCGCCGACAGTGCTAGCGTACGCTCATTTGAGTGGGAAATATATGCAGTCGGCAATTCCCCGCCATCATAAAAGAAAGAAATGTTCCGTTTGATTTGGATGCCATCAGTATTTCGAGTCGTCATGCCAACAGAAAGAGGTCCCTTTACGATTTGAACACCTCCATTTGGGTGCAATATCATAGTTGAAGAAAAATTATCTGGAGAATCATTCCCAGCATTTGTCTGAAAACGAAGGGAATTATCCTGACTTCCGTCGGTATACTGATTGATATTCCAGGAATCTTGGACATCACTGTTTGAGTCTTCAAAGCGGATGGCATTATTATTTTCTCCAATAGTTTTTTGTAAAATCAATTGTAGGTATCCGGATTTTAAAAATATAGGCCAAGCTGATTCCAAGCCATTTTCAATTTCTGCTGATTTTCCAAAAGCAATACCATTACCGCTTGCCCTAAAGTCCATAATGAATTTAACCGAATTGATAACAATTTCTTTGGTAAAGGAAGCAAAAGTATCGTTCACCTGTATTTGAACAGTAAAAGTGGAATCACCGGTAGCAGCAAATATTACTGCCTGTCCGGAATTGATGGGAGAAAAACCGGACCAACTGCCGCCCTCTGCCATATAACGATATTGCCCGGAAATAGAGTTTTTCCCGTCCAACGGGAAGCCCGAAAAATTAGCCGTCAAAGAAATATAATTGCCGTCGTCTTGCTCTTTCCCACTTTCATCACACCGGAAACCCGTTACATTGGATAGCACTGGCGGTGAATAGTCTGTAACAGTAATGCTGGCGGTTTTAGTGGCAGTACGCCCGCGGCTATCAGTAATTTTGGCCGTAAAGGTGACGGTTCCAGCAGTGTTAAGGAATTCGGTGGTGAGACTGTCGCTTTTCCCGGAATATCCGCCTCCGGAAATGCTATAGCTCTTGATGGTACTTCCATAAATCCCTTTAGCACCAGTAATGTTAACAGTAACTTTACTCTTTGTCCGTATATACAATTCCCACTCCTGCGGCACGTCACCATTCACTGGTACAAAGGTAATGCCAGTAAAAGTGGGTACCACATCAGCCCCCGCTTTAATAGTGATATTTTTACTGGTGCTGCCGATTTTAGTGCTGCCATTATAGGTGGTGACAGTGACAGTTCCCGTGCCGCTGGTGCTGTTTGGAATAGCATCCAGCCAACTTTCCGGGATGGTATAGGAAGTCGAAGTACCAACATTGGCAGTGCTTTTGCTGTGGCTGCCAAGCTTCCACTGTACCGTATGAGTAAAACTGGAGGAAGCTCGGGAGATATTCACGGTAAGATTGGTACTTCCGGCTGTCACAGTGCTGGTGGACAGGGTAAAACTGCTTGCCCGAGGGATAGTTTTTAAGGTGACATTTCCAGTGACAGTCAAATCATCCAGCTTACTTGTCAGTCCCTCAGAATCAAAAAAGCCTTTCAGGCTAATGGTTTTAGTGCCATCGGCGCTGTGACTAACGGTTTTGCTCACAGTAGAGCCAATTTTCACCCAGCTAGTGCCGATGTTAAAACTGCCATCATAACTCATAACTGTACCGCCGTCCAACTGGATGTAGGAATTGCAGTGGGTATTCCAGGAAGGACCGTAGCTATCACGGTGGACATACAGTGTCATGGAGATGGTGCTCTGATTCTTATCGACATTCTGCGTATATGAATACACGATTCTAATAGCAGAGCCATTGCTGTAATTTTTGATAAGTTCGGCCATAAAACGTTCCTTTCCTAAATAAAATGTGAAGCGCGACAAAACAACTTATCTCTTGATGATGTTTCCCCGCGAATTGCGTCAAGGCTCAGCCTTGCCTCCATTTCATGCCCAGATTGCCGTTGGACCGGGGAATCCAGTCAAAATATCCGCTTCCACTGTTGCCAACGGTAAAACGGTCCAACACTTCAGTACTGGTAATATATAGTTTGTTATTGGAAAGATACGCAATTTCCGCTCCGTTTTGTAAAAAAGACAAGCGCTCCTGCCCCAAAACAGCAGTAAAAGGGCTGTCCCGTTTGCCCAAGGAAATTCCATCAGCACTAAACTGGATATAGGTGTCCACCTGATTCCGATATTCTTCCAATTCTCCCTCTACCTGCTCTGTCAGGGCAGCGGCATCAGAAAAACGCATTTCAATTTTTTGGCTGGTTTGCTCCAATTCAGAGCGGAAAGTTTCTTCCAACTGAGCTGTGTCGCTTTTGGCTGTAAAATCCTCGGTTACCTGGGAAATAATGGATTCTTCTTTCTCCATCAGTGCAACCGTAAACTCGCTGGAAAGCTGGTCAGCAGTCTGTATGATTTGCTCATACATTTTTCGGAATTCTCCCTGCGCTTTCTCATCGGCCTGTACTGCCAGCTCGCCGGCTTTTTGGGCGGAGCGGGCCATATCCGAAAGCTTATTTTGAGTTTCTATACTAAAGTTTTCGTTTCCCAGATTAGAAAGTACATATTGCAGTTCTTCCGTAAGCCGTAAAAGACAGCTTCTCAGCTGGCGAGGGTCAGACACCTGTTCCAGCCCAGGCAGGGAAAAGGAAAGTCCCGTCATAAAACCATCCCACTCCTTTCGTTTTATGTTTCAGACAAAGGTGATACCGGCAATTCTGTAGAGCTTTCCGTGGTTTTCATAATCGAATACAATACCATATCTCCCTGACCTTCCAGCCGGATTCGTAAAAATACACATCTTCTGGGGATTACCGGCAAAGTAAACACCCGCTTTTCCAAAGCGGTAACTTTCCCAGCAATTTCCCAATCTCCCCCGTCATATTGAAGCTTTATGGTCACGCTGCTTTGCGGCACCAACTGGAAGCAAAACTGTAATCCTGTCAGATATTCATATAAATCTCCTCCCATATCCCCGCTTTCACAAAACCAGGAAACAGGGCTTTCCATTTCGCCCAAAGAGTCATCGTCGCCTTCATACAAAGCCGTACTGCCGTTCACGGTATACAGGCCGTTTCCTTCTTCCACAAAATAAAGCTCTCCGCCTACTCTGGCAAACCATCTCACATGGGTTTCGTCTTCCCGGTGCCAAAGCCCACTTCCCTCATCATAGACAAACAGAACCCATTTTCCGTCTTCGTCCTCCATAGAGAGATAATAGCAGTCCCCAACATTTCCGCCTCGGGCGTTTTGATAACAGAGATTTCCAAGAGGCCCCGAAACCGATACCGGCAAACTGCCATCATAAGCACAAACACCGTTTCGGCTGTGATAATACAGTGTTTCATTAACAATCACCAGAGATTTCTCACTGCCTTTTTTAACACCGCGGACAGGGCTATTGGCAATCTGAAAATTAGCAGGCCGGCTGCCCCATACTTTATGTACCATGTCCTCTTTAAAAAAGAGGACGTTTCCCAAATGAGTACAGGCCCCGGTAAAATCCCCGTCCGAGCCAATTGTCGCAGCATAGCTGTCGGTAGAAATCCCTTCAAAGCAGTTCCAGTTGGTGGGGTCTCCCAGCTTACAGGCATAAATTTCATGTTTTTCAGAAGAGCAGCCCCAAATCCGGTTTTCACTTTCTGTCAAAAACTCCATATCAGGAATCTCCCGGCAAATGGTAACGGCCTCTTCCTGGTCAAAAGCCATATCCAAAATGCCGGGAACCACTATCCAGTCGTCCCCCCGGCTTCGAATAATACAGGAACCATTCAAGCCTTCCGCTGGACCAGTACATCCCGAAATTGTTACCCCGTCATACTGCTTAAACAGTTTCCCAATGTTAGCAAAAGTCATTTTCACAAAGGTAGAGGCGATTTCCACCCACATCTGGCTGACAGAGGAATATTCCTTGAGAATATTTGGGGTTTGACTGGTATCCAGCCACAAGGCGCCGTCTTCCGGGGATTCAGGTGCCTGAACGCTTGCAGTATACCCCTCATATATAGTGCCGTCTTCTTTAGAAAGAGCAAAACTCACCGAGCCTTCACTGCTAAAACTTGCTCCCAAATCACCGAACTCGCCGGTTTGAATGTTATAATATTTTTTATCGGGCCAAATAAGGATATAAGCTCCCATGCCCACAAATTGTTTTTCCGAATCAGCCACGGTCCCCACTCGAAACCCGTTATAATAGAAGTCCGTACCATCCACCCAGCACAGCTTGTCCCTTCCAAATAATCCGTTAGGTCGGGAAAACTGACGGATTTTTCCTCTTTGTTTCCGCGGCCGCAAAAGTGGCGCATCCCGGGAAGAAAGGTTTTTCATTTCATAAAACTGTCCGTCAGAGCAGGTCTTGGTATGGCAGTACCCACCAAATTGCCGTAGCACTGAGCGGGTGCGGGAGACTGGGGAAAGAGAAGGCAGCATCATCAACAACACCTCCTAAAAGTGTCGGGCCCCATAAAGATGGGACCCGACTTCAAATCAAAACAATACAGGAACAACCCCTTAGAGGGTAATAGAATTTTGCTGTTTAGGTACCTGTGTCCGCCGATACCATTCAGCGAGAGATGAAAAGACGGCATTATATAGCTGAGCACTGTTTTGATATCGGGTAAACTCTCCATTATGAAAATCAATTTGTGCCGAAAGGTATGCTTCATACAGGCTGCAATAGGGCTCGGGAACCAAGAGGACCGTATCTCCCGGTGTATCTTCCGTATATCCTTCAAAATCACCAGGCTCAAAATAATCAAGAATTTCCCGCTGCACCATTCCATCTGCATCAGACAGCCATCTAATTTTATCTGCGCGGCTGTATTGATTTGGCTTTGCTGCATCACAAATTTCCAAAGCTTTTTCGAGAGTCACAGCGGCTCCTCCTTACAGCGAGGCTGTTTTTTTCTCATACTGTGCCTGAGTCTGTGCCATCAGCTGCTGCGTTTTCTCGTCCTGTGCAGCAGAATGCTCCAACACCTCGGCAATATAATCAGGAACCTCAACCTCCACGCCACGCTGAATCAGGTAGGATTCCCCGTTTACCGAAGCGAACACGTCGTCCCGGTATTCTCCATAATCTTTAAACAGCTTGATTTTGACCATCTTTTTTTCAGCCATGTCTCTCACACTCCTTTATCAGTTGGCTTCTGCCGTAGAAGAATAGGCAGAGCAGGATTCAATTCGGACCATATACTCTTCCACCAACCGTTTGGCAGCCCGGGTAGCTTTCCAGCCGCAGGAAGAACGCTGATTCAACGGGTCCTCGCCATAACCGAGCTGCTTCACAATGTGCTGAAGGCCGCCGCCGGTTACCTCAGTAATGCCATAAGCGCTTGCGCCCAACACCAGCGTGGAAAATACAGCCAATCCATCCGGGCAGCCTTCGCCCTTCCAAATTTTTGCCTCCGTAGATTTAACAAAACGGACATTGCCAATTTTACCGATTTCCCCAGCATAAATGTTTTCGGGGCTTGCATACTTGTGGGCGTCAATCCATTCCGGGCAGCGCATCAAATCATAGGCCACAAAGGGATGAATAATCGCCACATAACTGTCATCAATGGGAGCTGCGTTCATGGATTCCAGCATAGCAGCAGCCTTAAAAATCAAATCCACCGTAAGCCGGCAGGTGGCGTCCAAAGCGGAGCGGGACTGGACAGAAGTTTCTCCCCCGTCCTCAGAGAGCTTGGGGGCATAGATAACGTTAGTGCCGCCGCTAAGGACTTCTCTGGTCAGAGTATCCAAGGTCCTTCCGGCCTGAGCGCCTAGCAGCTTGGTACACTGTACCACATTGTTGTCAATAGCGGTCAGCTGCAGCATATCGGACAGCTGGATATAATCGCCATACTGCTTCACTTCTGCGGTAACAGCCGTCACATTCAAACTGTTGCCATCGGGGGTCACACCTTCTGTCAAAGGCTCCAGGGCTTTGGCCAGAGGGCTGTATTTGCGAAATTCAATCACCTTGCCACCATTGGGCGGAATAGGATATTTGTCTCCGAACTGGTCATGAACCAGTCTGGGCTCGGCCAAATCAATGAGCCGCTCCTCATAATAGGTTTTCATCTCATCGGAGAGGTCACCGGTAGTCTGTACAGCAAACAGCTGCAAATTCAGGGAATCAAAATTCATATAATCAGCTCCTTAAAAAATTTGTATCGAGTGTTTTTCAGGGAATCAGAAAGAAATGCGCTCTCCATGCAGCGCCCGCCTTTCCATTTCTTCTCTGTCTTTACGGCTCATACGCCGCACATCCGGCCTTACCACAGAGCCGCTTCTGCCGGAAATCCCGTTTTCCTGAGGCCTTCCCTGGCGGCTTTGCAAATTCTCCACCAGTTTTTCCGAAATGCTCTGTGCCGTATAGCGGACCGCCTGCTCCAAAATTTCCTGATGGTGAAGAGCTTCAAAAGCACTCTGCATGCTCATGCCCACTTCTAAAAGCCGCAGAAATCGTGGGTCACGACATTCGTTTTCCAGCTTAAACCCGGGATATATGCTTTCCAGCATCCGTCCTTCTTCCAGCCAGCCGGCTGCATCTCGTCCCAACCTGCGCTGATTTTCTTCTGTCTCGCGTTTTCGAAGCTCCTGCAAATATTCCTGCTTTGCCTGTTCCCGGTCAAATTCAGGAAAATCCGTTGTTTCTTCAGCCGAAGAAGCAGCGGCAGGAGGGGACTCTGTTACCACACCGCTTTTTTCCATTCCAAAAAACTCCTTTCCAAAGTGATTTAGCAAAGGAAGGTGTCTTTGCTGCTCATACTTTACCAAAGTGCCAAAAAACTCGCTCCCCACAATCAAACAAAAAAAACCGATATTATCACTAAAAATGCGATAATACCGGGGAATTTTGAAAGTTTAAAAAAATAAAAAATCCCTGTGCAAAACATTTCTGTCCTGCACAGGGAAAATTCAATAAAAATTTATCCAGCCAGCTGCTGCAATAGCTGAGAGGCAATAGGAGCAGCCGAGGAACTGCCAAATCCGCCTTCTTCCACCACTACTGCAAACGCATAGGGAGTTTCCGGGTTAGCACAATAGCCGGCCACCCATCCAGTGTCTTCTTTGTCACCACCCACTTCTGCCGTACCGGTTTTGGCGCATACCTGTAATTCCGAGGGAAACATATCGCTTCTGTAATAATTTTCCACATTACTGCGAAGCAGGTTCTGCAAAGCTTTGGCAACGTTTTCCGGCATCATTTGTTCTCCGGTTTCCACCTTGGCGGAATAATCGTTCAGCCCGGAGCCGCTCATAGAGCTAACCAGATGAGGTTCAACCGGTGTCCCGTCATTGGCAATCGCGCCCATAATCCGCATCATGTGATATGGAGTCACCAAAGTGGTATACTGTCCAATTCCAGACCAGGCCAAGGCATTTTCGTCTGCTTCAGAAACATCATAGGTGCTGGCAGAAACCACAATCTCATCCAGCTTTTGCGCTTGGTTAAATCCCATTTCATTGGCGGTTTCTGTCATCGCATCCTTACCCAAATCTGCCGCCAGCTCAGCAAAATAGATATTACAGGAATTCCCGAGGGCAGCTTCCAGGCCGATTTCTCCATGTTGTCCCATACATGTAATTTCTTCGCCATTGATAATCGTAGAGCCGGTACAGGTATACGTGCGGCTGTCCCAATCTGACAGGTTTTCAATGGCGCAGACAGCAGTTACAACCTTAAAGGTAGAGCCAGGAGTAAAAGAGGAAGAGATGGTTCTGTCCAGATAAGCCCCCTTATATTGGTCATTCGTATCAATATCATCGGGAATATTTTCGGGGTCAAAGGTAGGAGTACTCACCTTACAGAGAATATCTCCGGTTGTATAGTCATAGAGGATAACAGCGCCTTTGCGGGAGCCCAACAATTCCATGGCCGTTTCACACAGGGAGCTGTCAATCGTAAGGCTGATATTACCGCCGCCAGAATTTCCCGTAATAGTAGTGATTCCGAAAATGGGATTATATCCGACTAGTTGAGGACGGTACACCAGCTGAATTCCAGTAGAAATATAGCCGTTCTTGTCTCCAACTGTATGAACCGTGGCTTCCCGAATTCCAACATCACTGTTATAGGAGCGAACACCATCCTCGCTGCCGACCAGCACTTCCCCATTCCGGTCACTAATGGTACCAGCCCAGGTCATCTGCCCACCAGCTACTAAGTGTTGGTTATAGGGCTGCATGGCCCACTCGCCGCCTTGGGTAAAGAGCTCAAACAGGAAAAATCCCATGCATCCCAAAAACACAGCAGTAAGAATATAGAGAATAAAAGAGCGAAATCCGGTTGTTTTCATATGAAAATCAATCCTTTCTGACCAAAGCAACAAGCTACTGCCGTTTTCGTTTGCGCACAGCATAAGTTCGTTCATCCGATGCCTTAATAAAAGCCATCATTCCCCAAACGGAAAGCATACTCGACCCCCCTGCACTGATAAAGGGCAGTGTAACGCCAGTAAGGGGAATCACATCCAGTGGCCCAAAAATATTCAGCAGGGACTGAACGAGCAAGATACCTGCGGCGGCGCAGGCAGAAATGGAATAAAAGGTAGAGCGGCTGCGGGTCACATCACTGCGGACATAAAAGACCCACAAAACAATAGACAAAGCCGTTACTAAAGCCAGCAGCAGCCCAAGTTCTTCTGTCATCATGCCAAACACTAAATCACTGTTACCAGCAGCAACATTGTGAAGGTACCCGTTTCCTAACCCGGTACCAAAAAATCCGCCGCTTGCAGCATAGGTCAATGTACGGCTTTGCTGATACCCATAGCTGTCATTGATATGCTCCCAAACATGCCGCCATCCCAAAAATCTTGCAGCAGCATAAGGCTTCACCTTCAAAAACATAAACAAACCAATGACAACAGCAGAACAAGCCAGCGCAATTGTGCGGATACTTCCCGAGCGCATAAAAGCAATGATAAGGAAAGTGACAAAGAAAAGCGCAGCAGAGCCCAAATCCCGCATCAATACCAAACAAGCGCCGCAAAGAGCTGTCAGCACGATAAACTCCGTCAAATTTCGCGTAGTCTGCAGCTTGTCCAAAGTGGCAGCCCCGGCAAAAATAAACACGATTTTTGCAAGTTCTGAGGGCTGGATACTAACAGGACCCAAAAAAATCCAGTTTTTCGAGCCGTTAATAGAAGTTCCAATTACCAGCGTAATTGCCAACAATCCCACTGCACACAACGCCAGAGGAAACCGCCACTTCGTGACTCTTTCCAAATCCCCCATAAACCAAATCAAAATCGAAAAAATAATAATACCGCCAAATAATGCCGCCAATTGGGTAATCGCTACCGAGACACTATCTCCAGCTAACAGGAAAATACCAATCCCACTGAATAAAAGGGCAACAGTTTCCACTTCAAAGCTGACTCTTCCCAGTCCTTTCATGGAAAAAAGATAAAAGGATATGTCAATGATTAACAAGGCTCCAAAAAGAATAAGAGGAATCAATGAAAAAGTTTTGTCTTCCTCAATCGGAGCAAAGCAGCACTGTACAGCCATAAGGAATTGTACCAGAATCGTCAGGAAAAACAGACCCAAGGGGGAAGCGGCACGTTTTCCCTCATGGCGAAAAAATCGCCTTTTTTTCAAATCAGTTTCCGTCGTTTGGCGAAATCGGAGTACAGAACTTCCCATTGCTACTGTATCTCCAGGATACAACGGAAATCTTTCAGAAGGTTTCAGTTTTTTTCCATTAACAAATGTTCCAGCTTTGGAATTGGTGTCAATAACAAACCAGCCCTGTTCTCGGCGCATCAAAACGGCATGGTCGCGGGACATCGTTGCATCCGGCAGTGAAACATCACAACTCCTGCTTCTTCCAATGGAATTTTCCCAGTATAAAACAGGAAACTTGGCATGGGTTGTAACTTCTTCCAGCATCATCACCGGAGCTTGGGGCCTGCGCCCAATTTTCACAGAGCGATAGCACTGAATCACCACAATCAATGTGACCAAAGGGACAACCACTCGAAGGGCATACAAAAAAACATAGAGTGCCTGATAACCAATCGATTCAAAAAAAGCGGAAAAATCCGGCACAGGGAATCATCTCCTTTATTTGGGGAAAGGGATTTCCGCCAATACTTACGAATATTATAGCATGTTCTGACAAAGAAAAGTAAATAAATTGCAAAGGTTACAAAAATGACGGGATGAGGCCAAGGTTTATTCATAAACAGAACAGAGAAAAAAGCTGCCCCAGTTATATTTTATCCGGGGCAGCTTTATGAAATACAATTTTCTAAAAAACCAATCTATAGGATATCTGTCAAGCAGTCTCAATGGAACTGGCCTGCTGCAATCCAAACTTCTGCACAGCTTCCTCACGCATTTTATATTTCAAAATTTTCCCGGCAGCGTTCATAGGGAAGCTATCCACAAAATCCACATATCGAGGGGTTTTATGTTTTGCCATATGAGAAGAGACAAATTCCTTCAGCTCTGCTTCTGTCATGGTTTCACCGGGCTTCAGGATAATACAGGCAGCAATTTCTTCCCCATAGTCCTTATCAGGCACGCCAATCACCTGTACATCCGACACTTTGGGGTGGGTATAAATAAAATCTTCGATTTCCTTGGGATAAATATTTTCACCGCCGCGGATAATCATATCCTTAATACGTCCGGTAATTTTATAGTTGCCGTTTTCGTCCCGACGAGCCAAATCACCTGTGTGGAGCCAGCCGTCTTCGTCAATAGCAGCAGCAGTCGCTTCAGGCATTTTATAATAGCCCTTCATAATATTGTATCCACGGGCCACAAACTCGCCGTCAACATTGTCGGGCAGGTCTTTTCCGGTCTCAGGGTCTACAATTTTACACTCCACACCAAAAATGGCGCCGCCCACAGTATTCACACGGGTCTCAATGGAATCGGTAGTCTTGCTCATGGTACATCCGGGGGAGGCCTCCGTCTGCCCATAGGTAATGCAGATTTCCGGCATATGCATTTTTTCAATAACCTCCTGCATCACCTTAATGGGGCAGGGGCTGCCGGCCATAATCCCGGTACGCATATGGCTAAAATCGGTTTTTGGGAAGTCTTCATGGCCCAGCATCGCAATAAACATCGTGGGGACTCCATGGAAAGCCGTAATTTTTTCCTGGTTGATGCAGGCAAGGCCTTTTCTGGGAGAAAAAGCGGGGATAGGGCTCATGGTAGTGCCGTGAGTCATGGAAGCAGTCATGGCCAGCACCATACCAAAGCAGTGGAACATAGGCACCTGAATCATCATCCGGTCAGCGGTAGAAAGGTCCATACAATCTCCGATTGCCTTTCCGTTATTCACCACATTGTAGTGGGTAAGCATAACGCCCTTGGGGAAGCCTGTGGTGCCGGAAGTGTACTGCATGTTGCATACATCATTTTTATCAATCGCAGCAGCCCGGCGATATACTTCTTCAACCGGGACTTTTTCAGAGACTGCCATGGCCTCTTCCCAAGTCCAACAGCCCTTTTGAGAAGATTCACAGGTAATAATATTACGCAGGAAGGGAAGGCGCTTGCTGTGAAGAGGATGTCCTTTTTCCAGTTTTTCCAGTTCCGGGCAAAGCTCCTTCATAATGGCGATATAGTCGGAATCCTTATAGCCATCCACCATTACCAGTGTGTGAGTATCTGACTGGCGAAGGAGATATTCGGCTTCATGGATTTTATATGCAGTATTTACCGTTACCAGCACAGCGCCGATTTTAGTAGTGGCCCAAAAAGTAATATACCATTGGGGGACGTTGGTGGCCCAAATTGCTACATGGTCTCCAGGACGAACGCCCATGGCAATGAGTGAGCGGGCAAATGTATCCACATCATCCCGGAATTGAGAATAGGTACGAGTATAGTCAAGGGTGGTATAGCGGAAAGCATACTGGTCAGGAAATTCTTCGACCATCCTGTCCAATACTTGGGGGAAGGTCAAATCAATCAGATGTTCCTTTGGCCATACATATTTTCCAGTTTTGGCATTGTTGTCATACAGCCGTCGAATATCTTCCGTCCGGTCCATATACTGCTCCATAAAGTTGGCAAAATGAGGGAATACAATTCCCGGGTCACTCAAATCAGGAGCATACCGTTTCAGCCATTCTAATGACACATAGCCCTCATAATTGATGGAGCGCAAAGCTCTCATCATAGCCTGCATAGGTAAATCGCCTTCGCCCATAATTTTATAAACGGTTCGGCCATTTTCCACAACAGAATCCTTTACATGAGTATATTTAATATAAGCGCCAAGATTCTGGACGGTCGTTTCCGGTGATTCTCCGGCATAGCGGTATGGGTGGTGTAAATCCCACAAAGCGCCAATATTATCACTCTCAATTTGATTCAGCAATTCCCGCAGACGGGCTGTATTGGCATACACGCCATTGGTTTCCACCAGCAGCGTCACATTGTTTTTTTCAGCATAAGGAATCAATTCTTTCAGGGTGCTCAGTACCAGAGCGTCATCGACTTCCCCGTCAGGTGCAGCGGTCAAATCACCCAAAACCCGGATGTACGGAGTGTGAAGTTTTGCGGCCAAATCGATATATCGCTGCAATTCCTCTATGGTTTGGTCTTTTTTATCAGCAAATTTCAAAGCACAACCAGAAGAGAGGCAGCAAATCTCCAAATGTTTTTGACGCAGCAGGTCAATAGTTTTAGGCAGGTTCTCTTGCTGAAAAGGCCGGGCATTAATTGAAAAGATATTATCGCCCAAACCGCGCATTTCAATCCCCGAGAAACCAAAATCTTTAGCCATCGAATAAATATCAGCCCAATCAAAATCCGGGCATCCCAAAGTGGAAAAAGCCAGTTTCATACTATAAAATCCTCCTTACTCAATCCATAGGGCCAACGCCTAAGAAAAAAGCTCTCATCTCCCCGATATTTGTTCAAAGATGAAAGCAACCTGTTTAAAAAATATATCAGCAACCTGTTCCAATAATATTTGGTAAGGAAGCTATAAATAATAGTATAAATATACCATGATTTTGTATGATTGTAAAGGGACATTGAAGGAGGTTTATGATGAAAACGGAGAATAAAGAGGCTCTATTCAAAGGACAGTGACATTTGAATAAATTGAAATCATTTTGAATATAGCAAAAGGGCACAGCAAACGCTGCGCCCTTTTGCCGCTTAGGAAAGGGAAATCCCAATCCAAGCAAGAGGAAATGAAAATACTACTCATCACTGTGGGCCGGATGAGAGCATGGTTATGCTTACAGCATCTTCTTCAGCTCATCGGCAACAAACTGAACCTTAGGTCCAATTACAATCTGAACGCTGTTCTTGCCGGGACGAATAACACCGGCAACACCTGCGCTCTTAATTTTCTTTTCATCCACCAGCAGACGGTCCTTAACCTCCATGCGCAGGCGGGTGATGCAGTTGTCAGCAGAAGTAATGTTGTCCTTGCCGCCCAAGCCTTCCAGAACGATTCTGGCAATCTCGGTATAGTTATCGTTAGCCAAGGTTACCTTCATTTCGGCATCAGTATCATCATCATCTTCACGGCCTGGGGTCTTAAGGTCGAGAGCGGTGATAGCGATACGGAATACAAAGTAGAAGATAACAGCAGTTACGAGACCGATGGGAATCAGCAGCAGGCCGCCCATAGCATTGGGGGCTTTAAAGCTGAAGAACCAGTCAACGAAACCAGCGGAGAACCAGAAGCCGGCACGGAAGGGGAAGAGCACGGTGATACCGGCAACAATGCCGCACATCAGAGCATAAATCACATACAGCACAGGAGCCAGGAACATGAAGGAGAACTCGAGGGGCTCAGTAACACCGGTAAAGAATGCGCACAGTGCACCGGAGAACAGCAGGCCGGCAGCAACCTTCTTCTTGTTGGACTTGGCGGTGTGATACATAGCCAGAGCAGCGGCAGGCAGACCGAACATCATGACCGGGAAGAAGCCGGACATATACATGCCAGCCTCGCCGGGCTGCAGGCCTTCTACAGTAGCAGTACCCCAGAAACGAGCAATATCATTGATGCCAGCCACATCAAACCAGAACACAGAGTTCAGAGCATGGTGCAGACCAACCGGAATCAGCAAACGGTTGAGGAAAGTGTAGATACCTACGCCAACAGCACCCAGGCTCATAATAGCTTCGCCCAGTTGAATCAGCAGGCCATAGATAAAGGGCCATGCAAAGAACAGAATGATGTCTACAATCAAAGTCATCAAAGCAGCCATAATGGCAACACAGCGTTTGCCGCTGAAGAATGCCAAAGCATCAGGCAGCTTGGTGTCCTTAAACTTGTTGTAGCAGAAAGCGCCAATCAGACCACTGATAATACCAATAAACTGGTTGTTAATCTTGCCAAAAGCAGCATTTGCTTCTGCACCAGTAAGTACGCTCACCACAGCGGGGGATAGAATCTGCTGGGTCATCAGCCAGGAAACCAGACCAGCGAGAGCAGAGGTACCGTCTTGGTCTTTGGACATACCAACGGCAACACCAATTGCAAACAGGATAGCCATGTTGTCAATAATGGCACCGCCTGCTTTTACCAGGAAGAAAGCAACAACATTAGGGTCACCCAGACCGCTCATAACGTTCTGGTCAATCCAGTATCCAATACCCATGAGGATACCAGCGGCGGGG
>DYBQ01000002.1:117130-183352 GCA_019418545.1 Clostridiales bacterium | reverse complement strand
GCGGGGAGACAAGCAACGGGCAGCATCAAAGATTTGCCCCGTCTCTGCAAGGTTTTCATCATAACAGAATTCCTCCTCTGTTTCAAATTTTATTAAAACTGCCGGCCCACAGCAGCTTTTGCCAAATTAAAAAATCAAACTGGAAAATTTTATTTTTCCAAAACCAAAAGTTTTTCTCCAGTTTCCACATCTTTCCCAGTAACGGGCGTAATGACAGAGTAATCATCAGAATTGCAAATCACAACAGGTGTAATCAAATCATATCCGGCATTTTGAATACCTTCTGCATCGAATTCAATCAAAAGCTGTCCGGCTTTCACCTTGTCGCCGTTTTTGGCAAACACCTTAAAGAACTGCCCCTTAAGATTTACGGTTTCAAGCCCAACATGAATCAGAATTTCAACCCCGTCGCCAGATGTCATGCTAACGGCATGACCGGTATCAAACATCATATCAATGGTAGCGTCACATGGAGCTACGATTTGATTTCCCGATGGGCGAACCGCAACGCCTTTTCCCAAAATTTCCTGACTGAATGTTGGGTCACTCACCTCGCTGAGAGGTACAGCACTTCCTTTAACGGGAGACAAAAGCTCAATCCCGGAAGACTTGAAAAGACTTTTCAAAAAACCCATTCGGAATCACTCCTTTTTCTTATTAACATAATGGATATGAATAGAAAGATATGCAATTGTTTCTTCCGAAACACAATACAATCCCTGTTCTTCTAAATAGGCGGCTACCCGTTCTGCACAAGCATATTCCTGTGGGAACATAGAGCGCAAAATTTGATTTAACTGGTCATCAGCAGTGGTTTCAGCAGCCTCAGAGAATGCCTGAAGTACCATAAATTTGAGATGATACAGGAATTCATCATATCGGCAAGAATCTTTATTAATACAAATACCTGGATACGCCTCAATCATTTCCAGCACACCTTGTGTGGTATGGGTTAATCGAACAATCCGGCTGATGGAAGTATCATATTCAGCATTGGCAATATGTAAGGCTATATTAGCGGCTTCCGCAATGGGAAGAGATGTGCCTAGCTGCGAGGAAATGCGCTCCAGGGCATACTGTCCTACCGAGTATTCCTGGGGATAAAACAGGCGAACTTCATTTAAGAGAACATCTTCAAAAACCATCCCTTGCTGATGCCGAAGCACTGCAAATTTAATGTGGTCTGTCAGCGTAACATAAACATTTTCATTAAGACGTTTATTCAAAACAGTGCGGGCATATTCAATAATCTCAGCCGACACTTCAATATATTCAATGGGTAAAGAAGAGAAAAGAGCTTTCAACTTGTCAGTTTCCCGTTGACTTTCCATACGAAAGACTTTTTCAATTTGGTTGTCAGGAATATTTGGAGCCCCTTTTGCATGAAAACCAAGCCCCTTTCCCATGACAATCACTTCCAGACCGTCTTTGTCCAGGCAGCTGACAATGTTATTATTGATGACCTTTAAAATTTGCATACGCCCCTCCGAAACAGGGCAAACCCATAAACCGAGGCCCTGAATAATGAAAGGAAATCTTTCCAGATACAGCACACGAAAAAGCCAAAAGCCAGAGATTCAAGAAAAATAAAGCTCTAAAAATCAAAAAACCAAATTCCCAAAAAAGCAGCTAAATATAGCTGATATGGAAATTTGGTTTTGCCTGCCGTACAGTAACAATCCAACACATCGGGTATTAAGTTGTCTATATTATAGTACATGTTGCAAATAGTGTCAATATATTTTTTCAAAACTTTTCGTTTTTATATATTTTGTCCTATTTTATCTGACAGATTTTCTGGAAAACTCGAGTGAAATCGATTTTTTCTTCCTTATTCGGCTTAAAAAGTTCATATTTTCGCCATATTTCACAATTTTGCAAATTTTGCAAGAAAACTTTACAAAGACATTAGTGGAAAAAAAGTCCCAAGCAATTGATTTTTAAAACTGCTTCTGATAAGATAGGATGAAATTTATTCGCCTATAGCAGCGAATGTAAAAAGTGAGGGATTTATATGTTTCCATATCAGGATTCAAAAAGAAGTATTGAGGAACGTGTGGAGGATTTGCTGCAGCGCATGACGCTGGAAGAAAAAATTATGCAGACAGACCAACATGCCGCTTACTATTTTGCTGACAACGACTCTGATGGTTTTGTAAAAGAACTGCACCTAGAAAAACTGGACGAGCTGTTTCATGGAAACAGCGTGGGCAGTATCCAGCTGCGGGGCTGCACCGCAGCACAGGCAAATGAGATTCAGCGTTATGCAATAGAAAAAACGCGTTTGGGCATCCCGTTTTTGTTTAGTGAAGAGGCGCTGCACGGATTCATGTCCAAAGATGCCACCTGCTTTCCTCAGCAGATTGGACTTGCCGCGACGTTTCACCCGGAGCTGGGATATGAAATGGGACGCTGTATTGCAACGGAGGCTTATGTCTGTGGTGTCCGTGAGACCTTCAGCCCGGTAATGGATTTGATTCGCGACCCTCGTTATGGCCGTGGAGAGGAATCCTATGGTGAGGACGTTCACCTGTGCGCCGAATTTGCCCGGGAAACGGTTCGGGGGTTGCAGGGTGACTCCCTAAAAGACCCGGACACGGTAGCAGCAGAGCCTAAGCACTATGTAGGCTATGGCAATCCGGTTGCCGGTCTAAACTGCGCTCCCTCCACCATGGGACGTCATGAAGTGTTTGCCCAGTGCATGCCGGTTTTTGAGGAAGCCTTTGTTGAGGGCGGCGCTGTCAATGCCATGTGCTCCTACAATGCTATTGATGGAATTCCCGTATCCATGGACCATGAAATTTTGACCGATGTGCTGCGGGGCCAGTTTGGAATGCCCGGTTTTGTCCGTTCCGATATGACTGCCGTGGTGCGCCTGAATGACTGGCACTTTGTTGCCCCCACCCGTAAGGAAGCCATTCGTCTTGGTGTAGAAGCTGGTGTGGATTTGCAGTTGTTTGACTATCCCCATGATGAATGGTGTAACAGCCTGGCAGAACTGATTCGGGACGGCGAAATGAAGGAAGAAGTGCTGGATGAAGCCTGCCGCCGGATTCTGCGGGTTAAGTTTATGCTGGGACTTTTTGAAAATCCCTATGTTGAAGAAGGCCGGGAGAAGAGCACACTTCGCTGTCAGGCACACAAGGATGTGGCCCTGCACATTGCAAGAGAGTCCATTTGCCTATTGAAAAACGACCAGAACCTGCTGCCTCTTTCCAAAAACCTCAAAACGGTAGCTGTTTTAGGCCCCGCCGCCGACGAACCGGCATTGGGCGACTACACGGCTCATCCTGACCGCAGCCACAGCATTACAGTGTTGGATGGCATCCGTGCAGCAGTTTCTCCCGAAACCGAAGTACTCTATGAACACGGCTGTAACTTCCTGGGCGACACCATTCACGCCTTTGACCAGGGCTATCTGGTGGCAGAAGATGGGAAGATGGGACTTACCGGCCGGTATTACAACAACCGTACCTTCTCTGGCGAGCCGGTGGCGGTGCGCAACGATTTGATGATTAACTTTAACTGGATTTACACCAGCCCCCATCCGGCTGTTGACAGCAACTGCTTCAGCGTAGTGTGGACCGGCGCTGTAAAAATGCCCTATGATTTGGATGGGTGTATTGGCCTGAGCAGCCAGGATAGTATGCGTCTGTATATTGACGGGAAATTGCTGATTGATGGCTGGGGAGAAGGCAAAAATTCCAGCCAGCTTTTGCCCTTCCATTTTGAAAAAGGGAAAACCTATGATGTGCGCATTGAATATACCAACGATATGCGCGGCGCCCGTGTCATCTTCGGCTATAACAGCGGTATGGAGGATTACTCCAAAGCACTGGAAGCTGCCCGGCGTGCAGATGTGGCCATTGTGTGTTTGGGAGATAATGAGGAGACTTCCGGTGAAAACTTTGACCGTGTCAGCCTCGACCTGCCTGGCAGCCAGCTTGATTTCCTCAAAGCTGTATATGAGACCGGCACACCGGTAGTTTTGGTGATTCAGGGCGGCCGTCCTGTCACAGCCAACTGGGAGCAGGCTCACATCCCGGCAATTTTGGAAGCATGGTTCCCTGGCGAGCAAGGCGGTACGGCAATTGCCGAAACCCTCTTTGGCGACAACAATCCTTCCGGTCGTTTGCCCATCACCTTCCCCCGCTCTGTAGGACAGATTCCCTGCCACTACAGCCGCCTTCCCGGCGGTGGCTGGCGCTATGTGGAAATGGACTGGATGCCTCTTTATCCTTTTGGATATGGCCTTTCTTATACTCGTTTTCGTCATGAAAACCTGAGCCTTTCCGCCGAAACCATTCAGCCGGGCGAGTCGCTGGAGGTTTCCTTTGATGTGACAAACATTGGTGACTGTGCTGGTGTCGATGTGCCGCAGGTGTATATCCGCGATTGCTTCAGCTCTACGGTAAAACCGGTGCGGGAGTTGGCGGCTTTTACCCGTGTTTCCTTGCAGCCCGGCGAGACTCAGCGCGTGACGGTGACGGTTTCGCCCCGTCGGATGCGTACTCTTGGCCCTGACTATGTGTGGCGTGTGGAGCCCGGCGAGTTCCAGATTATGGTCGGCAGCAATGCAGCTGATATGTCTCTGGAAAGCCGGTTTTCTGTAGAAGAAAAAGCGTAATCATCATTGATTGGTTGATGCAGAAAAAGCCCGTTTTCCAATTGAGAAAACGGGCTTTTTTATATTTATAAAGTGATGATGATTCAGACAAATAGAAATTATAACAAGGTCTCCAAATGAAGTTCAAAAAGTAAATCATCGGTCTGTTGGATGGTCAATTTTTGACGGAGAGCAAAAGCAATAACACTGTCCCTTCGGTCCCGGGGATAAAGCTCCCGGACCATTCCCATTCTCAGCAAACGCTGTGTTTCCACAACAGGAAGAGGAAATCCAAAAGCTAACGCTAACAGCTTGTCCCGGTTGGGATGTTTGGTGCCGGCGAAAATCTGATATGCATAAATCTGATTCAAACCGGATTGACGAATCACATCATTCTTTTTAACATTTTTGGCCTGTAAAAGCTCGGCTAAATATTCGTGAAGAGGGATTTCCAAAAATTCACCACTGTTTTTATCAAGATATTCTTCAATGTTTTCTTCTGTAGAAAGCATTTGCATAAGTTCTTGGGTGGATTTTTCCATGCATCTCTTCCTCCTTGTGAAAAATAAAGTGAAATGGTACAATATAAAGAATATCACGGGGGAAATTGTCAATCAAGAGGGGGTTTGTATGGATTGGAAAGAGAGATATGATATTTACCGGGCCATACATGAAAGCAGTAAAGGTGCAGTATTTATCGGATGGGACAAAGAGGTAAGCCGGGAGGTTATCATACGGGTTTTATATCATTCAGATGGAAACGGATATCGGTTACTGCAGCAAGCAGGAGATTGTGAAGGAATCCCGAAAATTTACAGCATATTCCAAGATGGAGAAGACACAATTGTGGTTGAAGAGAAAATACAGGGCAGAACCCTGGAAGAGAGAATACAGGATAACCCGTTTTTTTCTCAGGAGGAAATTTTGTATATCTTTAAATGGATGATAACTGCGCTGACAGTCCTTCATCAAAATGGAATTATCCATCGCGATATCAAGCCATCAAACATCATGCTGTCCGATAGCCGTGCAGTATTGATTGATTTTGATGCAGCCAGGCAGTACCGCGAAAATGATAACAGCCGGGACACAGTTTGCCTGGGTACACAGGGATATGCACCACCGGAACAATATGGATTTTCCCAAACAGACCAGCGCTCAGACATATATTCCTTGGGGGTGCTGATAAAGGAAATCAGCTCTCATACTCCAGAATTTGGATTGGCACCGGTACTAAGCAAATGTACGGCTTTTTCACCAGACGAGAGATATCCGTCAGTCCAGGCACTATATAATGATTTGCAGAAAAGAGGGTTTCTTACACAGCCAGTTGTCACGGTGAAAAAGCCAAGTAAACAGGACGGAATCCGATATCTTCAAAAGGGAATTAAGACTTTGAAGATATGCGCAGGTATTTTTTACTTGTTGATGACTGCGGTGTTGTTGGCCCCTATGGACTTTGAAGTGACCACATTGGATTATTTTTTTTCAAAGCTTGTCTATCTGCAGTTTCCCTTGTTTCCTGCCATGCTCACATTTAACTGGTTTCATATCTGGCAAAGGTTCCCGCTGCTGCGCCGAAAATCACCTTTTTATAAAATCACAGGGCTTCTCTTATATGGACTTGTTTTTATAGTCCTCATTATAACGCTCAATGCCATAGCATTTCAGTTTTATTCCCCAAAGGCACTGGAAATTTTGCAAAGCCGGCAATAGGTTTTATTAAGCTGTCAGCATAGTACAGGAAACGCAAGCAGGAGTATAATACTTCTCAAAGAATCCGAAAAACCAATTTTTGGAATGAGAAGGAGATGCTGGGAATATGGAAAACGAGGGTCAGGTAAAAGCAAAAAAGCCAATTTGGAAACGCTGGTGGTTCTGGCTGGTGGTAGTAGTGGTAGTAATCGGGATTGTAGGGGCTTCTACGGGAGGAAACCAGGAGGGAAAGGATTCTGTCCAAACGTCAGGTGTTTCTACAGATGATACCAATGCCGAAAAAGAAGAGCCGGCGGAAGAGGTCATTAAGGTAACCGCTCAAGAGCTGTTAGAAGCTTATGATGAAAATGGTGTGGCAGCAGATAAGCAGTATAAAGGGAAAGAACTGCAAGTAACGGGGACTGTTGGAAGCATCGGAACGGATATTTTGGACGATGCTTACATTACTCTTGAAAACGAAGAAGATGAGTATGCGGTTATCAGTGTGCAGTGCTATTTTGAAAAGTCACAAGAAGATAGCAT
Source organism: Clostridiales bacterium (assembly GCA_019418545.1). Classification (GTDB taxonomy): domain Bacteria; phylum Bacillota; class Clostridia; order Oscillospirales; family Acutalibacteraceae; genus Heritagella_A. Next base: position 176,508 of record DYBQ01000002.1, on the reverse strand, counting down.
TGCTTCACTCAAAGCTGGGGACAAAGTTACTATAACAGGTGTTTGTGAAGGAAATACTCTGAATATCACATTAAAAAAGTGCCAGGTAGTTTCCTGATGTCATTCTAGGTGATTAGGATAACTGCAGCAGGGAAAATCGCATTATCGGTAAAGGGTTTTGGAAGAAATAGCTTCCAAAACCCTTTTAATTTTCAAATAATATTTAGATTGCACAAAATTATATACATGTATTTGGCAAAATAAACGTATTTGTTGAAATATAATGTTTTTTACTATTAAATATGTTTTTTTATATAGTTTTTTGCTTTTGCGTGTGATTAAATAAAAAATAAAGAAAATGTGGGGTCTAGAATTTCCTTTAGATTAACATGTCAAATGGAAAATCTAGACTATGCATTTTTGGTGTGTAATTTTGTTTGAGAAAGGAAAGTGAAAAGATGAAACACATGAAAAAGCGCATCCTCGCCTGTTTGTTGGCAGGAGCGTTGACTGTGAGCTCTTTTGCTACAGCAGGTGCCCCGATTGCATCTGCAGCTGGAGCTACTCTGGGTTACTGGCCAGAGCCCCTTCCGGTAGGTAACCAGTGGTACTATCAGAATGAAAGCCTGCAGCCTTATGGCTCTTGCTTCCAGATTGACGAACTGAAAAAATGGAGCCCGGATAACGACCCGGATGCCCGTTACAATCGCGGTGCAATCGAATTGCGCGACCGTTGGATGGGTCCCAACGTAAATCCGCTGGCTTCCCGCGATGCGAAGGTTATGCCTTTGGCTATGTCCAATGCCCGTGCCAGTGAAGCACCTTCTCAGGGCGGAGATGACGATTTCGTCTACGCATTTAATAACTTCCAATATGTAGATACCTTTAACTTCTGGGGTGGCTCTTCTTCTGAAGGCCCGATTGCCATTCCTTCTCCCGAAGTAATCGACTCTGCACACCGTAATGGCGTTCCCGCAACCGGTACCATTTTCCTGCCTTGGGGCGATGGTGCATATGGTAATCAGTTTGTTACTGAGATGCTGGAAAAAGACGCAAACGGCAATTACATTGCAGCTGATAAGCTGATTGAAATTGCCCAGTACTATGGCTTCGACGGCTATATCTTCAACGCCGAGTCCGGTACCGGCGTTTCCGGCTTCAAAGAGTTCCTGGAGTACATCCAGAGAAAGAAGCCCGACAACTTCACCATTACCTGGTACAACGGCTCCGGTACTCTGAGTACCGGCAGCATCAAGTCCTGGATGCAGGACGGCGAAAATCGCGTTACCGATGAATGGTGGCTGGATATGAGCGGCGGCGGCTATATGGATGGTACCATTGCAGCAGCTCAGGAAATGGGCGTTGACCCCTGGAATATCCACTCCACTTGGGAGAACTGGCCTATGACCAGTTCTGCAAAGGGCGGAAGCTATCAGACCCGTCTGGACGCAAACGGCATGCTGAAGTGCTCTCTGGGCATTTTGGGCCCCACTGCTTCTTTGCAGCAGGCTAACAGCTCTGACGATTTCATTAACGTGCAGGACCAGAAACTGTGGGTTGGCCCCTCTTTCGACCCCACCTCTACAGACCGTCCCAGCAATGAATTCTGCGGCTTCGCAAGTCTGGTAGCCGACAAGACTCCTGTCATCGGCACCGACTTTGTTACCAACTTCACCACTGGTAACGGCTACAAGTTCTATGAGAACGGCGAAGTGACCGGCAAGGAAGATGGCTGGTACAACCGCTCCCTGACCGACGTTCTGCCCACCTGGCGCTGGATTATCGAGTCCGAAGGCCAGAAGCTCTCCGCCAAAATCGACTTTGACGATGCATGGTGGGGCGGCACCTCCATGAAGGTGTACGGCAGCATGGACGCTAACAAGTCCAACCACATCAAACTGTACAGCGCACAGCTGGACATCACCGAGACCAGCAAGTTCAGCATCACCTACAAGGCTCCCAAGGACGGCGTGAACGTGGAACTGGGCCTGTGCTATGGTGATGACTATTCCGACGAGAACTTCAAGTTCTATCCCATCGAGACCACCGCAGGCGAAGGCTGGAACACCGCAACTGTGGATTTGTCCGGCGATGCAGGCAAGCGTGCCATTGCAATCTCCCTGCGTTACACTGCTCCCGAAGGTGTTACCGATTACGCCATGAACGTTGGCCGTATGGCATTCACCACCAACGATGAAGCTCCGGCAACTGTTTCCAGCGTAACCCTGGATGAAGTGATTTATCCCACCGATACTCAGCTGGAAGCTCGCGTTTACTGGGAGAAGGCTGACAATGCCTTTATGTACATGATTCATCGTGTACTGCCCGACGGAACTCGTGAGTTCGTAGGCGCAACCCCCAGCGATGCTCTGTATCTGGGCAAGTTCGAGCGCATTGACGATGAAGAAGCCGCTACTTTCGAAATCACTCCTTACACCGAGAATGGCGTAAAGGGTTCCGCAACCTCCTTCTCCATTGCATGGAAAAACATGCCCGAAAACTCCTTCGACCGCATCCCTGAAATGGGCGAAAACCTGGCTCTAAAGCAGCCCGTAGTTGCCAGCGGTTACAGAGACGACGTTACTGTTGATAAGATTAACGACGGTGTTATCCCCAACAGTAAGTGGTGCGATGTTACCGGCCGCGGCTATGCAGTCATCGATTTGGGCGAAGAAAAAGATATTCAGAGATGGGTTGTCTATCACGCAAACTGCCGCGGTGCCGGTGAAAGCGTCGATATGAATACCGTTGACTTTGACTTCCAGTATGCTCCTGACGATGGCAAGCCCCTGCTGACTGGTGATGATGCAGATAGCAAGGCCAGAGTTCAGGCAATGCAGTTTACCAAGGTGGACTCTGTTACCGGCAACAAGCAGAATGTTACCGACCGTAACCTGTCCGAGCCTATCAAGGCCCGTTATGTCAAGCTGAATGTTACCAAGAGTGACAACAGTGCATGGCATGCAATCCGCGTTTATGAGTTCGAAGTATATGAGAATCCCGGCGTTCTGTCCGTGTCTGCTCCTTCCGTGCCGCTGGCCCGCAGCGTGACCGTTCATAACAACGAAGGCGCTGCCGATACCGTGGTAGTGGACAACGTTGGCATGCTGTACACTTCCGGTACTTACGGCGAAGGCAACGGTGTTATCAGTGAGAATACCGGTGTTGTTAAGCTGTATGACAGCCTGGATGCTGAAGAGCCCATTGCACAGGTAAAGGCTACCCAGCCCAATGAGTCCTACAAACAGCGTCAGATGGGTATTGCAAAGTTCGAGAATCTGGATTTGAACGCCGAAGGCGGCCGTCTGTTCTATGAGATTCTGGACGAATCCGGCGGAGAAATCCTCCACAGTGCCCGTTACAGCGTGGAATACGCTCCCGAAACCGGTGAAGCGATTGCTGAGCCGACCACCGACTTGAAGGGCTCTGTCCGCGGCTTCCAGCTGACGGAAGTTGTGAACCCCTCCAATCAGTATGGTACCGCTCGTCAGCGCTATGGCGTTCTGACCTTTACAGATTTGCCCGAGGGCGCAGAAGTAACCGTTTATGCAACCGAAGATGCAGACCATCCCATTCTGTATTCCAATCCTGCTGTTAATGGCACCGCCAAGGTTGCCGGCGTTCCTCTGAACACTGCCGGTGGTAACATCTATTATGAAGTGAACGTTTCCGGTCGTCCGACCTCTGACCGTTTTGCTGTAGAGTACGGTGACCCGATGAGCATTACCGCAGATTTGAGCGGTCTGAATGAGCTGATTGACAGATGCAGCATTTATACCGAAGCTGACTCCACCAGCGCAACCTGGCCGGCCTTCAACGAGGCTCTGACTGCTGCCAAGGCAGTGGAAGAGGGTGCTGACACCGCTACCGCAGAAGCAGCTCGCGCCGCTCTGGCAAAGGCATATGCAGATTTGCGCGGCAAGGCTGATACCCAGCGTCTGGCTGAACTGACTGCCGATTTTGCAGCCAAGTATGAGGAGAACAACTACACCGCAACCAGCTATCAGGCATTCAAAGAAGAACTGGATAAGTGCAACGCCATGATTAAGAGCGGCGATTGCAACGAGTTTGAAGTAGAGCAGGCCCGAATTGCTCTGGAAGCATCTGTCCGTGGTCTGGTAGAGAACACCGGCGCAACTGTAACCGGCGTGACAGTTGACCCCGACAGCGCTGAGCTGGGCAAGGGCGCAACTCAGAAGTTCACCGCAACCGTAACCGGCGAAGGCGACCCGACCCAGGCAGTTACCTGGACTCTGGAAGGCAACGAGCACGAGAACACTGTAATCAAGGCTGACGGTACCCTGCGTATTTCCGTGAATGAGACCGCCAAGACCCTGACCGTAACCGCAACCTCCAAGCTGGACGAAAGCAAGTCCGCAACCGCAACTGTTACCGTAACCGACGAAATCGTCGAACCCGATATCACTGTTACCATCACTCCCGAAGAGCTGAAGGTAGACGCTAACCCGGGCCAGAAGGGCCAGTTCACCGCTTTGGTGGAAGGCACCGACAACCAGGATGTAGTGTGGACCATCAGCGGCAACAGCAGCGAAGAGACTCTGATTACCAATGGTCAGCTGTTCCTGGGCACCGATGAAACCGCAACCGAAATGACCGTAACCGCCACTTCTGTGGAGAATCCGGATTGCTTCGGCACCGCAAAAGTCATCGTTGACCGCGCAAACATGACTCTGCTGCAGAAGACCTATGATTATGCAAAGGGTCTGAGCACCGAAGGTGTGACCGACAGTGCAAAGGCATACTTTGAGAAGGTACTGGCAGAAGCTGAGGCTGTTCTGAATAATGCAGCCGCAACGCAGGAAGAAGTAGACACCGCTTGGAACAACCTGCTGGAAGGCATCTGGGGTCTGGGCATTACCCAGGGCGACAAGACTTTGCTTGAGCAGCTGATTGTGAAGGCAGAGGCTATGATTCCGAATCAGGATAAGTATGTACAGGACAACTGGCAGCAGCTGGTGGATGCCCTGGAAGAGGCAAAGGCCATGATGGACAACGGCGACGCACTGGAAGAGGATATCCAGCCTGTAGCAGATGCCCTGCTGGAAGCAATCCTGGCTCAGCGCTTCAAGGCTGACAAGTCCAACCTGGAAGATTTGATTAACAAGGCCGAGTCAATCGATTTGAGCAAGTACACCGCGGAGAGCGTTGCTGTGTTTAAGGCTGCTTTCAAGGCTGCCAATGCTGTTCTGGCAGACGAGAGCCTGAGCGAAGACGACCAGGCAGTGGTTGATAATGCAGTATCCGAGCTCAATGCAGCAATTGAGAACCTGAGCGCGAAGGACGACACAACAAATCCCGACGATGGCTCCAATCAGGATGATACCTCCAAGCCCAATGGTGGCAAGGATGAAGGTAACACCTCTTCCGGTGACAACACCAGCAAGCCCAACAGCGACAAGAACGACCCCGCCGCAACCGGCGATATGACCCCTGTTCTGCTGATGGCAATGCTGGCAACAGTGGCAGCTGCAGGCGTATACCTGTTCCGCCGCCGTCTGTGCAAGTAAAAGTAGAGTTAGTATAGCAATAGTTTAAAATACGGCTGTCCACAAGGGCAGCCGTATTTTTATGAAAAAATCAATTTGAAATATTGATAAAAATTAGAATGAGATTTTGTGAAAATAGTAGATATTTGTTAAAAATATAATGTTTGTTTACTAACAAATATAGTTTTTTATATAGTTTTTTCAAATTACTTGTGTTTAAATGTAAACAAGGAGTAAGTGAGAAATTTTAATTTGTGTTTTTAAAGTTTCTTTCTAAAGAATTTTTTAAAAATTCTTCCCCAAAATGTTAGTTTAAGAAAGGAAAGTGGAAAGATGAAACACATGAAAAAGCGCATCCTTGCCTGCTTGTTGGCAGGAGCACTGACTGTGAGCACTTTTGCCACAGCGGGTGCACCAATTGCTTCTGCTGCTGGGGCCACCTTGGGCTATTGGCCAGAGCCGTTGCCGGTTTCTAACCAGTTCTACTATCAGAACGAGAGTTTGCAACCCTATGGCTCCTGCTTCCAGATTGACGAACTCAAAAAGTGGAGCCCAGATAATGACCCGGATGCCCGCTATAATCGTGGTTCTATTGAACTGCGTGACCGCTGGATGGGACCAAATGTAAATCCCTTGGCATCCCGGGATGCAACTGTTATGCCACTAGCTATGGCAAATGCCCGTGCCAGTGAGGCTCCGTCTCAGGGCGGCGATGGTGATTTTGTCTATGCATTCAACTATTTCCAATATGTTGATACCTTTAACTTTTGGGGCGGCTCCTCTGGAGAAGGTCCTATTGCAATTCCTTCTCCCGAACTGATTGACTCTGCACACCGCAATGGTTCCCGCATTACCGGAACAATTTTCCTGCCTTGGGGCGATGGTGCATATGGTAATCAGTTTGTTTCTGAAATGCTGGAAAAAGATGAAAATGGCAATTATATTGCAGCAGACAAGCTGATTGAAATTGCCCAGTATTACGGATTTGACGGATATATTTTCAATGCCGAATCTGGTACCGGTATTGCCGGTTTCTCTGATTTCCTGGCATATATTCAGCGTAACAAGCCGGACGATTTTACAATCTCTTGGTATAATGGCTCTGGCTCTGTTAATTCCAGCAGCATTAACAGCTGGATGCAAAGAGGCGACACTCGGATTACCGACGAGTGGTGGCTGGATATGAGCGGAAGCAGCGAGTCCAGCGTTAATACTTCGATTGCAGCAGCACAAGAAACTGGTGTCAGCCAGTGGAATATCCACTCTACTTGGGAATACTGGCCTATGTCTGGTTTGGCCAGCACCAAGGGCGGAGATTATCACACCCGTCTGGATGAAAATGGGATGCTGAAGATTTCCTTGGGTATTTTGGCTCCGACCGTTACACTTACACAGGCTTCCAGTTCTGATGATTTCATTAATGTACAGGACTCCAAGCTGTGGGTAGGTCCTACATTTGACCCATCGTCTACTTATCGTCCGACCGATGAGTTCTGCGGCTTTGCAAGCCTGATTGCCGACCAGACTCCTGTCCTCGGAACTGATTTTGTCACGAACTTTACAACCGGTAATGGTTATAAGTTCTATGAGAATGGCGAAGTAACCGGTAAGGAAGATGGCTGGTATAACCGTTCTCTGACGGATGTTCTGCCCACTTGGCGTTGGATTATCGATTCCGAAGGCCAGAAGCTCTCTGCCAAAATCGACTTTGACGATGCATGGTGGGGCGGCACCTCTATGAAGGTGTATGGCAATATGGACGCTGACAAGTCCAACCACATCAAGCTGTATAGCGCACAGCTGGATATTACTGACAGCACCGAATTTGAAATTGTGTACAAGACTCCTGTTGCCGGTGTAGATATGGAACTGGGTCTGTGCTTTGGCGATGATTATTCTGATGAGAATTTCAAATTCTATCCGGTAGAAGTAACTTCTGACGGCGAATGGAACACCGCAACTGTAGATTTGTCTGGTGATGCTGGTAAGCGCGCCATCGCTATTTCCCTGCGGTTCAATGCTCCCGAGGGTGTTACAGACTACTCCATGAATGTAGGCCGTATGGCATTTACCACAGATAAATCTGCTCCAGCAACTGTAAATGATATTACGCTGGATGAAGTCATTTATCCTGATGATGAGACCCTGCAGGCCCGTATTTACTGGGAAGCTGCTGATGATGCTTTCCTGTACATGATTCACAGAGTACATCCCGATGGCACTCGTGAATTTGTAGGCGCAACTCCCAGCGATGCTTTCTATCTGGGCGAGTACAACCGCTTGGGCGATGAAGCAGCCGCTACTTTTGAGATTACTCCTTATACAGAGAATGGTGTAGCAGGTTCTACCACTACATTCTCAATTGCTTGGCCGGATGTTCCTGCTGACTCTTTTGACCATATTCCTGCAATGGGTGAAAACTTGGCCTTAGGTCAGCCTGTTGTCTCCAGTGTTGGCTGCGTGGCCGATGGCCCGGTTGACAAAATCAATGACGGCGTTATCTCCAACAGTAAGTGGTGCTCCACTGCCCCCACTGGCTATGCAGTTATTGATTTGGGAGAAGAAAAAGAAATTTCCAGATGGGTTGTTTATCATGCGAATGCCCGTGGTGCTGGCGAAGGTGTGGATATGAACACCGTCGACTTTGACTTCCAGTATGCTCCCGATGATGGACAACCGTTACTGACTGGTGATGACGAAGCAAGCAGAACCAGAGTGAAGAATATGGAATTTACCAAAGTGGATTCCGTAACTGGCAACAAACAGAATATAACGGACCGCAATCTGTCTGAGCCTATTTATGCCCGTTATATTAAGTTGAATGTTACAGATAGTGACAACAGTGCATGGGGTGCAATCCGTATCTATGAATTCCAGGTATACGAAGAGCCGGGTGTTCTGTCCGTAGCCGCACCGTCTGTACCGCTTGCCCGCAATGTAACCGTCCATAATAATGAAGGCGCTACCGATACCGTAGTAGTGGATAACGTTGGTATGCTGTATACCTCCGGCTCCTATGGCGATAAGAATGGTGTCTTCAGTGAGAATACCGGTGTGGTTAAGCTGTATGACAGCCTGACCGCTGAAGAACCAATTGCACAGGTAAAGGCAACTCAGCCCGATGAATCCTACAAACAGCGTTCGGTAGGTATTGCAGAATTTGAAAATCTGGATTTGAATCCTGAAGGTGGACGTCTCTTCTACGAGATTTTGGACGAATCCGGCGGAGAAGTTCTCCACAGCGCCCGTTACAGCGTGGAGTACGCACCTGAAACCGGAGATGCCATCAGCAAGCCTACAGAAGAACTAAAGGGCTCTGTCCGTGGCTTCCAGTTGACTGAAGTTGTAAATCCCAGCAGCCAATATGGTACTGCTCGTCAGCGTTACGGCGTTTTGACTTTGACTGACCTGCCCGAAAATGCAGAAGTTACAGTTTATGACTCTGCAGATTCCAATAACCCCATTCTGCATTCTAATCGTGCAGCAGATGGTACAGTAACAATTTCTGGTGTACCGTTAAATACTGCCGGCGGCACAGTGTACTATGAGGTTAATGTATCCGGAAGACCTACTTCTGAGCGCTTTGCTATCGAATATGACGACCCGATGACTCTGACAGCAGACCTGAGTGGCTTGCAGGAGCTGATTGACCGTTGTGAAGTAAACACCGAAGAAGACTGCACTTCTGCAACTTGGCCGGCCTTTGAAGAGGCACTGACCGCAGCAAAAGCAGTTGAAGCTGGTGTAGACACTGCAACTGCAGAAGCAGCTCGTGCTACCTTGGCGGAAGCATATGCAAACCTTCGTGGAAAGGCTAACACACAGCGTCTGGGCGAACTGGCAGAAGAATATGCTGCTCAATACGCAGAAGAAAACTACACTGCTTCCAGCTATAGCCGGTTTATGGAGCAAGTGGAAGCAGCAAGAGAAATGATAAAATCCGGCGATGTAGACCGTTTGCAGGTAGAAAAAGCTGAGATTGCTTTGGATGCTTCCGTACGTGGTCTGGTGGAAAACAGTGGCGCAACTGTAACCAGCGTGACCGTTGACCCCGAGAGCATTGAACTGGGTAAGGGCGCAACTCAGAAGTTTACAGCAGTCGTAGCTGGTGAAGGCGACCCGACCCAGGCAGTTACCTGGACCGTGGAAGGCAACGAGCATGAGAACACCGTAATCAAGGCCGATGGTACTCTGCGCATTTCCGTGAATGAAACAGCCAAGACCTTGACCGTAACCGCAACCTCCAAGTTGGATGAAGAAAAATCTGCAACTGCTACTGTTACAGTTACTGATGAAGTGGTAGAACCTGATATTACAGTAACCATCGACCCGGCTGAACTGGTAGTAGACCCGAATCCTGGTCAAAAGGGCCAGTTTACCGCAATTGTGGAAGGCGCCGAGGACGAGACTGTTACTTGGAGCATTTCCGGAAATACCAGCGATGGAACTATGATTACTAATGGTCAATTGTTCCTGGGTACAGATGAGACCGCAACAGAAATGATTGTAACCGCAACCTCTAATGAAAATCCTGATTGCATTGGAACTGCTAAAGTAATTGTGGCTCGCCCGAACAAGACCCTGCTGCAGAAGACCTATGATTATGCAAAGACTCTGAGCACCGAAGGTGTAACCGACAGTGCCAAGAAGTTCTTTGAAGATGCACTGGCTAAGGCAGCTGAAGTTCTGGAGAATAGTACAGCTACTCAGGAAGAAGTAGATGCAGCATGGAATGATTTGCTGGAAGGCATTTGGGGCTTGGGCCTGGTTCAGGGCGACAAGACCAATCTGGAAATGCTGATAGCAAAGGCAGAAAGCATGATTCCGAATCAGGATAAGTATGTACAGGACAACTGGCAGAAACTGGTGGATGCTCTGGAAGCCGCAAAGAAGGTAGCGGAAGACGGAGATGCAATGGAAAGCGACATTCAGCCGGTAGCAGATGAACTGTTGAATGCAATCCTGATGCAGAAGTATAAGGCAGACAAGAGCATACTGGAAGACTTGGTGAACAAGGCAGAAAGTATGGATTTGTCTAAGTACACAGTAGAAAGTGTAAATGTTCTGAAGGCAGCATTGCGCAGCGCAAATATAGTGCTGGCAGATGAAAGCCTGAGCGAAGACGAGCAGAATCAGGTAGATACAGCTGTCGAGAAGCTTGAAAATGCAATAGAGAGTCTGGAACTGAAGGAAGACGAAGGTGGAAATAACGAGGATACAGGGGACACTGGAAATAGTGGAAACACCTCTGACACTGGCTCTTCTGACAACGAAGGCGAGAATGGGAACAATGAAAAACCGGCAGAAGGCACCCAGGAAGAAACTCCTACCACTGCTGATGATGTAACTCCCATCCTGTTGCTGGCAGTTATGATGACAGTTGCAGGTGCTGGCGTATACCTCTTCCGTCGTCGTCTGTGCAAGTGATTTACAATCATAAGTGTCTTCTCTTTTAAGACATTGTTTTAGATAACCCTGAAAAACAAAATCCCCCCATCCAAATTGGATGGGGGGATTTTGTTTTGATTATTTATAGCGATAGCGGTAAATGACTCCGACATTAAAAAGAATCACAATAAAACAAAAAGAAAAAATAGGTAAAGGAGCAAATATGGGAATGTTGGGAATAAAAATCCATAAGAGTATCCATAGATGAAAAAATGTCAGAACAGCAACCAAATTAGCAGGGATTATCCGGGCCAAAAGGCGGCTAGGGCGACTTTTGCAATATAGCAATAAAATGGGATGGAGAAAGACAGAAAGTAGGATTGCAATGAGTGGAATTATAAAAACAAACTCACGTGGAACAAATATTAAAAAATCAGGGCTCCAAAAAGCAGGAATTTGTTTTGGTAGAAAGAAATAGAGCACCAGCGAGACTGCGGTTAGAGAAAAAGCTATCAATTGAGAAAGAAAAATAACTCGGCTTTTCATACAAGCCTCCTGCATCATAACCAAAAGTGAATCATAAAAAATCCCCGGACAATCGTCAGTATGATGATTGTCCGGGGGTACAATTAGGCGATATTATCCAGCATTTACGATTAATATGATATATCGAATGATGAATAAAAGGGAAATTGCATACATAACAGGATGGACTTCCTTAAACTTTCCACGGCATACTTTAATAATGGTATAGCTAATGCAGCCAAAAGCAATGCCTTCAGAAATGCTGTATGCAAAAGGCATCATGGCAATTGTCAGGAAAGCAGGAATAGCAATTTCCATATCATTCCAATCCACATCGCGAACGCCAGCCATCATCATAACGCCAACCACAACCAAAACCGGAGAGGTTGCAGCGCTGGGAATAAAGCCCAGGAAAGGAGAGAGGAAAATGGCAATTACAAAGCATGCAGCAGCAGTCAAACTTGTCAAACCAGTGCGGCCACCGGCAGAAATACCGGCGCTGGATTCTACAAAAGTTGTAACAGTGGAAGTACCCATTACAGAACCGGTAGAAGTTGCAATAGCATCTGCCAGCATTGCACGTCCAGCGTTAGGCAGTTTACCATCTTTGGTTAAGAAACCAGCTTTGCCAGCAGTACCATACAGGGTGCCAACTGTGTCAAACATGTCCACCATAGTCAGGGAAATCAAAACGGAAATTAAAGAGAAAATGGCGACACCAACCCCCTGCTCCAGATTGAGCAGTTCGCCAAAGCCTTCAAGGAATTTTCCAAAAGTAGGAGCAAGTGAAGGGAAGCTTCCGAGCGAAACCGTTTCGGGTAAACCGATAGGAAGGTGAAGAACATACTGCATAAAGGCGCCAACAACAGAAGTCAAGAGGATGCTGATAAACAGTCCGCCTTTCACATTCCAGACGACCAGCAGGATGGTAATAATCAATCCAATAATGCTCAGCAGCACAACAGGATTGCTAAAATCACCAAGAGTTACCAGTGTGCTTTCGCTTCCAACAACAATACCGGCACTCTTAAGGGCAACAATTGCGATAAACAGGCCAATACCACCGCTGATAGCTTTTTTTATGGGAAGGGGAATTGCATTGACAATAGCCTCACGTGCACCAGTGGCTGTGAGAATAATGAAGAGAACGCCGGAAATAAACACGGCGGCCAAACCTGCCTGCCAGCTGTATCCAAACTGGCCACAAATTGTATAGGCAAAAAATGCGTTCAATCCCATTCCAGGAGCCTGCGCCAGAGGATAGTTAGACAAAAGACCAATCAGTACAGTGCCAATAGCTGCGGAAATACAGGTTGCCAACATAACTGCGCCGGTATCCATACCAGCGTCTCCCAACACCTGCGGGTTAACAAAGATGATGTACGCCATTGTAAAGAAGGTTGTTAAACCGGCTACAATTTCGGTGCGCACGTTGGTGTGATTTCTCTTCAAATCGAAGAAGTCACCTTTTGGGTGAATCACGTTTTTGACTTTTTCTGCCATGTAAAATACCATTCCTTTCCAGCGCCCAAAGCGCTTCCAAAAATTCTGTTCGTTCCTTTCTTCAATGGAAAAACGAACATCCCGGCAAGGGGCGTTCCAACAGTAGCGCTCCATGCCGGGTTTCCTTACTTAAAAGTATACGTGGTAGCAGACAAATCGGCAATATATGATTTTACCAATTTTTATTTTCAAATTTTCAGCAATTTATTCATAAATTGTCTAAAAAGGTAGGAGAACATAGGATGGTTTCAATGGCCAACTAAAAAAGAGTAATAAAAATATACTCAAAATTCAGTTTAAATCACCCTCAACAATAAAAGAGACTCGGAGGATTTCTCCGGGCCTCTTTTTATATGCATTAATATATTTATTCCGCTTCAGAAGAGGTAGTTTGCTCACTAGGCAATTTAAATTCTGCCAGTTCTGGGAAGGAATCTTCATAAATAAAGCGGTTCAGGAAGAGTACATTATCTTCCAGGGTGTCAGGGACCAAAACGCTATAAGGTCCATCAATATAAGATAAGTAAAGAGTATCACCATAATGCAGCTCGTTGTTAGGCATCTGACAGGTTTCAATGGGATAACTCATATAAGTTAGAGCATCGGTTGCCAATGTCAGCATTTCATCCGGGCTGATATTACTAATCAGATAAGGGACAATTTCGTTGGCCAGTGTCAAAATTTTTCCGGCATCCACATCCTTAAAGTTTTCAACCAAAATATCCATAACCCGCTGCTGCCGGCGAATCCGTCCGTAATCGTCATAATAAACATCACCCGTATCAGGGTCCGTATACTTACAGTTGCGAATACGGGAATAATATCGGGCCTGTGCGCCACTCAAATCATTTACGCCTTCCACTGCACCAGTTTCACCGGATTTACGGTTCATTTCTTCAGCTTCCGCTGCACTCAGCGTAACGGTAATGCCACCCAATGCATCAATAATTTTAGGAAATGCTTCAAAATCAATAATCACATACCGGTCAATATCAACCTGAAAGTTTTTTTCAATGGTTTTTACCTGTAACGGCGCGCCGCCCAAAAAGTAACCCGTATTCAGTTTATAGTACTGATAGCCGGGGATGGACACAAAGGTATCGCGCATAAAAGAGGTCAGCTTTAATTTTTTATGTCTCCGGTCCAAAGAAACCATCAGCATGGAATCACTGCGCCCAGGGTCATTGGGCGTATAGTCATCCACACCCAAAAGAAGAATATTGGTAACCATATCGTCATGATACATACCGTCAACCATCTCGGCCTCGCCCATTTCTTCTGTAGGTGTATTGACCGTACCAATGGGAGTTTTGGAAACAGAGGGTTCTTCCTCCACATATTGATATTTGGACAAAAGGGAATTGGCATACAGAGCGGCTGAACCGGCTACTATAAACAATACACTAAGAAAAGTGATGCCAATATTTACCGCCAAACGTTTTTTTGATGTTTTCTTTTTGGACGAAGAAGAAATATCCACCACATTGTCCTGTTGGTAATCATTTTCCTGGGGATTCTTTTTGGGCATCTCGCTCAACAGATTCATCTCCTTAAAAGAATAGCAGTGGGGTGACAGGCTGCAAGCAAAGACAAAAAACGGCAGCCTCTAATTTTCGACACTTATTGACCTATTATATCGCAGGGAAAACCATCAATAATTCCACAAGTGAAAAATGGGTGAAAATTGGTAAAGCAAACAAAAGAAATTTATTTTTTTCAAGAGAGTACTTCAAAAAGCTTATAGTAATAAAAAACCAAAATAACCCGAGAAAAATGCACAAACAAAAGATTGTAAAACCGTCAAAATTACAACTTGTATTTCAAAAAGATGTTTGTATAATAGTCATTGTAATCGATTACATGGAGGTGCAGATATGATAACCATTAAAGAGGTGGCAAAGGCAGCTCAAGTATCGGTTGCAACAGTTTCCCGTGTGCTGAATCATGACAAAAATGTATCCGAAAAAACCCGTATACATGTGGCAAAGGTAATTGAAGATTTGGGATATACCCCCAATATTTTGGGCCGAAATCTCCGTCGGAAAAATACAGGGAGGATTCTGGTTTTAATGCCTTCATTATCCAACCAATTCCTTTCTGGTGTAATTCGTGGAATGGAAACGGAAGCGGGAAAACGAGGCCTACAGGTTATTATTTCAGCTACCCATAACAACAGGGAAATTGAGAAAGGGTACCTGGAGATGCTGCCAAACAGAAGTGTGGATGGAATTATTCTGCTGGGCAGTACACTTGGAGCCGAAGAATTGGAACAGCAAGGCAAGGAATATCCACTGGTAATGTGCAGCGAATGGAGTGAAGGGACGCCGCTTTCGGCTGTAGGCATTGATAATCGAAAAGCGGGATACGATGCTGTCATGGCTCTGACTGAGGGAGGGCGGCGACGAATTGCCATTATTTCCAATGAAGAAGTCTATTCAGCCCGTCTGCGTACAGAAGGTTATTGTCAGGCTTTGATGCAGAGAGGAATCCAAATTCGAAAAGAATACATAATTAACCACTATGAATATACCTATCGGGCCGGCATGGGAGCCTGTCGAAAGCTGATGGACCTTTCAGAGCCGCCTGACGCTATTTTCGCCGTTTCGGACGAGCTTGCTGCCGGTGTGGTAAAAGAATTATTGTCCAGAGGAATCATGCCCGGCCAAGAGGTGGATGTGCTGGGGTTTGATAATACGACTATGAGCCAGATTGTCACACCGACTATCAGTACCGTTTCTCAGCCAAGAAAGAAAATAGGGGCAGCAGCCGTTGCTTTGCTGGCAGAAAAGATAGAAAATCTTGAAGCTCCTTCCAGACTTGTCCTGCTTCCCCACGAATTGGTGCTGCGGGAGTCTACAGGTAGGAGAAAAAGGTAAAATTTTTTATATGGAAGTCCAGAGGAGAAATCCTCTTGAAAGATATCAAGTTTATATTAAAGGAGAAATCAGCATGGATAAGGTAAGAATTGGTATTATCGGCTGCGGAGGAATCGCCAACAACAAACACATGCCTGCATTGAGCAAGTTGCCGGATGTGGAAATGGTAGCTTTCTGCGACATTATTGTAGAGCGCGCAGAAAAGGCAGCAAAGCAGTTCGGCGTTGAGGGCGCAAAGGTCTATGTGGACTACAAAGAGCTGCTCAAGGACGAGACCATCGATGTGGTACATGTGCTGACGCCCAACCGCGAACACAGCTTTATCACTGTGGATGCGCTGGAAGCTGGCAAGCATGTTATGTGTGAAAAGCCCATGGCTATCAACACCGCAGAAGCCCAGAAGATGATTGACGCCGCCAACCGCACCGGCAAGAAGCTCACCATCGGCTATCAGAACCGTTATCGTGCTGACTCTTGGTATCTGAAGAGAGCCTGCGACAACGATGAACTGGGCGAAATTTATTATGGCAAGGCCCACGCCATCCGCAGAAGAGCTGTTCCCACTTGGGGCGTGTTCCTGAACGAAGAAGAGCAGGGCGGCGGTCCCCTCATCGATATCGGTACCCATGCATTGGATTTGACCCTTTGGATGATGAATAACTACGAGCCCAAAATGGTGGTGGGCAGCGTATATAAGAAGCTGGGAAACCAGACCGAAACCGGCAATGCCTGGGGCGACTGGAACCCCGAGGAGTTCACTGTGGAAGACTCCGCTTTCGGTTATATCGTTATGAAGAACGGCGCAACCATCAATCTGGAAGCTTCCTGGGCCCTGAACAGTCTGGATGTGGACGAGGCCAAGACCTCCCTGTGTGGCGTAAAGGCTGGTGCAGATATGAAGGATGGCCTGCGTATTAACAAAGTGAAGTACGGCAAGCAGGTTGTGGAAAAGGTGGATTTAGCAGCTGGCGGCGTAGCCTTCTTTGACGGCGGCGCAGCAGAACCCCAGGATATCGAAGCCCGTATGTGGATTGATGCGGTGAAGAACGACACCGAAGTGGTGGTAAAGCCAGAGCAGGCTATTGTGGTAACCAAGATTTTGGAAGCCATTTATAAGTCTGCGGCAGAGGGCAAGCCAATCTATTTTGACTAATCCCGTTACATTCAGGAGGAATGCCAAATGAAAAAAGCCATTCAGATGTGGAGCTTCCGAGACCGGGTTAAGGACGGGGAAAGCCTGCTGGAAGCCCTCAAAATTGCCGCTGAAATTGGGTATGAGGGCGTAGAATTTGCCGGTACCTTTGGCGTGACCGCAAGCGAGATGAAGGATGTCCTTGCAAAGCTGGGACTGGTTTCTGTTAGCTGTCACGAAGATGTCAACCGTATGGAAAAGGACATCGACGAGATTATCGCCTATCATCATGAGCTTGGTACTCCCTTTATCGGCTGTTCCTATTCTCCCACCGAAACCAAAGAGGATTTGGAGCGGCTGGAGCGGGTGATGAAAACCGCACAGGAAAAGGCTGCGCCCTATGGCATCAAGGTGGTCTATCACAACCACGCCCACGAATTTAAGCCCTTGGACGATGTCCGTCCTATTGACGAGATTGCCAAGTGGTGTTTGCTGGAACCAGATACCTATTGGGTGTTCCATGCTGGAGACAACCCCTGTGAATTTCTCCGCCGGTATCGCACCCGTGTAGGCCTGATTCACCTGAAGGACGGTGTGGACGGAAAAGGGACTTCCATTGGAGATGGTGCCAACGATTTGAAATCTATTGTGGAGACCGCCCGGGATATCGGAGTGGAATGGGTCATTGCAGAAATCGAAAATGAAGCCCCGGATGCTGAGTCTGTCCGGGATGCTAAAAACAGCTTTGCTTATATGGTTCAAAAACTAGGACTTTAAAAATCAGAATCGGAATAAAAGGAGCGAGTATCATGAAACTTGGAGTTTTGACTAATCTGGTCGCAAATCTTTCTTTGGACGAAGCACTAAAATACTTCAGCGGCCTTGGAATTCAGATGGTAGAAATTGGCTGCGGCGGCTATCCGGGCAATGCCCATGCCAACCCCGCTATTCTGCTGAATGACGATGCAAAATTGCAGGAATTCAAAGATACCATTGCCAAATATAATATGGAAATCAGCGCCCTGTCCTGCCACGGCAATCCGGTGCATCCCAACAAGGAAATTGCAGCTGCATTTGACAAGGATATTCGTGATACAATCTTACTGGCAGAAAAGCTTGGAATCCATCAAATTAACACATTTTCCGGTTGTCCGGGTGACAGCGAGAATTCCAAATATCCCAACTGGGTCACCTGCCCCTGGCCGGAGGATTTCTCCCAAATTTTGGAATGGCAGTGGAACGAAGTGCTGATTCCCTATTGGAAGGATATGGTGGAGTTTGCAAAGGCTCACGGCGTAAACAAAATTGCTTTGGAGCTGCATCCCGGATTCTGCGTTTACAACACCCATTCTCTGCTGAAGCTGCGTCATGCGGTAGGTCCGGAAATCGGCGCCAACTTTGACCCCAGCCATCTGATTTGGCAGGGAATGGACCCGGTAGCCTGTATCCGCGAGCTGGGCAAGGAAAACGCGATTTTTCATTTCCACGCCAAGGATACCCGTGTGGACAAGTATAATACCGCTGTCAATGGTGTACTGGATACCCATCCCTATGGCGATGAAATTCATCGTTCCTGGATTTTCCGCAGCTGTGGTTATGGCAATGATACACTCTATTGGAAGGATATGATTAGCGCCCTGCGTATGGTGGGCTATGACTATGCCATCAGCATCGAGCACGAAGACAGCCTGATGAGCCAGAACGAGGGCCTGTGCAAAGCTGTGGAGTTCCTGAAAGGTGTTTTGACTTTCGAGGACAAAATGAGCAATATGTGGTGGGCATAAACCACCTGCACGAAGCAGCAATTGAAAAAGAACGAGGGCTTGCGCTTTTACAATGATGTAAAACCGCAGGCCCCGGTTCTTGTGAGAAAGGAACGGAGTAGAATGAGCAACGAAAAATTTGGCGCAGCAATTATAGGATATGGCGGAATGGGCTCTTGGCATGCGCGTCAGCTGAAAACCATGGAGGAACTAACTCTGTGCGGAGTATATGACATTTTGCCAGAGCGCAATGCAGCAGCAGAGCGGGCAGGAATCCATGCCTATGCCTCCCGGGAAGAGCTTCTCAATGATTCGGCAGTACAGGTGGTCACAGTAGCAATTCCCAATGATTTGCATCATGATGTTTGTATTGACTGCATGAAGCATGGAAAAAATGTGATTTGCGAAAAGCCGGTATGCCTGAATCATGAAGAACTGCAGGATATGATTGAGGCTTCCAAGAAGTACGGAGTAATTTTCACTGTGCACCAGAATCGCCGTTGGGATGAGGATTTTCTCACCATGAAGAAACTCTATGATGAGGGCACGTTGGGACGGGTATTCAATATTGAGTCACGTGTCCATGGCTCCCGCGGCATTCCCGGCGATTGGCGCAACCAGAAGGAGCATGGCGGCGGCATGGTGCTGGACTGGGGTGTACATCTGCTGGACCAAGTTATGATGATGGTGGATAAGCCTTTGTTGTCTGTCTATGCAAGACTGTCCAATGTCACCAACGAAGCAGTGGACGATGGATTCAAAATTTTGCTGTCTTTTGAAGGAAATCTGGATGTGCATGTAGAAGTGGGAACCAGCAATTTTATCAGCCTGCCCCGGTGGTATATGCAAGGAGAAAACGGCTCTGCAGTGATTTATGATTGGGATTGCAGCGGCAAAATCGTCATGGTGTCCAATTGGGAAAACCGCGATGCCGTGCCGGTAGTAACGGCTGCTGGTCTGACCAAAACCATGGCTCCCCGCACAGATGAAACCATCGATACCTTCCCGCTGCCGGAAGTTCATGCTGATGTCCGTGATTTCTATCGCAATGTCATTCGTGCCTGCCGTGGTGAGGAAGAGCAGCTGGTTCGTCATGACCAAATCATGCGGGTTATGAAATTGATGGAGGCGGTCTTCCGTTCTGCACAAAGTGGTCAGGCTGTCCGGGATATTTTTTAACTTTTGACAAGTTTTTAAGGAAAATCAGAGGGATAGGAAACAAATTTTATTGATTTACTCCAAAATATATAGAGATATTTTGAACAACAATTCTTGAAAAATTACAGAATTATTTAAAGAATCGTGCTATAATAAAAAATAATCACTTATTTTTAATTTTGGAGGAATCATACATGAAAGCAAAATCTCTGCATTTTTCCAAACATGGAATTGTTCAGCCTGCCGCATCTGAAATTGGACGTGTGTTCCAGTGCGTATGTGACCAGATTCCCCCTGCATATCCTTGCGAGGGCGAAAAGGTTGTTTTTGTTGGTGTAGAATCTTCTGGTAAATTGCCTGGACCTGTGGAGCATTTCTGCAGCGACTTAAATCCTACCCGCACGAAGAATGTTGCTTTTTATCTGGTGAATGGCAATCCGGATATGCTCAAAGATATTCAGAGCGTATTGGAAGGCCATGGAGTACATATGGTAGAAGATGTGCTGACCTTGGAAGTGAAGAGCTCCTTCTTCAAAAAGGGGTCTTTGACGGATGCTGACGTACAGAAGGCTTTGGATTGGGCTCAGAATGTCGTCCAGAACAAGTTGAAGTAATTCTCCAGATTCCTTTTTACGTATATATTTTCAGCTGCTCTGCGGTATTAATACCGCAGAGCAGCTTTTTTAGAATGGGTATTGCTTTTGAGAAACCTAAAATAACGGGAAAAATAATTGTTTTTTGCATAAATTGTATAGAAATTCATACCTGTTTTTTAGAAAGTAGTTCAAAAAAATTAGAAATTTGATTATCACATATATAAATTCACAAAAAATACATGGGATTTTTCCGAAAAGTGTGCTATACTTGTAAAATAATAGTAGAAAACAGTATGGAAAATAGGGCAACAGTATCGGAAATGCCGGGTCGCGCCCTGAATGAAAATGAGAAAGGACGGAAAATCCAATGGCAAATGTATATTCAGAAATTACTCCCGAAATCCAGCGGCTGGCAGAGTTGTGCCAAAAGAATGGAAAAATAGACCCCGAGCTGTATGGAAAATATGATGTCAAGCGTGGACTCCGGGATTTAAATGGTAAGGGTGTTCTGGCTGGTTTGACAGAAATCTCCGAGGTGCGTGCCACCAAAAAAGTAAATGGGGAAGAGGTTCCTTGCGAGGGTCAATTGTTTTATCGCGGCGTGAATGTAGAGGACATCATTCGTGGCTGTGTGCAGGACCATCGTTTCGGTTTTGAAGAAACTACCTATTTGCTTTTGTTTGGCGAATTGCCCACACAAGAGCAATTGGTGAATTTTAATCAGCTGCTTGCCAATTACCGCAGCCTGCCTACCAGTTTTGTGCGGGATATTATTATGAAAGCTCCCAGTCGCGATATGATGAATACACTGGCGAGAAGTGTTTTGACACTGTATTCCTATGATGATTTTGCCAGTGACATCAGTATTCCAAATGTCCTGCGGCAGTGCTTGCAGTTGATAGCATTGTTCCCGCTGTTGTCTGTTTATGGATATCAGGCATATCGTCATTATCATGATGGGCAGAGCCTTTATATCCATTCCCCTATGGCAGAGCTGTCTACAGCGGAAAATATTCTGCATATTTTGCGCCCCGATTGTAAATATACCATGTTGGAGGCACGGGTACTGGATATTGCTTTAATTTTACATGCTGAACATGGCGGCGGCAATAACTCCACTTTCACTACCCATGTGGTATCGTCCTCCGGTACTGACACATATTCTGCCATTGCAGCAGCATTAGGTTCTCTGAAGGGCCCCAGACATGGCGGTGCTAACATAAAAGTGGTACAGATGCTGGAAGATTTGAAAACGGTCGTAAAAGACTGGACAGACGAAGAGGAAATCAGTGCATATTTGCGCCGTTTGCTGCATAAAGAAGCCTTCGATAAAGCTGGCCTGATTTATGGTATGGGTCATGCAGTATATTCCCTCTCTGACCCCCGTGCAAAGGTTATGGAATCCTTTGTTAAGAGCTTGTCAGAAGAAAAGGGCCGGATGGAAGAATACAATTTGTATGCTGCTATTGCAAGATTGGCGCCACAAATTATTGCACAGGAAAGAAAGATTTATAAAGGCGTAAGCCCGAATGTTGACTTTTTCAGCGGATTTATTTACAGCATGCTGGATTTGCCGCTGGAGCTATATACTCCTATTTTTGCAATCGCCCGTATTGCAGGATGGAGTGCTCATCGCATTGAGGAATTGAGCAATGCAGGAAAGATTATTCGTCCTGCTTATCGTTCTGTACAAGAAGAAAGAGTATATATTCCTATGGAAGAACGCAAGTAATTCCTGAAAAACAGGAAATACTGTTTTTTAAACATTTCATAGCCAGTATCCCAAACGATGGGATGCTGGCTATTTTTTTTATGATAAAAAGCTTTGCTTGGTTCTATCTCACGCCCCTTGTGTCATATAGTAGGAGAAAGGTACCAATAGGCACTACTGATACAAAGGGGAAATGTATGGATGTCAGCAAAAATCCCATGGGCGATGCGGGCTTTATCAATCATAACCATATTGGCGGCGGCTGGATGCTTTGGAGCAAGGTTATTACCAATGTTTAATGGGGAAAGTGCGGCTTTGGTCACAGCAGATTTGTTGCTTCCCAAGGCAGCACAAGAGGTATATGCAGAAGGAAGTCCTTCTCAAGAAGAGCAGCTGATAGAAATGGATTCGCTGACAACAGAAGTACCGCAAGCAACTGCCACACCAGAGCCAACTCCTTCCGCTACACCAGAACCAACCCCGGTTCCAACACCAAAGCCTGGAGCAAAGGCTTATGAAATTTCAGAAACACAAATGGGTGGCGGGGAGCAAGTTGAAAATTTTTATATACGAAACAGCACAAAACAAGACTTGGATTTTTCCAGTGAATTAGAAGAAAAACCCGATTTGGATATAAAAGCAGACGGTACCCCAATGGTATTGATTTATCATACACATACGACTGAGGGATATTTGGAGGAAGAAAGTGCATGGTATTATGAGGGGACACCTACCAGAAGCCAAGATGAAAGCAAAAATGTTGTAATGGTAGGGAATGCGATTGAAGCGAAACTAAAGGCAGCAGGATTTGGAGTAATCCATGATACGACAGTTCATGATTATCCAGCCTATACAGGCGGCTATACCCGTTCAGCAGAAACGATGAAAAAGAATTTGGAGAAATATCCGTCTATTCAAATCACGTTAGATATTCATCGCGATGCAATTGGAGGTGGAGACAGCGCACGTGTAAAACCTACAGCTGTGATAAATGGGAAAAAAGCTGCTCAATTTATGATTTTAACCGGTTGCGATGATGACGGTACTTTGGGATTTCCGAATTGGAAGGAGAATTTACATTTAGCCCTTCAATTGCAAAAAACTGCGGCTGATTTATATCCAGGCTTAGCTCGGCCGCTGAATTTTTGCAATCGTGTTTATAATGAAAATTTAACGACGGGTTCTTTGTTAGTCGAGTTTGGCACAGAAGTGAATACATTGGAAGAAGCATCTTATACTGGTTCTTTGTTTGGGGAAGTGTTGGTAAAAACTCTTCAAGAACTTATGAAATAAATGAAACGATGTATATTAAAAGAAAATGAAGTCCATACTGAGAAAAGAATAGAAACCGGCTTGGAATATAGAAAAAATAAGAGAAAGAAACGGATAAAATGAAAACAAAAATAAAAAATCAAAAGAGCAGCAAATCATGGTTTTGGATTCCCTTTGCAATTACCATAAGTCTAATCGTTCTTTTATGGGGCATGGCGGTTGTGGATGTTAGAAGTCGTAAAATGGCACTGGGAGATGCAACTCCGGCAGTCAGTGTTTCTACGGTAATAGGAAATCGAACGATTATGCACATAGATGTTTTAGGGATGGAAGGAGATATAGACTTGACTTTAGTGGATAACTTTGTGGAATATGTGGAAGAAAAATTACAGAGCGTAAAGGAGAATCTGCAGAAATAGGTTAAAATCTCATAATCGGATAGAGATTTACAAAGAAAATGTAATTTTTTTTTGAAAATTGCAAAAATGAAAGGTTTCTCTATGAGAGAATAGTTGTTTTTTGTCGTAAATCTGATATAATGATTCCAGAATGGAAGTTTATACGCCAATATGAGCTGGCGATTTTATGATAAATAACGGGTGTTCTGGAGGTGCCGGAATGATAAAAAAAGAAAAGGCAATTGGCCTTTTACTGTGTATGCTTATAATAACAGCAGTTGTATGCCCGGTGGCAGCAGAATCGCTGCCCCAAACCTATACAGAGACGCAGACAGAAACAGAACCATCGGAGGAACCTGACAACACGCCAGAGCCTCAGGAAACGCCAGAGCCAGAACTTACACCAACTCCTACACCTGTGGCGACTCCAATAGTAACTCCAGTTCCAACCCCTACACCTACTCCACGTGCAACTACTCGTCCGACACAAGGAAATAACACCAGCAGCAGTCAGACCACTAATACCTATACTCCAGTTTCTTCTGCTGCACCTTCCCCTACGGCCACACCAACTCCCAGTCCAACACCAACGCCCGAACCATCTTCATCGGAAGAAGAATTGTCTTCTGCTGTAACAGGGGGTTATGATGGCGGAGTATCGGTAACAGTATCACAGATAGATAATCGTCAGGTAAACTTTATTGGGATTATGGCTTGGGTCTGCATTGCGCTGGGAATTGTCGTGGTGTTACTGGTTTTGCTTAGTAATCGTTATGGTCCCAGAGGTGGTTCTGGACGCAAACGGTATCGTACCAGCAAGCCTGGACGCCGCAAAAAAGGACGTCTTCTAAGTGATAGATACTATCGGGATAATTATCGCAACCGCTATCGCTAAATATGACAGGTGAAAAGTCTATTACCGCAGCAGAGATTTTCTGCTGCGGTTTGTTTTTTGTATCAAAAAAGATACAACTTTATCAGCAAAACTGATTGATTTGGGGTTGAAAAAATGGAAAAAAGTCTGTATACTGGTAATAGTTGACGAATTATGTATACCTGTAGGAGGTGCATGGATTGAAAAGAAAAAGAAAAAAGTTACACAAAGCTTTGGCAGCAATTTTGGCTGTTTTTTGCTTGGCAGGAAGTGTAAATGCGGATGTTTTGTCTGATTTGGAAGGACAAAAAAGTGAGCTGCAGCAACAGCAGCAGGAATTGGAAGACCGCAGTAAAGCACTAAATGAAAGACTGGAACAATTGAAAGACGATGAAGCTCGGCAGCAAGAATATTATAATTCTCTGGTGGAACAAATTGATGTTGTGGAAACACAAATTGATACTGCTAATGAGCGTTTAAGTCAGTTGGATAGCGAAATTGTTCAGTTACAAGATGAGTTAAGCGACGCACAAACGCAATTGGACACGGATTTTGACACGTTAAAAGAGCGGTTATGTGCTTTGTATAAGCTGGGGAATGCTGGAACACTGGAAATTATTTTAAATGCAGAAAGTCTTCCGGATTTGGCACAAAAGGCAGAATTGATGTCAGCAATTACCCGTCATGATACGCAATTGATGGATTCTATCCGCTCACAAATGGAAGAGATGGCATCTCAAAAAGAATTGTTGGAATCTGATAGGGAAGAAGCCAGTACTCTGCGGACAACATTGGAAGAGAAAAAAGACGAATTAACCTCTCTTCAAGACGAAAGTGCCCGCGTATTGGAGGAACTAAAAGAAAACCAACAGGATGTTACACAACAAATTGACGATGCGGAAGAGCAGAAAGAAGAGTTGATTCAGCAGCTGGCTGAAATTCAAAAACAGTGGCTGGCAGAAAAGGAAAAAGCAGAAGCTACGCCGACTCCCACCCCGGAAGCTACGCCAGCTCCTCAACCTAACGTGCCAGATAGCGGTGGTAGCTCTGCGACACCATCCCCAACAGTCCCGCCATCTTCCAGCGGATACATATGGCCAGTCCCAGGTTTTACCAAAGTAGGTGACGGCTGGTATGAAGGTGGGCGTGCCCATAAGGGGATTGATATTATCGGTGCTGGTATTTATGGACAACCTATAGTAGCAGCCCAAAGCGGAGTCGTATTAACCGCTTATACAGCAGATGAATGGGGCTATGGTTGGGGTTATCATGTCATGATTGGTCACGATGACGGATATGCAACCCAATATGCCCATATGAGTCGGGTAGCAGTAACAACTGGCCAATATGTAGAACAGGGACAGATTATAGGATATGTAGGGAATACAGGCGATTCTTATGGAGCCCATCTGCATTTTGAATTGTGGGAAAATGGCGAACGGATTAATCCGGAAATTGTACTACCTTATCGATAATAAAAATAGAGCAAATAAACAGCGGCTATGTTTAAATAGCCGCTGTTTATTATTGCAATGAGATTTTCGCTTTGAAATAGACTTATAAAAATCAAGAAAGAGCTTGACGAAAAAAGAAGTTTATGATAACATGGTTAGTAAAGACTAACCATACCGATTTACCCAATAGTTAGTTAAAGCTAACTATAAAATTTAAAAAGGAGGCTACAGGATGAGCGTGGTGATTGTTGGTGGGAATGAAAGAATGGTATGCCAATATGAAGATGTGTGTAAGAACTATGGTTGTAAGGCAAAGGTGTTTGTAAAAGAAAATGGTACTTTAAAAAAGAAATTGGGGACGCCGGATTTGTTAATCGTATTTGTCAACACAGTTTCCCACAAAATGGTCATCAGCGCATCCCAAGAAGCAAAACGAAATCAAGTTCCCATTGCACGGATACACAGCAGCAGTATATCAGCGCTGGAAAATCTTTTAAGCCGTCACTGTAGGGGGAGATAACCGATGTGCGAACGAATTTTGATTGAAAACGGTGCGCCCACATTGGCCAACATGAAAACAGCCAGCCTGTTTACCCTGCCAATTTTGGAAGAGAAAAGTCAATTTGCCTGGAAAAAAACTCTGGAAACAAAAGGAATCAAAATTATGGTTCTTCGGACAAAAGGGAAAAACCAGTTGATATATATGTACCGGCCTGAAAAGTTACGGCAGGATTTAACCAATCCAATGGCAGCCTGTATTTTATGCAGAGCCGGATACCAGTATCAAACAGAAAAAGAAGCATTGCAAATCTTAAAGAAAAGAATTGCGCAAAGCAGCGAGTTTCCACATGAAATAGGGCTGTTTTTGGGGTATCCGCCAGAAGATGTCCAAGGATTTATGGAAAACCGGGGACAAAATTGCAAGTGTGTTGGATGCTGGAAGGTGTATGGAAATGCAGAACAGGCAGAAAAACAATTTGCCAGATATAAAAAATGCAGAGATGTGTATATGCGGCTGTTTTCTCAGGGGAGAACCCTCACACAGCTAACAGTTGCTTCCTAACCTCATCAAGCAATAGCGGGATATCCCG
This sequence comes from Clostridiales bacterium, assembly GCA_019418545.1. Classification (GTDB taxonomy): domain Bacteria; phylum Bacillota; class Clostridia; order Oscillospirales; family Acutalibacteraceae; genus Heritagella_A. The sequence continues at coordinate 149,281 of DYBQ01000002.1, read as the reverse complement.
CTTAGTATCAAAATCAAATAAATTAGAAAAGGAGACAAAGGAACATGGGAAAAACAGCAGTGGTATACTGGAGCGGAACAGGAAACACACAGGCAATGGCTGATGCAGTTGCTTCGGGAGCATCCGACGCAGGTATAGAAGTGACCATATATGAAGTGTCGGCATTTGACAGCGGTGCTATGGACGAATATGATTCCATAGCTTTTGGATGCCCTTCTATGGGCAGCGAACAACTGGAAGAAAGTGAGTTTGAGCCGGTATTTACAGCGTGTATTCCCAAACTGGCAGGAAAAAAGATAGCACTGTTTGGCTCTTATGGATGGGGAAATGGTGAATGGATGAGAAATTGGGAGGATGTCTGCCGGGAGGCAGGGGCAACACTTGTTTGTGACAGTGTGATTTGCTGTGAAGCACCGGACGAAGAGGCGCTCGAAGCATGCCAAGCGTTAGGAAAGGCACTGGCATAAGGGAAATCTTATCTTTTAACAAACTAAAAAGCCGGAACAGTTCAAACCCTGTTCCGGCTTTTTACTTGTGCTGCTTATTCTACAATAAAGGATGCCAGACGTTCCAACAGGCTTTGGGCATCGTCACCATAAACATCCATCCGTACTGGCTCTTCCAAATCCAGGCTGAGAATCCCCAGAATGGACTTCGCATTTACTACAAAACGGCCGGAGCAAAGGGTCACATCCTCATCATAGGGAGAAACCATTTCAACAAAGCGCTTTACATCTTCAACCTGATGCAGGTCCACCATTTTGGAAACCATAGGAATCTCCTCTCAAAGTTATTTTACATAGTTTATCACAACAGTCTCACCAGCAGTACCAGCTGCATAGTGTCCGGTCATAGATTTCAAATCATCGGAATTGGTAATCAGCAGCGGTGTATACAGCGGATAGCCTTTGCTCTTAATCAACTCTAAATCCACCTTGCAAAGCGGGTCGCCTTTTTTCACCTTATCGCCAACCTTTACCAGCGGAGTAAAGCCTTCGCCCTTCAGCTCCACCGTATTCAGGCCAATGTGAATCAGCAATTCCAGTCCGTCCGGGGTTTGGATGCCATATGCATGCAAAGTTTCTGCCACATTGGTGATTTCACCATCACAGGGAGCCAACACGTTTCCATCGGTGGGCAGAACGGCTACCCCATCGCCCAAAATCTTATCGGAGAAAACCGGGTCGGGCACCTTCTCAATGGGCATATATTCACCATTCAAAGGTGCATACAGTTCTGGTTGAGCTTTCTTTTTTCCAAATAAAAACATACCTGATTCCTCCTATTATCCTCAAGTATAACAGATTAACAATTAGCGGCCAAATCAGCAAGAATCTTATCACGATTCTCACAGGTCAAAGAACAAATTTTTTCACGCAGAGGCAGCACAGCAGATGGGACAACCGACAGCTCGTCCACATCCAGTGCAAGGAACGTTTCGGTCAAACTCAAATCCGCAGCCAGCTCGCCGCAAATGCCTACCCAAGTACCAAATTCGTGGGCGTTTTTAACGGTTTGCCGAATCATTTCCAGCACAGCGGGATGGTGTGGGTCATAGAAACGGCCCAAGCTCTGATTCTGGCGGTCCACTGCCAGTGTATACTGGGTCAAATCATTAGTACCCACGCTGAAAAAGTCCACTTCTTTGGCCAGCTGACGGCTTACCATAACAGCAGCCGGGGTTTCAATCATAATGCCCAGTTCAATTTCTTCATCAAAAGGAATTCCTTCCATGCGAAGTTCAGCCTTTACCTGCTCGGCCAGTTTTTTGGCTTCCTGCAATTCCCACACAGAAGTAATCATGGGGAACATAATGGCAACCTTGCCATAAGCGGAGGCCCGGTACAAAGCGCGCAGCTGTGTGCGGAACACTTCGGTACGGGTCAGGCAAATACGGATGGCCCGCATACCCATAGCCGGGTTTTCCTCGTGAGGAAGGTTAAAGTAATCGGCCTGCTTGTCCGCGCCGATGTCCAATGTGCGGAAGATAACCCGTTTGCCGGCCATGTTTTCCACAACACTCTTATAAGCAGCCAGCTGGTCAGCCTCACTGGGGTAATCCTGACCGGCCAGATAGATAAACTCACTGCGGAAAAGGCCGATACCCTCGGCATCATTTATCAGGGCAGCGCCCACATCAGAAGGATTGCCAATGTTGGCATAGGTCAAAATCCGTTTTCCATCCTTAGTTTCGCCGGGGCGGCCCTTAAGCTGTGCCTGCAAACGTTTTTTGTCAGCCAGTTCCTGCTGTTTCTTTTCATATTCTGCCTGGGTAGCCTCGTCGGGCTCCACAATCGCAATGCCTTTTTTACCGTCAACCACAACAGGTTTTCCGTTCAGTTCATCGGCCAGCTGGTCGCCAAGGCCAACAACAGCAGGAATTCCCATTGTACGAGCCAAAATAGCCGTGTGGGAGTTACTGGAACCACCAGCGGTTAGGAATGCGAGAATTTTAGTTTTATCCAACTGAACTGTTTCGCTGGGAGCAAGGTCGTCTGCTGCCAAAACAACCGGTTTATCAAAGTCCATTCCATCAGCGCTTTGTCCGCTGAGGACTTTTAAAAGCCTTTCGGAGATATCCTTAATATCGGCAGCGCGTCCCTGCATATAGGGGTCATCCATTTCAGAGAACATTTTAGAAAAGTTTTCCGAGGTAACGGCGACTGCATATTCACTATTGACAGACTGGGTAGTGATGATATTGGAAACAGAATCCAAATAGTCCTCGTCTTCCAGCATCATCTGGTGGATTTCGAACACTTGGGCACCCTGTTCGCCCACCTGGGTCAATGCTTTTTCGTAGAGCTCGCCCAGTTGTTCAATGGTTTTTTGCCGCGCCTCTTCAAAGCGCTCCATTTCAGCTTCTGTACTTTCTACATGGCGCCGGCTGATGAGCTGCTGTTCATGGCGATAAAAGTGAATGGGGCCAAATGCGATTCCGCTGCTGGCGCCCACGCCCTGCAATTGCTTCATACTCCGTTCCTCCAGTGTTCAAATTTTGATACAGGTTTTGTTATCAAGAAAACACTTTTGCAGGGAAACGACCGGTTCAGACCCCTTTCTGTCACCCTGCGACAGTTTTAAACGGAAATCCCTGCATCCATAAATTCTCCTGTATCCATATTATAATATGATAATTTGTTTAAATCAAGAGCATTTTTCTGCAACTGATTGCACAAATACAAGCGCTTCATAAGGACGCAGAACAAGTGGAGCAGCGGCAGAAAACGAAGGATAATTTCCCAAAAGAAGACGGCTGTTTTGAGGAAGAATATTTTCGGAAATTGAAGTGTTTTCCGATGTAAAGTTACATAGGACTGTAAGAAGTGTTCCCTGATATTCCCGGCGATAGGCAAAGACGGCGGGATGCTCCTCCAGCAGAGGAATATAACTGCCTTGTGAAATCACATCCCATTCTTTACGCAGAGCAATCAGCTTTTGATAATATGCAAAAATGGAATCAGGAGAAGCGCAATCCTTGCGGGCATTAATGTCCTGATAATTCTGATTGATTGCCAGCCAGGGAGTACCGGTAGTAAACCCAGCGTTTTCAGAATCATCCCACTGCATGGGGGTACGGGAATTATCACGGGAGCGTTGGCGAAGAATTTCATAAACCTGCTCTTCGGGGATGCCTTCCTCCTTGAGAATTCGGAAATAATTGAGGCTTTCCACATCCTGATACTGAGAAATATCGGTATAGCCGGCGTTGGTCATACCAATTTCCTCTCCCTGATACACATAGGGGGTGCCGCGCATCATATGAATGAGGGTTGCCAGCATTTTGGCGGAAAGCGCCCGATATTCCTGTTTGTCATCGCCGAATCGGGAGACGACTCGGGGCTGGTCGTGATTGCACCAGAAAAGGGCATTCCAGCCGCCGCCCTGCTCCATACCGGTCTGCCAGGTGTTGAGCACCTTCCGCAAGCCGGGCAGGGGAGAGAACCCTTCTCCCGGAAGCGCCCATTTGTTTTGGTTAGGATAATCCACTTTTAAATGGTGGAAGCTAAAACACATGGACAATTCGCCCTCATCCGGGTTGGAATAGCGGACACAGTTGTCCAACGTAGTGGAGGACATTTCGCCAACGGTGACCATACCGTTCTCGTTAAGACCTGCTTCCCGGCACAGTTGCTGCAAATACTGATGAACCCGGGGGCCGTCTGTATAAAAACGCCGTCCATCGCCTTCAAAGTCATCCTCAAAGGTGTCGGGCTTGGAAATCAGGTTCACAACGTCAAAGCGGAATCCACTAACGCCCTTGCTTATCCAAAAGCGAAGCACATCGGCAAGTTCAGCCCGTACTTTTGGGTTTTCCCAATTTAAATCGGCTTGTGTCCTGTCAAACAGATGAAGGTAGTATTCCCCCCATGCAGGAACATACTCCCAAGCGTTACCGCCAAACTTGGAAACCCAATTGGTTGGGGCAGAACCGTCGGACTTGCCAGGACGGTGAATGTAATAGTCCCGATATTCCATATCACCGGCCAATGCTTTTTGAAACCATTCATGTTCGGTGGAGGTATGGTTAAACACCATATCCAGCATGAGTCCCAGCCCCCGCTCTTTTGCAGCGGCAGCCAATTCTTCAAAATCCTGCATGGTGCCATATCGGGGGTCAATGGAGCGGTAATCCGCCACATCATATCCGTTGTCGTTTTGCGGTGAAACAAAGAAAGGTGTCAACCACAAATAGTCCACACCCAGGTCCCGCAGATAGTCCAAACGGCGAATCACTCCCTGTAAATCACCGGTACCACTTCCGGTTGTGTCCTGAAAGGACTTGGGATAAATTTGATATACAACGCTTTTATGAAAATCCTTCATGGAAAAAACCTCCTTATTCCGGGGCCTGTTTTCAAGGGGAATCTCCATAATGGACTCCCCTTGAAACATTTGTGCCATTCTATACATCTGCGGATAAGATAACCGTATAAAGAATCAGTGTTTTCATCAGGCTTTATTGCCAAACTTTTTCAAACCGGTGCGGGACAGAAGGAAGCATACCGGAATGGGAACAATCAGTGCAATAAGCATAGCAATTGCAAACATGGGGATACTGCCCAGCTGCATGGAGAGGATACCCGGCAGACCGCCAACACCAACACCTGCGGCCATACAATTAAAGCTCATGGAGAACAGGCCGCCGATACCGGAACCAATCATAGCGGCAACGAAGGGATAGAAATACTTCATGTTGATACCGAAAATTGCCGGCTCGGTAACGCCCAGATAAGCGGAAATTACAGCGGGAACAGCCACCTGTGCATCTTTTTCGTTGTGGCGGTTCTGGAGGAAGTATGCAAGACATGCAGAGCCCTGCGCGATGTTGGCCAATACCAGAATGGGCCACATATAGGTGCCGCCAATGCTGCCAACCAATTGCAAATCAACGGCCAGCATGGTGTGATGCAGTCCGGTAATAACCAGTACGGGATACAGCAGGCCATACAAGCCGCCTACCAGCCAGCCTACAGGGGATTCAAAACCAGCTTTGACGACAAAAGTAATGGCTTCGCCGATTTTCCAGCCGATGGGGCCCAGCACGGCATGTGCCAAAAATACAGTGGGAAGAACAGAACAGAGAGGAACAATAATCATTTGAATAGACTGAGGGCTGTGCTTTTTAAAGAATCTTTCCAGATAAACCAGCGTAAAGCCTACCAGAATAGCGGGGATAATCTGAGACTGATAACCGATTCTTTCGATTTGGAAAAGACCGAAATCCCAAGTAGGGATACTCTCGGCAGTTCCCACAGAATATGCATTAATTAGTTGGGGAGAAACCAGAGTCAGACCGGTAACAATGCCCAAAATGGGGGTAGTGCCCATTTTTTTGGTAATGCTCCATACAATGCCTACCGGCAGCATATGCAGGGCCGCTTCGCAGATAACCCACAGAAAATCATAGATGCCCTGGCACCAGGAGTACATATCGCACAGGCTCTTGGTACCATTATCAAACATTTTAATGTCGCCCAACACGCTGCGGAAACCCAGCAGCAAGCCGCCAACAATAATGGCGGGAATCAGGGGAGCAAAAATTTCTGCCAAATTGGTCACAGCTCTTTGCAGGGGGTTCTGATTTTTTTTGGCAGCCGCTTTTACATCATCTTTCGTAGCCGCAGCCTGAATTCCGGCAACATCCGCCAACTCCTTGTAGTAAGTGGATACATCATTGCCAATAACAATCTGGAACTGTCCTGCCTGTGTAAAAGTTCCCTTAACGGTAGGCAGTGCCTCAATTTCTTTTACCTGTGCTTTTGCCGGGTCCTTCAGCACCAGCCGCAGGCGGGTCATGCAGTGTGTAGCCGCCGAAATGTTTTCCTTTCCTCCCAGCAGCTCCAGCAGCTTTGGAACTTCATTTGTGTACTTACCCATTACAATGACTCCCTTCTTAAAATCAATTTCCGTAACTTGTTTAAACAAGTTTTCTTTGTCTTTAGTTTATACTTGTTTAAACAAGTTGTCAATAGCTTTTGTAAAAAAAATAAGAAAGCCGTTGCTTTTCAGCGGAATAGCTAAAAGCGACGGCTTATAATTAGCAACAATTTCGAGATGAATAGTTACTATACATGAGAATGTGTTCGTTGGGCCTGGTCATAGAAAACAAAGTGGTCAGGGCGATGACGGGAGCGGGTGTATTCAAACAGAACCCCATCGGAATTATAGGTGGAGTTGGAAACAACAGCCACACAATTCATATCGTCCAGCTCCAAATATCGCTCGTCCAATTGGGTGGTACGCTCCACCGTTACCATTCTGGTGGTGCTAACAATAGAAATGCCCAAAACATTTTCAATATATTCATAAATTGAATTTTCAGCAATTTCGGGGGTAAGTCCGGGTACAACATCCTTTCGAAAATAGTTGTGGTCAATAATCAGCGCCATTCCGTCCAGATAGCGCACACGTTGGATATAGTAAATTTCGGTGCCGACTTCAAAGGGGGTTCTGTCGGCAATATGGCCGTCCACCAGCAGTTCGGTAAAAAGCACCACCTTAGTACGGACTTCCTGATGGTTACGAAGAGAAGCCTCTTTAAAGGACTCGATTTTTCCCAGGGAATATTGGGATTGTCGCCGGGGCTGATAGATGACCCGTACCCCCTTGCCGTGGAGAGGCTGCACATATCCCTGAGCCGCCAGATCGGACACAGCCCGTCGGACCGTATTTCGGGAACACTGGTATTCTTCGACCAGACGGAATTCGGAGGGAAGGAATTCCTGGAAGGGGTATTCGCCCGATTCGATTTTTTGGCGAAGGTTGCGGTAAATCTTGTCATATTTGAGACGCGCCATACAAGCAGCTCCTTTTATTCCAACTTGTGCTTTTGTTTATACAAGTTAAGTATACGAGTGCTTTTACAAAAAAGAAAGAGTAATTTTGTAAACAATTTAAGGAAGATATTGTTGCCTTGATGGATAAAAAAGAAAAAAAGGGCAGGGTGTTTTGTTGATGGAAACGAGCGAATGGGCAAATTGCATAATAGTTGTAATATGTTTGCATCATTTTTGTATCATCTATTGACATCTTGTCGTTTTTCGCATACACTTTTAATTAGTAAAAGAATTGATTGACAAAAGGAAAATAAGGCTTCTATTTTTTTGAAGGGGAGGGGAATTTGTGAAAAGAAAAATTGCTCTGTGTTTTTTTGCGGCATCTTTATTCTTCACTATAAGCGGGTGTAAGGAAGAAGCCCCCATGGAAGTATCACGGGCTGATGAATGGGCAGCGCCAGTATCTGCTGTAACAGAAGATGATTTCAAAAAGATTGGGGAGCCAGTGGAATCCTATGATTTAAACGGGTCGGTTATGGAATATACCGTAGAAAAGGTCCAGATATTTGACCATTATACCGATTCGGGCATTCCCAAAGAAGATTTCGGTTATCGCACAACAAACGCTCCATTTGTACTCGTAGACATCAAATGTAAAAAAATCAGCGGACCAGAGTGGAAAAGCGATGATGATTATCATTCGGTGGGTTTGTTTTCGCTGACTAGCAAAGAAGAGTACCGGCTTTTGACAGAAAATGATGAGATTTCTACTTTGTGCGAGATTTGTTATTTCAGGGACCATATGGATACAGAAGACGTGAAACTATACTGGTATTATTGGGTGGAGCCTGGGGAGGAAAAGGTTATCCAAATAGGATGGTGTCTCTTTGAGGAAGAAAGTCTGACATCTAAAGAAAAAAGCACTCATTTACACAAGACAGATGGGCTTTTACTGCGAATTGGCGGCAATATCTATACATCTCCCTGTATAGATTTAAGTGCTGAAAAGGAGTGATACTATGAAAAAGCGGTTGGTCATGTTTTTAGCAGCCCTTATGCTCTTTTGCTGCGCCGGATGCAGCGAATCGGCGCCGACAGAATCATATTCAAAACCGGACTGGTGGGTGGAGCCGACCCCATCGCCAGACGCCTCTCAGGCCCTTACTGTTGGAAAACCGTTTACCATCAGCGGGACCGCATCATCTGGAGAGTGGGACGAAAACGGGCCGCCTGAGCGGGATAAGCTGGAATTAACGGTGCTGGGTTATGAGGTGTATGACGATTACAGGGATTCCGGGATCCCCAAAGAGGAGTTTTCCTGGGGTATTGAAGATGATATCCGGCAGCAGCCCCCGTTGGTGCTGGTGGATATTACCATCAAAAAGGTATCTGGAGTGAAGAAGGAAGTCGATCGGTACAGTCGGGAAAACATAAATATATTCAGGCTTTGCGGAAAAAAACAGCTCCAGTGGTGTGAAGACAATGATTGGGAAGCCTCGACGGCTGAACTCCATTATTTCAGTGGGCATGGGGAGAAAGGGGAAGATGGAAAAGGCTACTCATATTATTGGCTGGATGTAGGAGAAGAGCAAACCTATCAGCTTGGCTTCTTTTTATTCAATCCCAACAGATTAGGGAGAGGAGACTACATAGAAGCAAACTTAACCTCCGTAGAGGGCGGCCTTATGCTGGGAATTGACTCCGGCGGCACAGGCCGTACCAATATGTATGTGGATTTGGACACATAAAAGGGAGGATATTTATGAAAAAGTGGTTATCCATATTTTTAGCAGCCCTTATACTCTTTTGCTGCGCCGGATGCAGCGAATCGGCGCCCGTGACTCTCAAGGGTGCTTCCGTAAATTCGCAGCCATCTTCTTCTGTGCGGGAGCCCACTATAAAACAAATGGGGGAGACAATAGAATTCAAGGAGCTCAATGGCGCAGTTGTGGAGTATACGGTTGAAAAAGTACAGGTATTTGACCACTATAGTGATGCAGGGATTAAAAAAGAAGATTGTGACGAGGATGTGCTGAAAGATTCCCCTTTTGTTTTGATTGATGTAAAATGCAAAAAGTGCAGTGGGCCGGAATGGGAAAAGGACGATGACTATGATGATGTGAATGCTTTCACATTGACAAATCAGGAAGCGGTAAAAAAGAGGTTTGAAGAGGATGAAAGCCCTCTTATGACAGAACTATGTTATTTCAGCGACCCGGTAGAAATGGGGACCAAACTCTATACCTGTTATTGGCTGGAGCCGGGAGAAGAGAAGGCCTTCCAGCTTGGCTGGTGTCTCCATGATGGTTCGGAACTGGGTCCAAAGGAACTTGGAAAATTGAAGGATTGTCTTTTGACTGAACCCAAAGATTTACTGCTGCAAATTGGCGGGAATGACTATACGGCTGTCTATGTGGATTTAAAGACCTGAGAAGATAAAACATTTTTGGGATGATACGAAAAGGAGTGATGATTTATGAAAAAGAAAACAGCTCCCATCATATTGGCAGTATGCCTGCTGCTGATGGGAAGTGGATGCCGGGAATCCCCTCCGCAAGGAGCCAATAAGCAAGGAGGGGCGGTAACGGTTTCCCGGCAAGAAAATCAGGGCAATTCGGAAAGTAAAGACGGGCAGAAAGGGAAAGCGCTCTCCTATCGAATGAACGTATATAAGGATAGAGAACTCCTGCCGGTTTATTATGAATACCGAGTGGACAACCTTCAGTTTTTTGAGCATTATACAGATGCGAACATTCCCAAAGAGGAGTTTGTGGAGCAGTATGCTAACGATAACGAATTTATCCTGATGGATATTACCATCAAAAAGATTTCTGGCCCTACAAGGGACGAGGCGGGTTACAACGATAATATTGAGTATTTAAATCTGGCTAACGAAAAAATGCGGAAAGAGCCGGAAAAGGCTTCATCGCCGATTCCCTGTTATTTCAGCGGCCATTCCGATAAAAACTATTATCAATACTGGTTGGAGCCTGGGGAAGAAAAGACCTATCAGGTGGGTTGGTGCCTTTGCGAGCCAATGGACGAACAAGGGTCCTTGATAAACCTGACGGATACAGAAGGTTTGGCGCTATATATTGGGCTGAATGCCGGTTTACAGGGAGATTATATAGAACTTTCCGAATGGGAGGGAAAATGATTTGAGAAACTTGGTGAAAATTGAAATAAAAAAAGCCTTCAGTAATAGAATGTTCCTGTTGACATTGGGGATTGGCTTGGTGATTGCCGCCATTAGTGCATATCAAAACATCGAATGCTATTATTCGTGGGTTGCTGATGAAATAAACGCTGCCAATGTCATAAAAGAGCTCCGTAATCCTAACCATGCCTATATAATCCTTTATAACAGCTGGATGGGGCAGGATAGTCAATTCCCTATGACAGCGCTGTTTTATATGATTATGCCGATGCTTGCATGCCTTGCTTATGGGTGGTCCTATTATAATGAGAGAAAGTCCGGCTATGTAAGAAATATATCGGTACGGACTAGAAAAAGAAGCCACTACTTCCTGGCAAAATACATAGCGGTGTTTTTGTCTGGCGGCGCAGTCATTGTCCTTCCGCTGCTTTTCAATTTTCTGGCAGCAGCCTGTTTTATACCCGCCTATTTGCCAGAAATGTTTGACAGCATGTATTATGGAATGGAGACCCATTACTTAAAGGCGATTTTCTATTCTATGCCCCAGTTATATGTCATTTATGTTCTGCTGCTGGATTTCGTTTTTGGTGGGCTGATAGCAGCCTGCAGTATGATGCTGGCATTTTTTATTAAAAACAAATTCGCTGTCATTATTACCCCTTTCCTGGTGCTTTTTTGGGTGCAGTATCTACAGGACAAGGTCTGGTTTTCAGTATCGTCATTTTATATTTCGCCCATTGACTTTTTAAGAGGATATGCATTTCACATTGCCATAGGGGAAATTGTTTTGGGATGGGTTATCCTGCTGATAATACTGACTTTGGGAATCGTATGGAGAAAGGGGGCAAAGGATGATGTTTTATAAACTGCTGTGCTATGATTTAAAAAATGGTTTCCTATCTACTTACAAACGTTATCTTTCTGCGGCTGCCGCTTTTGTCATTATGTTTGTCAGCTTTCAGTTGGTGGCTTATAGCTACAATACCATGGGGAAGCCTGATGTCCCGATAGCAGGAAGCGTGGGGGATGTGCTGCTTTATGCTTTTGGCGGGATGTATGAATATGTTCCCAGCAAGGGTGCTCCGTTTACGATCCCGGCTTTCTGGCTGCTTACTTATCTGCTGCTGGCCTATATTACCCTGTACTATCCTTTTGAGGATTTGGAAGAGTTTGGGCAAAATATCCTCATCCGCTCAAAGGGAAGAATGATGTGGTGGTTTTCCAAATGTGCGTGGAACCTTATCTCTGTGGTGTGTTATTTTCTGCTTGCCTGGGCTGTGATGACGATAGGCTGCCTGGTAACGGGAGGCCCTCTAAGTATGGAGCTTTCCCCCGATATACCGCTCTTGTGCAATGTACAGATAGAATATCAAATGCCGCAGACCATGATACCGCAAATGCTGGTGCTGCCGCTTTTGGTGATGATTGGGCTAAACCTGCTTCAAATGACGCTGTCGCTGATTTTTAAGCCGTTTTACAGCTTTATCGTTACAGCGACTATTTTGCTCATCTCCACCTATTATCTTTCCCCGGCATGTATTGGAAACTATGCCATGCCCCTGCGGAGCCATTTGTTATTATCTAACGGAGTAGGGCTGAATACCGGGATGCTGATTTCTGTGATTATCATTGTGGTATCGATAGCAGTAGGCGGATTTGTATTTCGCAGACGTGATATATTGAAAGGAGAGGGAGAAGCATGAAACAGGCAAAGCCGACTGTAATTGAATTGGAAGACGTTGTAAAGGACATTAAAGGGAAGCGGATTATTGACCATGTGAGCCTGCATCTGGAATCGGGAAAAATTGTCGGACTGAAAGGGGTAAACGGCTCTGGCAAGACTATGCTCATGCGTCTGATATGCGGGCTGATTACCGTAACGTCAGGGAGAATCACCATTGATGGAAAACAGCTGGGGAAGGACATCACATTCCCGGAAAGCATTGGGATTCTCATAGAAAATCCGGCGTTTCTGGATTCTTACGCAGGCTTTGACAATTTGAAAATGCTGGCGTCTATTCAGGGGCATATAGGAGAAAAGAAAATCCGGGAAGTGCTTGCGCAGGTAGGGCTGGACCCCATGGATAAAAAGAAATATCGAAAATATTCCCTGGGCATGAAACAGCGCTTGGGCATTGCAGCGGCTGTTATGGAAGAGCCGGACATTATCATACTGGATGAGCCTACCAACGCGCTGGACAGCGACGGTGTGGCAATGCTCAAGGAAATTTTGCATCAGCACCGGGAGCGGGGTGCGCTGCTGCTGATTTCCTGCCATGATTTGGCAACCCTGCAGGAGCTGTCGGATGAAATTTACCTGATGGAGAGCGGAACGCTGCGGGCCTATGAAGGGGAGGCGTGAGGCATGAAGAAAAAAACAATCCTCATTCTCCTTGCGGTGCTGGTGTGTCTGTCGGGAGTGGTGGTGAGAATCTGGTATGTAAATCAGGGCCGTGAGGAAAGAGTGATTAAAATTTACCCCATGGGGGAGATGGCGCCCTTTGAAGATGACTTTTACCATCTCTCAGGGGAAATCCGGGAAAAATATGAGATTCGAGTGAACTCGGCCACCGTTATGCCGGTTGAAGAATATTTAAAGTCCAAAGGGCTTACGATGGAAGAAGTCTGGCCAGAAGGGAACAATATTACTGATATTTTGGATGTGAATATAACCATCCGCAACAATACCAGCCCGGATGTAGATGTGGAAAATGACAAACAATTTTTTGACTATTTTAATGCAGACATTGAAAATGAAGGGAACAACTACCAGGTAGACAGTGAGCTGCTCTGGACCTTGTACCCTCAAATAAATCAGGGAATGTTTGGTTTTAAGATTAAGCCAGGGACGGAATATACGATGCACCTGCCCTACCGTGTATTGGATTGGCAAAGGACCGACAGCGAGAAGATAAAAAACTCAAAAAATTATATGCGAATGTCCCAATATCCCACCAAAAAGCTGCTTGAAGTCAAATTTGATGACGATAATGCAGGATAAACAAAAACACAAAAACCGGCTGTATGACATCATGCCATACAGCCGGTTTTTGTTTGATTGTAAATACGCAGAAAGGTGCTATTAACCTACATGCTTTTTACCAATGGTTTTTTGGGGAGCATTTCCAAAAACCTTTAAAAAAGCTTTTCCTTGCTCTAAAAACAGCTCTTTTTGCTCGGGGTTTAATTGATGAAATACATGCAGAAGCTCACAGTCTAAGGAATTGGCGGCTTGCTCGGCTGGTACTCCTAACAGATAATCCGTGGAAACATGAAAATAGGCAGCAATCCGTACCAAAATGGAAAAATCCGGCTCCCGAACCCCCTGCACATAACTGCCAACAGTCGAAGGAGCAATATTCAAGTCCATCGCAAGCTTTTTTTGAGTCATGTCGTTTTCTTCAATCAATTGGCGTAATATCTCGTGGAACTTCAAAACCATCACTCCTCCTACTAGATTTTAACCGGAAGAAGAGTTTTATTCATGTTGATACTCAAATTGAGTTGACAAAACTCGTTACGAGTTGTATAATCAATTACAAATATGGCGGGAAAGGAGGGGAATCTAAATGATTGAGAGGGGAAAATTGATTTGCAGCACGGCATATGACTGGAAAACTCGAAAAATCGTATTTACTGTGGCTATTGCGTTTTTGATTCTGGCAGACATTTTTGCATGGGCAAATATAAAAGTCGTAACCCGTGTATACGGTGATAGTTTTTTTACTTTACTGATAATCAGTACTATTTTGGGTATTTTCTATTATGTTTGGGCAATTATGAATATGATAACTGCCAGCCGTTCGTATTTATATGTATACGAGGATCATATAGAAGGTGTCACTATGATGGGACTCACGAGCAGTAATGTTAGTTTCTCGCTTACATACGACCAGATTTCTCATGTGGAAACTGCAAAAAAACAAATTATTATCTATACTTCTTTCACAAAGTATACGGTTATGGCTATGAATAACCAGTATCGAGCACAGGAAGAAATTAGAAAGCGTATATCTGATAACAAGTAACCCATAACCATAACAAAAGCAGGCGAGGCTCAAAAATCTGAGCCTCGCCTGCTTTTGTTATAAACAATATTTTATTCAGCCGGACAAATGTAATTCAGTTCGCCCACCTGTTTTTCATTTTTTCCAATAAATTCGCGGAACGCGTTTGCCCACCGGAGACACTATTTTAATAATGAGCGAACATTTTTATACAAATCATAATAGAGTTTTTGAAAAGCCGATTCTGTCAGAAAGCCAAAATCCCGATGGTGAGGAAGATACTGAGCATGATGAACAGCGTGCCGCCCACACGCATTAGAACCAGATAGAGATCGCTGGGTTCTCCCCCTTTGGTCGTCAGAAAATTCTCGATTTTCCAAAGAACCTGTGGAAAACATACCATTGCCACACCCAACAGGAAAAGCACAGCCATTGCCAGCAAACCTTTGACCGTTTCGCTCATGATGTCCCTCCTTTTGAAGAATCGGCAGATACGGGTTCTACTCAAATGATAGCATCCGTGTGTCGAAAAAGCAAGGAAATTCCTAAGAAAAACAGGGGTTTGGGTTGTTTATTCAGCTGGACAAATGTAATTCAGTTCGCCCACCTGTTTTCCGTTTTTCCAATAAATTCGCGGAACGCGTTTGCCCACCAGACACACCATTTCATAATGAATGGTGTCGTTGAGGGCGGCCAGTTCGTCTACCGGCAAAAAGGCGTTTTCATCCCGGCCAAACACAGTAACCACATCACCTTCCCGCGCTTCGGGAATATCCGTTACATCCAGCATCAGCTGGTCCATGCACACCCGTCCAACGATGGGCGCACGCTTGCCATGCACCAGCATTTCGGCCCGACCCGAAAATTTCCGGGGATATCCATCCGCATAACCGATGGGCACGGTAGCAATGACGGTTTCCTTTTCGGCAGTAAAGGTGCGGCCATAGCTGACTGTTGCCCCGGCAGGAATAGCTTTTTTCTGGGATATGACCGTTTTCAGCTCCATGGCCGGGCGCAAGTCCAGCGGATGCCGGATACAATCAGAAGGCTCCATACCATAGAGAATGATACCAGGACGTACCATATCCAATTGCAGCTGGGGATAATCCACAATGGCGCCGCTGTTGGCACAATGACGGATGGCAAAATGAATCCCCCTGTTTTCCAGTGTGTCGATAGCTTCTTTAAAACAGGTGAACTGACGTAATGTAAAGTTTTCGCCTGAATCTCCGTCATCCGATACGGCAAAATGGGTAAAGACCCCCTCAGGAATCAAACCGGGCAAACGACAGGCTTCTTCCATTTCCCGAAGAGAAGTTTCTCCGTCTCCAGGAGTTTGATAGACAAAACCAATCCGGCTCATACCGGTATCCACTTTTAGGTGCATTTTTACCTGTACACCTGCTACCTGTGCATAGCCGGAAAGCTGGCGGGCATAGTCCAGACATAGTACACTCTGGGAAATGTTTAGTTCAGCAAGTTCTTCGGCTTTTTGGGGCGGTGTATAGCCCAAAATGAGAATAGGCCGGGTAATGGCGCAGCGGCGCAGCTGGATAGCCTCTTCCAAATTGGAAACGGCAAACCAGTCGGCTCCCAGCCGCTGATACTCTCTGGCAACCATCGGCGCACCATGGCCATAGGCGTCGGCTTTTACAACACAGCACATTTTCACACCGGGTTTCAAAGCGGCTCGAATTGCCCGAAAGTTGTGGCCAATGGCATTCATGTCGATTTCTGCCCAAGTGCGCTTTAAAAATTCATGCATAAAACAATCTCCTTTGCAGAGTTAAAAACCATACCGATTTTCTGTATGGTTATGCATACACTGACAGCTTTTTAAAACCCATTTATTGTAAGCTGTCCAGCGTCAAAAGTCAAGGGACAAGGCGTATAGAAAACGGGAGTTTGTCTATTTGATTATATAGGATATAGAAAAGACTGGAAGAAACTTAGGAGTGATTTGCAGATACGCACAAAAACTGTACAGTTTTATCGACTGGTAAGGCAGGAATTTATGAAAAGAAGATAATCTGAATATTTATGCATAAAACTCTTGATTTTCTGTATAAACGGTGTATAATAAAACGCATACCGGCAATAAAACACCCGCTCTTCCGGGCGTGCCGGAAGAGATTTGATAAAAATTCATAGTAGGAGGCTTTACTCATGGCTGACAAGATTAAAAAAGTTGTTCTCGCCTATTCCGGCGGACTGGATACTTCCATCATCATCCCGTGGCTCAAAGAAAACTATGACAACTGCGAGGTTATCGCTGTTTCTGCTGATGTGGGACAGGGCAGTGAGCTCACCGGGCTGGAAGAGAAGGCCAAGAAGACCGGCGCTTCCAAGCTGTACATCGAAGACCTGAAAAAGGAATTCATTGAAGATTACATTTATCCCACCGTGCAGGCTGGCGCTGTATATGAGAATAAGTATCTGCTGGGCACTTCCTTTGCACGTCCTATCATTGCAAAGCGTATTGTAGAAATCGCCAGAGCTGAGGGCGCTGACGCAATCTGCCACGGCTGCACCGGTAAGGGCAACGACCAGGTTCGTTTTGAGCTGTCCATCAAGGCTTTTGCTCCCGAGATGAAGATTATTGCTCCTTGGAGAATCTGGGACCTCAAGTCCAGAGAGGACGAGATTGAGTATGCAGAAGCTCACAACATCCCGCTGAAAATTACCCGGGAAACCAACTATTCCAAGGATAAGAACCTGTGGCACCTCTCCCACGAGGGCCTCGATTTGGAAGACCCGTCCAACGAGCCCAAATATGACGACCCCAACTTCCTGGAGCTGGGCGTTTCTCCCGAGCAGGCTCCCGACAAGCCGGAATATATGACCATCCACTTTGAAAAGGGTGTTCCCACTGCTGTCAACGGCGAAGAGCTGGGCGCTGTTGAGCTCATCGAAAAGCTCAACGAGCTGGGCGGCAGAAACGGCGTCGGTATTGTGGATATGGTGGAAAACCGTCTGGTCGGCATGAAGAGCCGCGGCGTGTATGAGACTCCCGGCGGCGCCATCCTCTACCACGCTCACAACAAGCTGGAAGAAATCTGCCTCGACCGCGACACCTACCACTACAAGCAGCAGATTGGTCTCAAGTTTGCCGATTTGGTCTACTTCGGCCAGTGGTTCACTCCTCTCCGTGAGGCTCTGTCTGCTTTCGTTACCAGCACCCAGCAGACCGTTACCGGCGATGTGAAGCTGAAGCTGTACAAGGGCAACATCATTGACGCAGGCGTCACTTCTCCTTACTCCCTGTATGACGAGGAGATCGCTACTTTCGACGAGGACGAAGTCTACGACCAGAAGGATTCCGCCGGATTCATCAACCTCTTCGGACTGCCCATCAAGGTGCAGGCCATGAAGCGCCAGAAGCTGGACAAATAATCCGACTTTTCACAACATACAATCCCCGCATAGTCCCCTTCTGGGAGAGTATGCGGGGTTTGGTGTTCATTTTGATAAATTCAGAAGTTTGGAGGAACACGCCGTGAAACTATGGGCAGGACGCTTCCACAAGGAGCTTGACCCCAAAACCAACGACTTTAACTCGTCTATTTCCTTTGACAGCCGTATGTATCAGGAGGATATCCGCGGGAGCATCGCCCATGCTACCATGCTGGGGGCCTGCGGCATTATCGACAAAGCGGAGTCCGAGAAGATCTGCGACGAGCTGCAAAAAATCAGCGATGAGATCACCGCGGGCACACTTCCCATTGATCCTAACGCCGAGGACATCCACACCTTTGTGGAGGGCGAGCTCACCCAGCGTTTGGGCAGTGCTGGCAAGCGGCTGCACACCGCCCGAAGCCGGAATGACCAGGTGGCGCTGGACATCCGCATGACCTTGAAAAAGGAAGCCGCCGGGCTTATCAGCCAGCTGAAAGAGCTGTGCACCGTGGTGGCCAACAAAGCTATGGAGTACAGCGAGACCATCATGCCCGGCTATACCCATTTGCAGCGGGCACAGCCCATCACCTTTGGCCACCATCTGCTGGCTTATGGGGAGATGTTCCTGCGGGATATCGGCCGGATGCAGGATGCTGTGAAGCGTATGGACGTGATGCCTTTGGGCTCCGGTGCTCTGGCAGGCACCACCTATCCGCTGGATCGCCGTATGACTGCTGATCTGCTGGGTTTTGCGCAGGTAAGCCGCAACAGCCTGGACGGCGTTTCCGACCGCGACTTCTGCGTGGAGTTGGCTTCTGCCATCTCTTTGGCCATGGTGCATCTGTCCCGGTTCTCTGAGGAAATTATCCTGTGGTGCTCCTGGGAGTTTAAGTTTATCGAGCTGGACGATGCGTTTTCCACCGGTTCCAGCATTATGCCCCAGAAGAAAAACCCGGATATTGCCGAGCTGGTGCGCGGCAAGAGCGGCCGGGTGTTCGGCGACCTGATGACGCTGCTCTCCATGCTCAAGGGACTGCCGCTGGCCTACAACAAGGATATGCAGGAGGATAAAGAGGCGATTTTTGACGCAGTAGATACCCTCAAGCTGTGCTTGACGGCCTTTATCCCCATGATCGACACCATGCGGGTGCTCACCGACAATATGCGGGCTGCCGCTGCGAAGGGCTTTATCAACGCTACCGACTGCGCCGACTATCTGGTGGGAGAAAAGGGTCTGCCCTTCCGCGATGCCTACCGCATTACCGGCGAACTGGTGGCACGGTGCATCGAGTTGGGCGAAACGCTGGAAAGCCTCTCTATGGAAGAATATCAAAAGGTTTGCTCCGAGTTTGACGAGGGCGTATATCAGGCAATTTCCCTTGAAAAGTGTGTCAATGGCCGCACCGTGTACGGCGGACCGGCTCCCGAGAATGTCAAGTCTCAGGCAAAGGGAATGCTGAAAACACTGGAAGCAATGTAAAAAATGACTTTACGGATGCGCATGGCGTATCTAATGGTTATATGGTTATATAGAAAAGCGAGCGGCTGACAGCCGCCCCCGATACTCCCACCTGTATGGTGTGTTGGATTGACCAAGGAGGTTCCATTATGTCCTATACATTTATTGATGGCGGCGTCACTGCCGCACAGGGTTTTTCCGCCGCAGGCGTTCACTGTGGCATCCGGCGCAATAAGTCCAAGCGGGATCTGGCCCTTATTGCCAGCTCTGTCCCCTGCAACGCCGCCGGTATTTATACCCTCAACAAAGTCAAGGGCGCGCCCATTCTGGTGACCAAGCGCAACCTGCAAAATGGCATTGCGCAGGCTGTTATCTGTAACAGCGGCAACGCCAATACCTGCAACGCTGACGGCGAGGAAAAGGCATGGCGGATGTGCGAAATCGCCGGACAGGCGCTGAATCTGGACCCCTCCGACATTATTGTGGCCTCCACCGGCGTCATTGGCGAGATTCTTCCCATTGAGCCCATTGAACAGGGCACCCCGGAAGCCGCCAAGCTGCTGAACCCCTTTGGCAGCGCAGATGCAGCCGACGCAATCATGACCACCGACACCATCCGCAAGGAAGTGGCGGTAGATCTGGAACTGGGCGGCAAAACCGTGCGCATCGGCGGCATTGCAAAAGGCAGCGGCATGATCCACCCCAACATGGGCACCATGCTCAGCTTTTTGACTACCGACGCGGCAGTTTCCACCCCCATGCTGCAAAAAGCTTTGCAGGCCGCCGCCGACAAGAGCTTCAATATGGTGAGCATTGACGGCGATACTTCTACTAACGATACCTTGACCATTATGGCAAACGGTCTTGCCGGAAACGAACTGATCGACAGCGAAAACGCGGACTATGCCGCTTTCTGTGAAGCGCTGGACGCCATGTGCATTCAGCTGGCCCGGATGATCGGCGGCGACGGCGAGGGCGCAAGCCGCCTGCTGGTGTGCAAGCTCACCGGTGCAAAAGATCTGGAAACCGCCCGGGTAATCTCCAAAGCGGTCATCTGCTCCAGTCTGGTAAAGGCCGCTATGTTCGGTGCAGATGCTAACTGGGGCCGTGTGCTGTGCGCAATCGGCTATTCCGGCGCAGAAGTGGACATTAACAAAGTGGACGTGAGCTTTACTTCCAATGCTGGCACTGTGGCTGTTTGCAAAGATGGCGCAGGCATCCCCTTTGACGAGGATGTTGCCAAAAAGGTGCTGCTGGAAAACGAAGTGGATATCAACGTTACTCTCCACGATGGTGACGGCAGCGCGGAAGCCTATGGCTGCGACCTGACCTATGAGTATGTGCGCATCAACGGGGACTATCGGACCTGATTTGAGAAAGACGAGAGAGAAGGGGAAGAATATGCAGATTTCCAATCATAACCGGGCGCAGGTGCTGGTACAGGCCCTGCCCTATATTCAGAAATATGCAGGAAAGACGGTTGTCGTCAAATACGGCGGCAATGCCATGATTAACGAAGAGCTGAAAGAGGCCGTCATGAGCGATATCGTTCTGATGCAGTCCGTGGGCATCAATGTGGTGCTGGTACACGGCGGCGGCCCGGAAATTAGTTCCATGCTGAAAAAAATCGGTAAGGAAAGCCGTTTCGTCAACGGCCTGCGCTATACCGATGCAGAGACCATGGAGATCGTCCAGCAGGTATTGGCTGGCAAGGTGAACAAACAGCTGGTACAGCATCTGGAACAGCACAGCGGCAAGGCAGTGGGTCTGTGCGGTCTGGACGGCGGGCTGCTGAAAGCCGAAAAGCTGATGACCGGAGAAGATCTGGGCTATGTGGGCGAGATCAAAAAGGTCAATACCGAAATCATTGAAAATGTAGTTGCCTGCGGATATATTCCGGTAATCGCTACAGTGGCAGGCGGCGACCATGGCGAGGTTTACAACATCAACGCCGATATCGCCGCTGCACAGATTGCCGCCAAGCTGGACGCAGTCAAACTCATTCTCATGACCGACGTGCGGGGCCTGCTGCGGGATAAAGACGATGAAAACAGCCTGATTCCCGTGGTAAACGTCAGCGAGGTGCCCAGCTATCAGCGGCAGGGCATTATCAGCGGCGGTATGATTCCTAAAATCGACTGCTGTGTAGAGGCTGTCCGTCAGGGCGTGGAACGTGCCCATATCATTGACGGACGCATTCCTCACTCTATCCTCATCGAGCTGTTCTCCGACGAGGGCGTTGGCACCATGTTCTATTAAGGAGGTCTTTTCCATGAATTTTGAACAGGTAAAGCAGCAGGAACAGGCAAACATGATGCACACCTATGGCCGGTTTCCTGTTGCACTGGTAAAAGGCAAGGGTGTAACCGCCTGGGATACGGAAGGAAAGGACTACATCGACTTTACCAGTGGTATCGGCGTAAACGCACTGGGCTGGTGCGATGAAGGCTGGGTACAGGCGGTTTCCCGTCAGGCCGGGGAGCTCCAGCATATTTCCAACCTGTACTATAATCCGGTGCAGACAAAGCTGGCAGAAGAAATTTGCAAAGTCTCCGGCCTTTCCAAAGTATTTTTTGGCAACTCCGGCGCAGAGGCCAACGAATGCGCCATTAAGCTGGCGAGAAAATGGGGCATGGAGCAGTCCCCGGAGAAAAACCGGGTTGTGACTTTGCAGAATTCCTTCCACGGCAGAACCGTTACCACGCTGGCGGCTACCGGGCAGGATGAATTTCATAAATGGTTCTTCCCCTTTACCGAGGGTTTTGATTATGCCCCCGCCAATGATTTGGCAGCGGTAGAGAAAGCCATCACCGACAAAACCTGCGCGGTCATGGTAGAGCTGATTCAGGGCGAAGGCGGTATGTTCCTGCTGGAAAAAGAGTTTGTGCAGGGACTGCGGAAGCTGTGCGATGAGAAAAACGTGCTGCTTCTGGTGGACGAAGTGCAGACCGGTATCGGCAGAACCGGCGCTTTCTATTGCTATCAGAATTTCGACATTCTCCCCGACGTGGTGAGCAGCGCCAAGGGCCTGGGCGGCGGTCTTCCCATCGGCGCCTGCCTGTGCGGCGAAAAGCTGCAAAATGTGCTTATCGGCGGAATGCATGGCTCCACCTTTGGCGGAAACCCCATTGTGTGCGCCGGTGCGCTGGAAGTGCTGTCCCGGGTGAATACGCCGGAGTTTCTGGCAAAGGTCAACGAGAAGGGCGAATACTTCCGGGAGAAACTGGCAGAGCTGCCCCACATTGAGAATGTCCGGGGCATGGGCTTGATGATCGGCGCAGATGTGGCCAAAGATTGCGGCAAAACGGCTGGAAATGTGGCTTCTGCCTGTATCGATGCAGGTCTGCTGATTTTGACGGCTCACTCGGCACTCCGTTTCCTGCCGCCGCTGACCATCACCAAAGAAGAAATCGACAAAGGTCTGGCACGGCTGAAAGCAGTGCTGGAAGCGCTGTAAAACGAGTTTTCTACAAATTCGAAACGGGCGGCTACTGACCGCCTATCCATGATAAATTATCAACTATAAGGGAGGTCATTCTAATGAAACATCTTTTGAAAATGATGGATCTTTCCACCGAGGAAATTATTGATTTGCTGAACCTTGCCGACCAGCTCAAATATGAGCAGAAACACGGCATTGAACACCATCATCTAAAGGGCAAAACCTTGGGCATGATCTTTGAGAAGTCCTCCACCCGTACTCGTGTTTCCTTTGAAACCGGTATGTACCAGCTGGGCGGCCATGCCCTGTTCATCTCCTCCAAGGATTCCCAGATTGGCCGGGGTGAAGCGGTGCAGGATACCGCCCGCGTGCTCTCCCGGTATCTGGACGGCATTATGATTCGTACCTTTGAGCAGGCAGAAGTGGAGGCACTGGTGGAATACGGCTCCATCCCGATCATCAACGGCCTGACCGACCTGGCCCACCCCTGTCAGATTCTGGCCGACCTGATGACCATCCGGGAGTATAAGGGTTCTCTGGAAGGCCTGAAAATGTGCTTTATCGGCGACGGCAACAATATGATGAACTCCCTGATTGTAGGTTGCTTGAAAGTTGGCATGAGCGTTTCCGTGGCCTGCCCCGAGGGGTACCGTCCGCCCCAGATGATTCTGGATTTTGCTGCCCAGTATGGTGATAAGTTCTTCATGACCGACAAGCCTCTGGAAGCTGCCGTGGATGCCGATGTGGTCATCACTGACGTGTGGACCTCCATGGGTCAGGAAGAGGAGAAAGCTGCCCGTGAAGCTGCTTTTGCCGGCTATCAGGTAAACGCAGAGCTCATGTCCAAGGCACACTCTGATGCCATGGTGCTCCACTGCCTGCCCGCTCACCGGGAAGAGGAAATTACCGCCGAGGTGTTTGAGGCCCACGCCAACGAAATTTTTGACGAGGCCGAGAACCGCCTCCACGCCCAGAAAGCTGTGCTGGTGCGCACCATGAAGGGATAAAATTTCTATCATATAAAATAAATCGCCCCTGAGAATTGTTTTCTCAGGGGCGATTGTTTATTCTGTCTCAAAAGTGATGGAAGCGTTTTTGGGCAGAGCCAAACGGCAGGCTGCCTCCACTGCCTTGGTGATGCCGGCAATGGCAGGGCAGGCACAATGTCCCGGGAAATGCTTCTGGGCATATTCATACAGAGGTCCAGTGCCGGGCTTCCCCAAACACAGCTCATAGGCGTCGAAGGTGTCTCCAAGCTCTTCAAACATTTTGCGAATCGCTTCGCAGCCGGATTTTACTTTAAGGGTGACCTCCATACCGTCCTCAGACTGCGCCTCTACAGTGGTGATGAGCCCACATACGCCTGGGTCGATTTTTACTTTTGTCATAGTTGTTCCTCCTGAATCCTGATGATTTTTCTACACTATAATACATCTTTCTCATTCATTGCTTGTAAGAACCCGCCTTTTTTGGAATGATTTTGAGAGATTTTGCATGTTGGGTTTTAGTTTTAGATGTTTATTATTTAAAAATAATTCTTGAAATCTTAAGAAAATATAGTTATAATAGAAAAAAATACCCAGTTGTTCCACTATTATAGACAACGGGCCGGGAGGTTACTCGATGGAAGACCGTATTTTTAAAATTACATCAAAAAACAGCAATGTACCGCTCAAAATTGCTCATGGGCATTTTGCTACCAACCATTCCCATGTCAATTATTATATCGATATGACAACGCTGAAAACCCGCCAGAGCGAGGCAGAAGCGGCAGCGAAAGCACTGGTTCCCCACTATATCGCAAATACCATTGTGGACACCATTGTTTGTTTGGACGGTACACAGGTAATCGGCGCTTATTTGGCCCAGGAACTAAACCATTCCGGTTTTATGTCCATTAACGCTCATCAGACGATTTATGTGGTGACGCCGGAATATGATGCCAATGGCCAGATGATTTTCCGTGACAATATCCAGCCGATGATTCGTGGAAAGCACGTTCTCATCCTGATGGCCTCTGTTACGACGGGTATTACAGTGAGAAAAAGTGCAGAGTGCATCCAGTATTATGGCGGGATTGCAGCTGGTGTATGCTCTATTTTCAGTGCTGTACAAGAAGTAGAAGGAATGCGTATTAACGCGATTTTTGATAGCGAAGATTTACCAGGTTATGAAACTTATACCAGCCATGAGTGTCCCATGTGCCGTCAGGGGCAAAAGGTAGATGCGCTGGTAAACAGCTATGGTTATTCGAAGCTTTAATTGGGGAAACATATTCTATTACAAACAAAAAGCCGGTCCGTTTGAAAGGAAGCCCTTTCAGCGGTATCGGCTTATTTTCTTATATGATTGTTTCGGAAAATTTTGTCAGAGCATTCCAAAATGGACAGAGGCAAGGGATAACAGGGAGAAAGAATAAAAGGATTTTAATTTTTAGGGGGAATATGGTATACTACAAATATTCTGAATGATACTGAGAAGAAAGGAATATCAATTATGAAAATACGACGCAGGCCGGTAAAAGTTTGGCAGGTGCTTGCCATTGCTGCTGTAGTAGTATGTGTTTTTTTGTTTTTTGCTCTCAGACAGAGTCAATATAATATTACGCAGACGGAAAAACCATTTTCTCAGACTGTACTGGAGCAAGTTAAAAAGATTGCCGGTTCTGAGGATGATTTGTATGCAACCGGTTTTACGTATAACGACAGCGAGGATGAAACCTTTGTCATTTCCCTTTCCGCGCCGGGAAGAAATGGCCGCCGGCAGGAATGGAATTTGATATTCTATCAGGCAGATGGCCGTATGCCCTATCGAATGGAGAAAGCAGACGAAGTTTTGTCCTTGCAGGAAGATGCACAGAAGCTGGATGAACTTTTCCCTCTTTTGGAGCGTTTTCGTGAAGAAAAAGACGAGGTGTTCGGGCTGTTTCAAAAAGAGAAAGAGGCTCAAAAAGGAGAAGATAGCGTTCAGCTGGATATTCGGGATTGGTTTGGAGAAGATGATTTACTGTTAGAAAGAGAAACTGTGACACAGACAGGGGAAGATTCATCAGAGGGAGAAACAAGCTCTCAACCGGAAGAAAGCAAAAAACAGGAGAAGAGAGCTTCGCTGGATGAGGAAGTATCCGGACTGGTCACCGTTACCGTATCGGAAAGCGGTGTGGAGAAAAAAGCCTATCAGCCTGGCGATTGTGACGAAAACAGCTTCATGTTATATCGCAGTGCAAGGAACGATGAAATATCTACGGAAAAGCTTCTGGCAATTGTCAATGTGGAGGAATCTTGATGGAATGGACAGAGATGGAAGAAAAGCCTGAGCGGGCGCTGCTGGTGTCGCTGGATACCGGAGAATTTGACGCCCAGGCATCACTGGATGAGCTATATGAGTTGGTAAAAAGTGCGGGAGCCGAGCCGATGTCCTCTGTTATGCAAAAGCGCCCCGCTCCTGATACAGCTTTTTGTGTTGGTTCCGGCATGATAGAAGAGATTGCTGAAGCCTGCCGGCTTCAGGAAATTGATTTGTTGGTGTTTGACCGGGAGCTGACGCCTACCCAAATTCGCAACATTGAGGATAAGACGGATGTGCGGGTAGTGGACCGCACCATGCTGATTTTGGATATTTTTGCCCAGCGGGCTCGGAGCAGCGAGGGTAAATTACAGGTAGAGCTGGCACAGCTTAAGTATATGATGCCGCGCCTTTCGGGAAAAGGCACTCAGATGTCCCGGTTGGGCGGTGGAGTAGGCACCCGTGGCCCGGGTGAAACCAAGCTGGAAAGCGATAGGCGGCATATCCGCAGGCGGATTTCTGCCTTGCGGGAGCAGCTGGAACAGGTAGAAAAAAGGCGGGAGCAGGTTCGCCGCCGCCGGGAAAAAGATGGAGTGATTACCGTTGCACTGGTAGGGTATACCAATGCAGGAAAAAGTACCTTGATGAATCTTTTGACACAGGCAGGCGTCTTGGCAGAGGACAAGCTTTTTGCAACACTGGACCCTACGGCTCGGGCATTAAAGCTGCCGGGCGGAAAAACCGTGATGCTGATTGACACGGTAGGGTTGGTGCGCAGGCTGCCCCACCATTTGGTACAGGCCTTCCGCTCCACACTGGAACAGGCGGCAGAGGCAGATATTATTCTCAATGTATGCGATGCGTCCAGCCCGGAAGCAAGAGTGCATTTGGAAGTGACCGAAACGCTGCTGGCGGAATTGGGCTGTAGTGACCGCCCCATTATTCGCGTGATGAACAAGTGCGACTTGGTTCCGGCGCTGGCCGAGATGCCAATGACGGGAAGCAGCGTTCATATCAGTGCCCTTCATGGCAGAGGGATTGAGAATCTTTTGCAGGTTGTGGAGGAAAACCTGCCTGTTAAAATGCAGAAGGTGAAACTGCTTTTGCCCTTTGCCAAAGCCGGATTAGCAGCCAAAATTCGAAAAGAAGGGGAAATACTCGAGGAAGAATATGTAGCAGAAGGCCTATCTCTCACTGCCAGTATCCCGC
The DNA here is from genome assembly GCA_019418545.1 of Clostridiales bacterium. Taxonomy (GTDB): domain Bacteria; phylum Bacillota; class Clostridia; order Oscillospirales; family Acutalibacteraceae; genus Heritagella_A. The sequence goes on along the minus strand of DYBQ01000002.1, from coordinate 122,046 downwards.
CGGAGCTGCTGACAGAGGTAGAACCGTATCTGGTGAATCAATAAATCAAAAAAGGAGACGGAAAACGTCTCCTTTTTTGATTTAGAAGCATGAATCACCAGGAGGCGTGTGTGGTTTTTGTGACCTTAATAATCAGGTTCCTTGTTTTTTAAGCAGGTCCCTTTTATAATTAGATACCTGTGTTATATTTCGTAAAGTTTGCGCGAAAAAGCCCCGTTTTGACGGGACTTTTTTCGCGCTGTTTTTGGCTTTTTGAAAGATAGGAGGGAATTTGATTATGATTACTGTGTCGCACATATCCAAACGGTTTGTGGTGTCAAAGAGAAAAAGTGGGCTGAAATCAGCAGCAAAGTCATTATTTTGCCGGGAGAAAGAATGGATACAGGCTTTGGATAACATTTCGTTTGCCATACCGGATGGCCAAATTGTGGGATATATTGGGCCAAACGGTGCGGGGAAAAGTACCACTGTAAAAATATTGAGCGGGATTTTAACGCCGGATAGTGGAGAGTGTATCATAAACGGACGGATTCCCTGGAAACAGCGAAAAGAACACGTGGCGGAAATTGGCGTTGTATTCGGACAGCGCTCTCAGCTGTGGTGGGATGTCCCAGTGGGAGATTCTTTTGAACTGCTGCGGGATATTTATCGAATCCCGGAAGCCCGTTATCGTGCTAACGTTTCGGAGCTCACCGGGCGGCTTCAGCTGGAAAGCCTTTTGCGTACTCCTGCCCGGCAGCTGTCTTTGGGACAGAGGATGCGCTGTGAAATTGCCGCTTCCCTGCTCCATGACCCCAAAATCTTGTTTTTGGATGAGCCTACTATCGGTTTGGATGCCGTTTCCAAGCTGGCAGTGCGGGATTTTATTCAGGAAATGAATCGGGAGCGGGGGGTTACCGTAATTTTGACGACCCACGATATGCAGGATATTGAAGCGTTGGCTCAGCGGATTTTACTGATTGGAAAAGGGAAGGTTTTGTTGGACGGGACACTGGAAGAGCTTCAGCAGCAGTATGGACAGGGAAGTGTTACCGTATCGTATAGCAGTGGCCAAATAGAAAGCCTTTCTGGTCTGAAAATTGTGGAGCATCAGCCGGGAAACCTGACCGTTGCTACCGATGGCACCCGGGAGGATACGGCAAAGGTGATTGCCCGGTTAACCGAAGCGCTAACCATTACGGATATTTCTGTGAAAGGGCCGGATACAGAAAAGCTGGTTCTTGCACTTTATCGGGAATATAAGGTGTAAGGAGGAGCGGTGATGAAAAAATATGTTTCGTTCTTTCGTATCCGATTCATCAATGCCTTGCAATATCGGGCGGCGGCACTGGCTGGAATGGTGACGCAATTTTTTTGGGGCGCTATGATATTACTGATGTTTGCGGCTTTTTACCGCAGTTCTCCCGAAAGCTTTCCAATGGATTTTGGAGCGCTGGCTTCCTATATTTGGCTGCAGCAGGCCTTTTTGTCTATGCTCAATACCTGGACCTTTGAAGAAGATATTTTTGAGGCGGTTTCAAGTGGAAATATTGCTTATGAATTGTGCCGTCCCATAGGGCTTTATGGTCAATGGTTTCTCAAAGCAGCCGCTAACCGTATGGCCAGGACAGTGCTGCGATGTGTACCAGTGCTCATATTGTCGTTTTTGCTGCCTGCGCCATATAAGCTCAACTTCCCAGTGAATATAGGGGCAGCAGTCCTGTTTGTAATTTCTCTTTTTTTGGCTTTGGGAGTTGTGGTAGCTTTTACGATGCTGATATATGTATGCACCTTCTATACCATTTCCCCTTTTGGATTGAGAATGGCGGCGGTGTCTTTGTCCGATATCCTTTCTGGCTCGCTGCTGCCATTGCCGTTTTTCCCCGAGAAACTGAGACAAATTGTGGAATTACTGCCATTTGCCTCTATGCAGAATGTTCCTTTGCGGGTATACAGTGGAGATTTGTCAGGGCAGGAAGCATTGTTTTTTGTCGGGTTACAGGTGTTTTGGTTTGCGGCACTATTGGCGATAGGAATCTGGCTCATGAACCGGGTGCTGGGACGAGTAGTAGTACAGGGCGGCTAAGGAGGAAATGGTGATGAGATTATATGCGAAATTTTTTTCTATGCATCTGCGCAGTATGATGCAGTACAAATCTTCTTTTTTCCTGATGCTATTGGGACAGTTCCTGATGGGGTTTACAGCGTTTTTGAGCATTTGGTTCCTGTTTACCCGTTTCCATCAGGTAGAAGGCTTTACCTTTCAGCAGGTGCTGCTGTGCTTTTCCGTGACCTTGATGGCGTTTTCCTTGTGTGAAGGATTTTTTCGGGGATTTGACACGTTTTCCCGCATGATTGGAAACGGGGAGTTCGACCGCGTGCTGCTGCGTCCACGAAATGAAATTTTTTTGGTAATGGCTGGAAAAATCGAGTTGACCAAAATGGGAAGGCTGTTTCAGGCGGTGTTGGTGCTGGTTTATGCGCTTCCTACCAGCGGAGTGGAATGGGATTTTCCAAAAATCCTGGTGCTGCTGTTTATGCTGCTGGGCGGTGTGTGTGTATTCTGCGGGTTGTTTCTGCTTTATGCGGCAATTTCCTTTTTCACAATAGAAGGGCTGGAGTTCATGAATATCTTCACTGACGGAGGACGGGAGTTTGGCTCTTATCCCATGAGCATTTATGGAGATGGGGTTTTACGCTTTTTTACTTTTATCGTACCGATTGCCTGCTTTCAATATTGGCCGCTGCTGTATTTGCTTGGGAAAACAGATTCTCTTTGGTGTATGCTTTCTCCCATGGTGTGTATGGTGTTTTTGCTTCCCTGCTGGGGAGTGTGGAGGCTGGGACTTCGTCACTATCAGTCTACCGGGTCATAAATATAAATGATAAATATAGAAAGCTCTCCTGCTGGTGGTTACCGGGCAGGGGAGCTTTCGTTATGTTGGAAAAGAAAAATATTTGGCCAGATTGAGAATGGTAAGATTAGACTCTTTCGCGTAGGATACCGTATAACCGGTTCCGCTTTTGGGGTTAGTCAGATAACAGACACAGCAGGTGCTTTTGTTCACCAAAGCGCGATTTCGAAGATTGTAACAGCCGGGCTCATAGGTCTGGGAAACATATTGTACCGTATCTGCCTGGCTGACAATATCGCTATAGTTTAGAATTTCCTCAATGCTCCAAGTGGCGGCCTGCCGCCGAAAGGGAAGAATCATGTGAAGTGAAAGAGCAGGGAATTCCGCTTTCAGGTTTAAAACGGTTCGGGCAGCAAGCAAGTCAAACCCTTTTGCGCCGCCAGAGCAGAAATGTATGTAGCCATGGTCAATCAAATGCCGCAGCGTTTTTTCCAAGTGTATCTGCAGCGATGAGATTTGCCCAGAAGGAATTTGACGATGGCCGGAAAAACAGCAGGTGTTGCGTCGCACAACATCGCCTCCTAAAAAAATCTAACTATCATTGTATCATATCGGTTTTGGTGGGAACAGGGTTTCTTCGGATGATAAAAAGAAAATTTGGAAGCGTTCTTTATTTTGTCAAAAAAAAGTGCTATGATTCTTCATAAAACCTCGTTTGGAAAGGGAGACGGCAATGAAGATACTGGTATTGTCCTGTAATACGGGAGAAGGGCATAATGCCGCAGGACGGGCCATTGTGGAATGGGCCGAAAAAATGGGGCACGAAGCGGTTATGGAAGATATGATGCTGCTGGCGGGAAAGCGAGCATCAAAAATGGTAGGGGGCACTTATGTAGGAATTGTGCAGCATGTCCCGAGATTTTTCCACCTTTTATACAGACTTGGGGGAAAACTTTCTTCTGCTTATCGACGCTCTCCGGTTTATTATGCCAATGGTTTGCTAGCGAAACCAGTTTTGCGATATTTGCAGGAACATCCCGTAGATATAGTGATTACCCCTCACCTGTTCCCAGCAGAAACCCTTACTTATATGAAAAGGAAAGGGATGTGCCAGCTTCCGGTATTGGCAGTAGCAACCGATTATACTTGTATCCCGTTTTGGGAAGAAACCCGTTGTGACGGATATATCATTCCCCATAAAGATTTGGTGGAAGAATTTATGGGGCGGGGAATCCCAAAAGAAAAGCTGTTCCCCATAGGGATTCCTGTAGCTCCCAGATTCTCACAAAAAGAAGAGATGAAAAGAAGCAGAACCCTGTGTGGGCTGCCTGTGGATGGCCGGGCCTTTTTAATCATGGGAGGAAGCATGGGATTTGGAAAAATCCATTTGTTTGTGGCCGAATTGCTGCGCCGCCGTCAAGCCGGAGATTCTGTGGTTATCATCTGCGGCAATAACAAAAAGCTTCAAAAGACGCTGAACCGGCTTTTTGGAGGGATGGAGCGGGTATTTATTTGGGGATTTACCCGGGAGGTTTCCCGGTATATGGACGCCTGTGATGTGATTTTTACAAAACCGGGAGGGTTGACTTCTACAGAAGCAGCGGCTAAGGGAATCCCCATTGTCCACACAAACCCGATTCCCGGATGTGAAACGGCCAATGTGCAGTTTTTTACAAAGAAAGGAATGTCTCTTTCTGCTCGAAAAATTCAGGAACAGCTGCAAGCAGGAGAAAAGCTGCTGCATAAAAAGAATAGGGAAAACATGCTTTTGGCACAGCGGGAAAATATTCATGGTGAATCTGCTGCTGTTCTAATAAAGCTTGCCGAAAAGATGGTAAAAGAAAATCAGTCTGAAATCGTGGTGGATTCGAGAGGAAAACTGGAAAGGGAAGGGGAGGTTTTATAATGGAAAATGATAAATTGGCATATGTAGGATATATTCTTCTGGGATATGGCAGCGGGAGTATTCTTTTTGCATGGCTGATACCAAAGTTCCTGATGCACATGGACATAACCGAAAAGCCCGAAGACCATAACCCAGGAACCTTTAATGTGTTTACGCAGGCGGGGACAGTGGTAGGG
>DYBQ01000002.1:1978-117120 GCA_019418545.1 Clostridiales bacterium | reverse complement strand
TCTTTCCTGTATGGGCGGCAGGCAGAAATTTGTCTCGCAATGATTGGGCGTTTAGCCTTGTGATGGCGGCACCGGTGATTGGGCATGCATTTCCTTTTTGGAATGTACATAAGGGAGGAAAAGCGATTGCTGTTTCTTTTGGCGTACTGTTGGGGTTGGCGCCTGACTGCAGAGCCTTGGGGATTTTGGTGTGCTGCTATCTTTTCTTTTCGCTGGTCGTGGTTGTTACGCCAAATTTATACCGCTCTGTGTTAACCTATGGATGTGTCAGTTTGTTATCTGTGTTGGTCATTCCTCAAAAGACCTTGGTGCTTGGGGTGCTTCTGCTTTCAGGAGTGGTAATTTTGAGGCACTTTATGCAATACCGCAGGGAGAATGTTTCGGTACATGTGGGCCTGTATCACAAAAAAGAGGATGAGGGCTGCTAAAGAAAAAACAAAGGATTTTGGAGATGCAGAAACACCCGGATGGGTTGCAGCAGCATGCAGCGCTTTTATGGCGATTTCATCGAAAAAATCAGTCATAATTACCAGAAAAACAAATGCAGCAAGTTGTACAAAAAAATCAAAAATATTTCTGTCAAAAAAGAGAAAAAAATTCTTGCGTTTTCCAGAAGAATGTGATAAGATAGACGAGCAAGACTGCGACACGATATGCGATGAAGCGGGAGGTTGCGGCTGAATCAGCCGGTTTTTCCGTGGAGTATGTCCGATTTTAAACCGGGCGACAAGAATATGAGATGTGCTGTGCCACGCACTTCGGCCTGTTACTCACCGGATGGTGCGCCATGCCGGAATCACCGGCGCCGGATTTCCGGCTTGGGAAATGGCCAACAGCAGCTCAGACGTTTTTTATTTGTCCACACCCGGATTCTGTCTAAAACTGAATCCGGTTTTTAAATGTCAGGGTGTGAAACACCCGGCAAGGTGTGAAAAATAAAGGCGCCGCCCGCCAACTACTTTCAAGGAGGCGATGATAGTGGCAGTCAAGGAAAAAATCAGAATTCGCATCAAGGGGTACGATCATCAGCTGGTGGACCAGTCCGCCGAGAAGATCGTCGCAACCGCAAAGCGCACAGGCGCTCGGGTATCCGGCCCTGTTCCGCTGCCCACCGAGAAGCAGGTAATCACCATCCTGCGTGCTGTTCATAAGTATAAGGACAGCCGTGAGCAGTTCGAAATGCGCACTCACAAGAGACTGATCGACATTCTGCGGCCCTCTAACAAGACTGTTGAGTCTTTGATGGGTCTGGAACTCCCCGCCGGCGTTGAGATTGAGATTAAGCTGTAAAGCTTCCGCTTAACCAACCGGACGGCTGGGGTCATGTTGGCCCGAAAGGGTCAACCAATAACCTGCACAGGAGGTATATTTCATGCAAAAAGGAATCATCGGCAAGAAAATCGGCATGACGCAGATTTTCGATGAGAGCGGGAAAGTCATTCCCGTAACAGTCCTGGAAGCCGGCCCCTGCGTCGTTTCCCAGAAGAAGACTGTTGAAAATGACGGCTATGCAGCCATCCAGGTAGGCTTCGGCGACCTGAAGGCCCATCGCGTAAACAAGCCCATGAAGGGCCATTTCGCAAAGGGTAATGTGGCTCCCAAGAGAACTCTCCGGGAATTCCGCCTGGAGAACACCGACGCTTACAATGTGGGCGACCTGATTAAGGCTGACATCTTTGCTGTGGGCGACAAGGTCGATGTGACCGGCACCAGTAAAGGTAAGGGCTATGCCGGCGGCATTAAGCGCTGGGGCCTGCACCGCCTGAAGGAAACCCATGGTTCCGGCCCTGTGGCTCGTCACGCCGGTTCCAACGGCTCCATTTCTGACCCCTCCCGCGTGTTTAAGGGCAAGAGACTGCCCGGCCACATGGGTGCAGAACAGGTAACCGTTCAGAACCTGATGGTAGCCAAGATTGACGCTGAGAACAATCTGATTGCCGTGAAAGGCGCCGTACCCGGCCCCAACGGCGGTATCGTGGTTATCCGTGACAGCGTGAAAGCATAAGGGAAGGAGGAACAAACATGCCTACAGTAGCAGTTTTTGATATGGCCGGCAAGGAAATCGAGAAGATTGAGCTGAACGAGGCCGTATTCGGAATTGAACCCAACGTTGCAGTGATGCACGACGTGGTGAAGAACATCCTGGCGAATCGCCGTCAAGGCACCCAGAGCGCTCTCACCCGTGCAGAGGTTTCCGGCGGCGGTAAGAAGCCCTGGAGACAGAAGGGAACCGGCCACGCCCGTCAGGGCAGCACCCGTGCTCCCCAGTGGACCCACGGCGGTATCGTTTTTGCCCCGAAGCCCCGCTGCTATCGTTATACACTGAATAAAAAGGTCCGCCGCCTGGCTATGCTGAGCGCGCTCTCCAGCAAGGTTGCTGACAACCAGATGGTCGTCATCGACAACATTGCAACCGAAGAGTACAAGACCAAGAACATTGCGGCTATGCTGAAAGCCGTTGGCGCTGAGAAGAAGGCCCTCATTGTTCTGCCCGAGCTGGACAAGAAGGTTATCACTTCCGCCGCTAATATCCCCGGCGTCAAGACCGCCCAGGTGAACACCCTGAATGTCTACGACATCCTCAACGCCGATATGTTCATCGTCGCCAAGGGTGCTGTTTCCAAGATCGAGGAGGTATACGCATAATGGTTGCACAGGATATCGTAATCCGCCCGGTCATTACCGAAAAATCCATGGCTGGCATGGGCATGAAGAAGTACACCTTCGAGGTTGCTCCCAAGGCCGGCAAAATTGAGATTGCCAGAGCAGTTGAAGAGCTGTTCGGCGTGAAGGTGAAGAAGGTCAACACCCTTCACGTAAGAGGCCACCTGCGCCGTCAGGGTCGCTACCAGGGCTACACCAAGTCCTGGAAAAAGGCAGTCGTTACCCTGACCGACGACAGCAAGACCATTGAATTCTTCGAGGGCATGCTGTAAGAGATTCTTACCCCGCCCGAGCCCAAGAGGCAGATATGGGAAGGAGTGGCAATCTTCCCGCAAAGCCAACATGAGGAGTGTGAAACCGAATGCCAATCATTAACTATAAGCCGACGACCCCGGCACGGCGGAATATGTCCGTTACTGATTATTCCTCCCTGTCCAAGGTGGCGCCGGAGAAGAGCCTGTTGGCTCCTATGAAGCATCGTTCCGGCCGTAACAGCTATGGCCGCATCACCGTCCGCCACAGAGGCGGCGGAAACCGCACCAAGTACCGCATCATCGACTTCAAGCGTCAGAAGCACGACGTTGAGGCTACCGTGCTCACCATCGAGTATGACCCCAACCGTTCCGCTTTCATCGCTCTGGTGCAGTATGAGGACGGCGAGAAGAGATATATCATCGCCCCCAACGGCCTGAAGGTCGGCGACAAGATTGTTTCCGGCGCTGAGGCTGATATTAAGCCCGGCAACGCCCTGCCCCTGTCCGCTATCCCCACCGGTACCTTCATCCACAACGTGGAGCTGTATCCCGGTAAGGGCGCTCAGCTGGCAAGAGCTGCTGGCATCATGGCTCAGCTGATGGCTAAGGAGAACGGCATGGCCCTGCTCCGTCTGCCCTCCGGCGAGCTGCGCAACGTGCCCGACAGCTGCATGGCTACCATTGGCCAGGTCAGCAACATCGACCACGAGAATGTGAAAATCGGTAAGGCTGGCCGTAAGCGTCACATGGGCTGGAGACCTACCGTTCGCGGTTCTGTTATGAACCCCAATGACCACCCGCACGGCGGTGGTGAAGGCAAGAGCCCTGTGGGCCGTCCCGGACCTGTTACCCCTTGGGGCAAGCCTGCTCTGGGTTATAAGACCCGCAAGACCCACAACCGCAGCGACAAGTTCATTGTCCGCCGCAGAAACGGCAAATAAGGCGTACAGAAAGGAGCTAATGATTTTTTATGAGCAGAAGCATTAAAAAGGGTCCTTATGTACAGCCTGTGCTGCTGAAAAGGATTCAGGAAATGAACGCAAACGGCGAAAAGAAAATCGTGAAGACCTGGAGCCGCGCCTCTGTAATCTTCCCGGATTTCGTTGGCCACACCATCGCTGTACACGATGGCCGTAAGCATGTTCCGGTGTATGTAACTGAAGATATGGTTGGTCACAAGCTGGGCGAGTTCGCCCCCACCCGTACCTTCAAGGGCCACGCCGGTTCCAAGACCTCTAAGTAATTGGCCGAAAGGAGTGTATAGCATGGAAGCAAGGGCAGTTCTTAAATACGCCCGCATTTCGCCCCGCAAAGTGCAGATTGTTCTGGACCTCATCAGAAACAAGCCCGCTGATTTGGCAATGGCTATTCTGAAGCATACGCCCAAGGCTGCTTGTGAGGATTTGGAGAAGCTGCTGAAGTCTGCAATGGCAAATGCTGAAAATAATCACAACATGGATGTCACGAAGCTGTATGTTGCCGAGTGCTCCGTAGCCCCCGGACCGATTCTGAAGCGTATCCGTCCGAGAGCACAGGGTCGTGCATTCAGAATCCTGAAGAGAACCTCGCACATCACCCTGGTGCTGAAGGAAAAGGAATAAGCGGAAGAGGAGGTTACATTATGGGTCAGAAAGTAAATCCCCACGGTCTCCGTGTGGGCGTCATTAAAGACTGGGATTCCCGCTGGTTCGCCAGAAAAGATGTTTTCGGCGATACGCTGGTTGAGGACTACAACCTCCGCAAGGTGCTGAAGAAGCAGCTTGCTGCCGCGGGTGTTCCGAAGATTGAAATTGAGCGCGATGCCTCTAAGGTTCGCATTCACATCCACTGCGCAAAGCCCGGCATGGTCATCGGCCAGAAGGGCAGCGAGATCGAGAAGCTCCGCACTCAGTGCGAGGCTATGCTGAAGAAGCCCGTTGTCATCAACGTGGTAGAAGTTCGTCAGCCCGACCTCAACGCACAGCTGGTTGCTGAGAATATTGCACAGCAGCTGGAAAAGAGAGTTTCTTTCCGCCGCGCTATGAAGCTGTGCATCGGCCGCAGCATGAAGCTGGGCGCCAAGGGTATCAAAACCCAGGTTTCCGGCCGTCTGGGCGGTGCCGAAATCGCTCGTACCGAGCAGTATCATGACGGCACCATCCCGCTGCAGACCCTGCGCGCTGACATCGACTATGGTTTTGCCGAGGCTGCCACCACTTATGGCCGCATCGGTGTGAAGGTTTGGCTGTACCGCGGTGAGGTCCTCCACGACAACCGCAAGCCCCGCAAGGAAGGAGGCAATAAATAATGTTGCTGCCTAAGAGAGTGAAATACCGCAGAGTGCATCGCGGTCGTCTGACCGGTAAGGCATATCGCGGCAACACCGTGACCTACGGTGAGTATGGTCTTCAGGCTCTGGAGCCCTCCTGGATCACTTCCAACCAGATCGAGGCTGCCCGTATCGCCATGACCCGTTACTGCAAGCGTTTTGGTAAGGTCTGGATCAAGATCTTCCCCGATAAGCCCATCACCGAGAAGCCCGCTGAAACCCGCATGGGTTCCGGTAAAGGTTCTCCCGAGTACTGGGTGGCCGTGGTAAAGCCCGGCCGCATTATGTTCGAAATTGCTGATGTTCCGGAGGCAACTGCCCGTGAGGCAATGCGTCTGGCTGCCAACAAGCTGCCCATCAAGTGCAAGTTTGTCAAGAAGGAAACGGGGTGTGAAGAGTAATGAAGGCCGCAGAGATCAGAGAGATGAATCACGAAGAGCTGGCTGCAAAGCTGAAGGACCTCAAGGCCGAGCTTTTCAACCTGCGTTTTCAGCTTGCGATCAACCAGCTGGATAACCCCATGCGCATCAACGCTGTGAAGAAAGACATCGCCCGCGTGAAGACCATCATCCGCGAGAACGAGCTGAAGAACAGCGCTAACGCATAAGAAAGGGAGGGTTAAGCTGTGAGCGAGAGAAACATGAGAAAAACCAACGTGGGCCGCGTTGTCAGCGACAAGATGGACAAGACCGTTGTCGTGGCCATCGAGGACAGCGTTCGTCACCCGCTTTACAAGAAAATCATCAAGCGCACCGTGAAGCTGAAGGCGCATGATGAGAACAACGAGTGCAGAGTCGGCGACCGTGTTCGCCTGATGGAGACCCGCCCCCTGTCCAAAGACAAGAGATGGCGTGTAGCCGAAATCATTGAGAAGGCGAAATAATTTCCTTCGCACTCAGATAAGAAAATGGCTTTTTGGCAAAGGGTCCTTTTATTAGAAGGAAACCCCCGCCAATGTAAAGGAGGAACGAACTGTGATTCAGCAGCAGACTTACCTCAAGGTTGCCGACAACACCGGAGCGAAGGAGCTTATGTGCATCCGCGTTCTGGGCGGCACCGGCAGAAGGTATGCCAATATTGGCGACGTCGTGGTGGCATCTGTTAAAAAAGCAGCACCCGGCGGCGTTGTGAAAAAGGGCGACGTTGTGAAGGCGGTAATCGTACGTTCCGCTTCCGGCGTTCGCCGCGAGGACGGCACCTACATCCGTTTTGATGAGAATGCCGCCGTAATTATTCGTGATGATAAAAACCCGAGGGGCACCCGTATCTTTGGGCCTGTTGCCAGAGAGCTGCGCGACAAGGATTACCTGAAGATTCTGAGCCTTGCTCCGGAAGTGCTGTAATGGAGGTGCTCACTAATGAATAAAGTTCATGTTAAAACCGGTGACACCGTTGTCATCCTGAGCGGTAAAGACCGCGGCAGCAAGGGCAAAATCCTGGCAGTCAGCCCCAAAGAGGGTAAAGTGATTATCGAAGGCCACAACATGGTAACCAAGCATGTGAAGCCCCGCAGAATGGGCGAGCAGGGCGGTATCGTGAAGGCCGAAGGCGCCATGTATGCCTGCAAAGTGCAGATCGTCTGCCCTCACTGCGGCAAGCCTACCCGTGTGGGCCACAAGCTCTATGAAGACGGCACCAAGGGCCGCATCTGCAAGAAGTGCGGCGAGTCGCTGTAAGGGAGGAAAGACGAATGGCAAGATTGAAGGACTACTACAAGCAGGAAGTTGCTCCCGCTCTGATGAAGAAGTTCTCCTATAAGAGCGTAATGCAGATTCCGAAGCTTGATAAAATCGTTATCAATGTGGGCGCTGGCGAAGCGAAGGACAACTCCAAGGTTATCGACAGCATTTCCACCGATTTGGCTGCCATTACCGGCCAGAAGCCCATGGTCTGCAAGGCTAAGAAGTCCGTTGCAAACTTTAAGCTGCGTGCCGGCATGAACATCGGCGTAAAGGTTACCCTGCGCGGCGACCGTATGTACGAGTTCATGGACAGACTGTTCAACGTTGCGCTGCCCCGCGTGCGCGACTTCCGCGGTATCAACCCCAACTCTTTTGACGGCCGCGGCAACTACAACATGGGTATTAAAGAGCAGTTGATTTTCCCCGAGATCGAGTACGACAAAATCGACAAGGTCCGCGGCATGGACATCTGCTTTGTAACCACTGCTAACACCGACGAGGAATCCAGAGAGCTCTTAACGCTCATGGGCGCCCCGTTTGCGAAATAAGGAGGGATTATTGTGGCCAAGACTTCTATGAAACTGAAGCAGCAGAGAGAGGCAAAGTTCTCCTCCCGCAAGTACAACCGCTGCAAAATCTGCGGACGGCCCCATGCCTACCTTCGCAAGTTCGGTATTTGCCGCATTTGCTTCCGTGAGCTGGCTTATAAGGGCGAGATCCCCGGCGTGAAAAAGGCAAGCTGGTAATCGAAAAGCCGAAGAGAAGGAGGTAACACCATGCAGATTACTGATACCATCGCGGACCTGCTGACCAGAATCCGCAACGCGGCTTCCGCAAAGCATGATACCGTTGAAATCCCCGCTTCCAACATGAAGAAGGCAATCTGCCAGATTCTGGTGGACGAGGGTTATATTAAGAGCTTCAGCGTGACTGAAGACGGCAAGCAGGGCATGATTAAAGTGGTCCTGAAGTATGGCGAGGGCAAGACCCCCGTGATTAAGGGCCTGCGCCGTGTATCCAAGCCCGGCCTGCGCATTTATTCCAACGTAGAAGAGCTGCCCAAGGTCATGAAGGGCCTGGGTATCGCCATCATCTCCACTTCCAAGGGCGTTATGACTGACCGTCAGGCCCGCAAGGAGAACGTAGGCGGCGAAGTTCTGGCGTTCATTTGGTAAGATAAGGGGTGCAACTATGTCGCGAATTGGAAGAAAACCCATAAATATTCCCGCTGGCGTTGAAGTAACTGTCAACGGCAGTGATGTGACTGTGAAGGGACCTAAGGGTACCCTGAGCCAGTCTTTCCACCCGAACATGAACATTGCGGTGGAGAACAACGAAGTCATCGTAACCCGGCCCAACGACGAGAAAGAAAACCGCTCTCTGCACGGCCTGACCCGTACCCTGATTCACAACATGATTCTGGGTGTGACCGAGGGCTTTAAGAAAGAGCTGGAAGTTAACGGCGTTGGCTATCGTGTACAGAAGCAGGGCAAAAACCTGGTCATGAACCTGGGTTATTCCCATCAGGTCATTATGAGCGAGAAGGACGGCATTACCATTGAGGTGCCGAACCCCAACTCCATCGTGATTCTGGGGCCCGATAAGCAGAAGGTTGGTCAGTTTGCAGCGGAAGTCCGCGAGAAGCGTCCGCCGGAGCCTTATAAGGGCAAGGGCATTAAGTACGCCGGCGAAGTAATCCGCCGCAAGGAAGGCAAGGCCGGTAAGGGCTCTAAGAAGTAAGGAGTGAATGACAAATGGTGAATAAGGCTGACAGCAACAAGGCCAGACTGAACCGCCACAAGAGAGTGCGCGGCAAGATTTCGGGCACCGCTTCCCGCCCCCGCCTGAACGTGTTCCGCTCCAGCAGCAACATCTATGCCCAAATCATCGACGATGTGAAGGGTGTTACCCTGTGCGCTGCATCCACTTTGGATAAGGAGTTCACCGGTAACGGCGGAAATAAGGAAGCCGCACGCAAGGTTGGCGAGATGATCGCAAAGCGTGCCGCAGAAAAAGGAATCACCGAGGTCGTTTTTGACCGCGGCGGCTATATCTTCCACGGCCGCGTCAAAGAGCTGGCCGAAGGCGCCCGTGAGGGCGGCCTCAAGTTCTGATAAGGAGGAATACTTTTGGCTAGAATTGACGCTTCCACCATGGAATTGAAAGAGCGCGTGGTTGCCATCAACCGCGTTTCCAAGACCGTAAAGGGCGGCCGTATCTTTAAGTTTGCTGCTCTGGTCGTCGTTGGCGACGGAAACGGCATTGTCGGCTTCGGTATCGGCAAGGCCGGCGAAGTTCCGGACGCTATCCGCAAAGGCATCGAGGATGCCAAGAAGAACCTGATGAAGGTTTCTCTCCGCGGAACCACTATCCCCCACGAGATTATCGGCGCGTTTGGTGCAGGCCGCGTCCTGCTCAAGCCCGCTGCTCCCGGTACCGGCGTTATCGCCGGCGGCCCGGTTCGTGCAGTTGTTGAAAGCGTAGGCATTAAGGACATCCGTACCAAGGCTCTCCGCTCCAACAACCCCTGCAACGTTGTCCGCGCCACACTGGCAGGTTTGGCTCAGCTGCGTACCGCTGAGGAAGTCGCAGCTGTCCGCGGCAAGTCCGTCAAAGACATTCTGTAAGGGAGGTTTGCAGCATGGAACAGATTAACGTGAAGCTGGTCAAAAGCCTGATCGGCTGCAAGAAGGACCAGATTGCAACCGCCCACGCACTGGGTCTGAAGAAGATTGGCGACTGCACCACGCAGCCCGACAACGCTCAGACACAGGGCAAGGTGGCAAAGATTGTCCACCTCGTCGAAGTGAGCAAGTAATCTGTCAGGAATGAACAAGGAGGTGCGAGTAAAATGAAGTTGCATGAACTGACTGCGGTTCCCGGCTCCACAAAGGAAGCCAAGCGCATCGGCAGAGGCCACGGCTCCGGCCAGGGCAAGACCGCAGGTAAAGGTCATAAAGGCCAGAAGGCCCGTGCAGGCCGCGGTTTCCGTGCCGGCTTTGAAGGCGGCCAGATGCCCCTGCAGAGAAGAATCCCCAAGAGAGGATTCAATAATATCTTCGCTTCGAAGATTGTTGCCATCAACGTTGGCGCCCTGGAGTGCTTCGACAACGGCGCTGTTGTTGATACGCAGGCTCTCATCGATGCTGGTCTGGTAAAGACCGTTTGCGATGGCGTAAAGATCCTGTCTAATGGTAAGCTGAGCAAAAGCCTGACCGTGAAGGTGAACGCTTTCTCCGCTGCTGCGAAAGAGAAAATCGAAGCTGCAGGCGGGAAAGCGGAGGTGATCTGAGTTGTTCAACACCATTCGGAACGCTTGGAAAATCCCTGACCTTCGTAAAAAAATCCTTTTTACCCTGCTGATTATCGTTGTGTTCCGGTTCGGTTCGGTGATTCCCGTACCGTTCCTGGACGCCGAAGCTCTTCGGACGTTGATGCAGACGGTAGAAGAACAGGGAACCTTCCTGAGTTATGTGAATATGATGACCGGTGGTGCTTTTGCGCAGGCGACACTGTTTGCAATGGGTATCACTCCGTACATTAACTCTTCCATTATTATGCAGCTGCTGACAGTGGCCATTCCGCCGCTGGAAAGAATGGCTCGTGAGGGTGAAGAAGGCAGAAAGAAGATTAGCGCAATCACTCGGTATGTAACCGTGGTGCTGGGCCTGATTCAGGGTACTGCTTATTTCTTCTATCTGCGTAATAACAGCATTACCCTCTATAATGATGGTTTTGCTCAGGTGTTTGCTGCTATTGTTATTATTTTGGTGTTTACAGCAGGTACCGCATTGATGATGTGGCTGGGTGAGCAAATCAACCAGCACGGAGTTGGAAACGGTATTTCTATTTTGCTGTTTGCAGGTATTGTAGCCCGCCTGCCTTATACAGGTGAGCAGCTGTGGAGTTATATTTCCATGGCAAATGCTGATTCCAGTTTGAGTAAGTACTATGTGCTGGCTCCTCTATGGGTGGTACTCTTCCTGGTTGTGGTTTGGGTTATCATCTTTATGAATGAAGCTGAGCGTCGGATTCCGATTCAATATGCCAAGCGTGTGGTGGGTCGGAAAATGTATGGCGGACAGTCCAGCCACATGCCCATTAAGGTAGGCATGAGCGGTGTTATGCCGGTTATCTTCGCTAGCTCCATTCTTTCGATTCCCAGCACCATTCAGCTTTTCCTGGGCGGTTCTGTTTCCGATGGTTTCTGGAAAGGTTTCTTTGATGCCTTCTCTTCCACCGGCTGGCTGTACTCCGTCCTGTACTTTATCCTGATTCTGATGTTCGCTTATTTCTATATGACCATCCAGTACAATCCCATTGAGATGGCCAACAATCTGCGGCAGAACAACGGCACCATCCCGGGTATTCGTCCCGGCAAGCCGACTGCCGAATTCATCAGCAAAATTCTGTCCAAGGTTACCCTGATTGGTGCACTGTTCTTGGCATTCATTGCTATTGTGCCCATCGTTTATGGTAATGTCACAGGCCTGGGACGTCTCTCCATGGGCGGTACTTCCGTCATCATTATGGTAGGCGTTGCTCTCGAGACGGTGAAACAGATGGAATCCCAGATGATGATGCGTCATTATAAGGGCTTCCTCGATTAATACTGGAAGGAGCAATAAAGTATGAAGCTGATTCTTCTTGGCGCCCCCGGCGCCGGCAAAGGCACGCAGGCGGAGGTTATCTGTGAAAAACTTTCCATCCCTGCAATTTCTACTGGCAATATTATCCGTGAAGCGCTGAAAAGCGGTACGGAGATGGGGCTGAAAGCTAAGTCCTATATGGACGAAGGCAAGCTGGTTCCCGATGAAGTCGTAATTGGCATCATTAAGGACCGTTTGGCTCAGGATGACTGCAAAAACGGTTTTATCCTGGATGGCTTTCCCCGCACCATCCCTCAGGCCGAGGCTCTGGATGCTATGGGTGTGATTATCGACCGGGTCATCGATATCGAGGTTCCCGATGAGAAGATTGTCACCCGGATGTCTGGACGCCGTGTCTGCGAAAAATGCGGCGCCAGTTACCACCTGCTTTATAAAAAGCCGGAAGTGGAAGGCGTTTGCGGCAAATGCGGAGGCACCCTTGTTCAGCGTAAGGATGACCATCCCGATACTGTGTTGGAACGTCTGCATGTGTATCACGAGCAGACCGAGCCCCTCAAGGCCTACTACGAGAAGCAGGGCAAGCTGAAAATCGTAGAGGGGCAGGAGGAAGTGGCTGATACCAGCCGCCTGACTCTTGCGGCCATCGAGGCGTAAACATGATTGTATTGAAGACCAGCCGGGAACTCGCAATTATGCGGGAAGCCGGAAGGATTTCTGCAATGGCGCTAAAATTTGCCGGCGAGGCGGTTGAGCCTGGGGTTTCCACTTGGGAGATTGACCGCGTAGCTCGGAAGTATATTGAATCACAGGGAGCCGTCCCCAGTTTTCTGGGGTACGGCGGATTCCCTGCCAGCGCCTGTATATCGGTGAACAACGTGGTCATCCACGGCATACCGTCCAAACACCAGATTATTAAGGCTGGTGATATTGTAAGCATCGACATCGGAGCCACCTATGAAGGGTATAATGGCGACAACGCCTTTACCTTTCCTTGCGGGGAGATTTCCCCGGAAGCACAGCGGCTTCTGGACGCTACTCGCGAGAGCCTGTATGAAGGCATTAAGCAGGCCAAAGCCGGGAACCGTCTGGGAGATATCGGCAGTGCGGTGCAGCGGTATGTCGAAGCGCGCGGTTACTCGGTGGTACGGGATTTTGTCGGCCACGGAGTAGGCGCGAAGCTGCATGAAGACCCTAGCGTACCCAATTACGGCACACCGGGAAGAGGTGTGCGCCTGCTGCCGGGCATGACCATCGCCATTGAGCCGATGGTAAACCAGGGGCGGCACGAGGTCCAGGTCCAAAAGGATGGCTGGACAACGGTCACCCGGGACGGCAAGCTGTCAGCCCACTTTGAGCATACCATTGCGATTACCCCTGACGGCCCTGTGATTCTCACGAAGCCGGAATAAGGAGGCAATATGGCAGAGTATGTAAGAGGTCTGGTGGTACGCGCCCGCGCGGGACACGACAAAGGCGATTTTCTGGCAGTCCTCGAATATGAGGATGGCTGGGCAATCATTGCGGACGGCAAGCGCCGGCCGCTTACAAAACCCAAGCGGAAAAAGCTTATCCATCTGGCACCGACAGACACCGTTCTTTCGGAAGAACAGATGGAAACCAACCGCAAACTGCGAAATGCCCTTCGCCCCTTTGTGGAAAAGGGCTGAAATGGTACCAGGAGGTTCAGTCATGTCAAAGCAGGATGTAATTGAACTGGAGGGCGTTGTAAAAGAGGCCCTTCCCAACGCGATGTTCCAGGTGGAGCTTCCCAATGGCCATACGATTCTGGCTCACATTTCCGGCAAGCTGCGCATGAATTTCATTCGCATCCTTCCCGGTGATAAGGTTACAGTGGAAATGTCTCCCTATGACCTGACCAGAGGCCGCATCACCTGGCGTTCTAAATAATAGCAATCAAATTTACGATATAACCCACTGATTAAAAGGAGGGCGCACAAAATGAAAGTAAGACCTTCTGTGAAGAAGATGTGCGAAAAGTGCAAAATCATCAAGCGTCACGGCAAAATCATGGTGATTTGCGAGAACCCCAAGCACAAGCAGCGCCAGGGCTGATTGGCGCAAACCGAAATTAACATGGAGGTGCTATCCAAATGGCGCGTATTTCAGGTATTGACCTGCCCAGAGACAAGCGCATCGAAATCGCTTTGACTTATATTTATGGTATTGGCCGCAAGACCGCTACCGACATCTGCAAGGCTACCGGTGTTGACCCGGACATCCGTGTGAGAGACCTCACCGAAGATGATGCAGCTAAGCTGAGAGAGTATATCGACCACAACTGCCGCGTGGAAGGCGACCTGCGTCGTGACGTGGCTTTCGACATCAAGAGACTCATCGAAATCGGCTGCTATCGCGGCGTGCGTCACCGCAAGAGCCTGCCCGTAAGAGGACAGCGCAGCAAGACCAACGCCCGTACCCGCAAAGGTCCCAGAAAGACCATGGCCAACAAGAAGAAGTAAGACAGGGAGGGATTAACCGATGGCAGCACAAAAGGGTAAGAAAGTTACCGCAGTTCGCAGACGCCGCGAGCGCAAGAATATCGACCGCGGTGCTGCGCACATCCAGTCCACTTTTAACAACACCATAGTTACCATTACCGATATGCAGGGCAACGCTGTTTCCTGGGCAAGCTCCGGTGAGCTGGGCTTCAGAGGCAGCCGTAAGTCTACCCCCTTTGCCGCTCAGACCGCTGCTGAAACCGCAGCCAAGCTGGCAATGGAGCATGGCATGAAGACCGTTGAGGTCTATGTAAAGGGCCCCGGCGCAGGCCGTGAAGCCGCTATCCGCGCTCTGCAGGGAGCAGGCCTGGAGGTCAGCATGATTAAAGACGTGACCCCCATCCCCCACAATGGTTGCCGCCCCCCCAAGAGAAGACGCGTATAATTACAACATCGAGTATTAGGAGGTGCCACGTTAACTATGGCAAGATATACAGAAGCTGTGTGCAAGCTGTGCCGTCGTGAGGGCCAGAAGCTGTTCCTGAAGGGCCAGAGATGCTACACGGATAAGTGCGCTCTCAATCGCAGAGCCTATGCTCCCGGCCAGCATGGCCAGGGCCGCAAAAAGACCTCTGAATATGGTATGCAGCTGCGTGCCAAGCAGGTCGCCCGCCGCTACTATGGCGTGCTGGAAGGCCAGTTCCGCGCCTATTATGAGATGGCTACCAAGATGGAAGGCAAGACCGGTGAAAACCTGCTGACCATCCTCGAAAGCCGTTTGGATAATGTTGTCTATCGTCTGGGCTGGGCAAGCTCCCGTGCAGAAGCCCGCCAGCTGGTTGTTCACGGCCATTTCAACGTGAACGGCAAGCGCGTTGACATTCCTTCCTATCTGACTCGCGTAGGCGAAGTTGTTTCTATTCGTGAGAACAGCCGCCAGAGCGCTAAGATTAAGGCCGTTGTGGAAGAGAATGCCGCACGTCCCTGCCCCAAATGGTTGGAAGTAAACCGCGAAAACCTGGAAGGCAAAGTAATTGCCGTTCCTACTCGTGAGGATATTGACCTTGAAGTTGACGAAACGCTCATCGTTGAGTTGTACTCCAAGTAATCCCTTCAGTTCAGATAGAAACTGGCTGATGGTACGGCGGGCCGGGAAAAATACCTGGCTCGCTATCGAGTGAAGGAGGTTCGCAGATGATTGAGATTGAAAAGCCCAGAATCGAAACGGAAGAGTTATCAAATAACGGAACTTACGGCCGCTTCGTGGTAGAGCCTCTGGAGAGAGGTTTTGGTACCACTTTGGGCAACAGCCTGCGCCGGGTATTGCTTTCCAGCTTGCCGGGTGTTGCCGTAAAGTCCATCAAAATCGACGGCGTTGTGCATGAATTTTCCACCATTCCCGGTGTGAAAGAGGATGTCACCGAAATCGTGCTCAATATCAAGGGATTAACCGCCAAACTGCACTGCGATGGCCCCAAAACGGTGGAAATCAGTGCCGAGGGTCCGTGCGAGGTTACGGCTGACTCTATCAAGTGCGACAGCGAGGTTGAGATCCTGAATCCCGAGATGCACATTGCCACTTTGGGTGAGGGCGCAAAGCTGTATATGGAGTTGACCCTGGATAAGGGCCGCGGCTATGTCAGCGGCGAGCGCAACAAGCAGAATATGCCTGCCGGTGTGATTGGTGAATTGCCGGTGGACTCCATTTATACCCCGGTCCTGAAGGTGAATTTCAATGTAGAAAGTACCCGCGTTGGCCAGAGCATTGACTTTGATAAGCTGACGCTGGAAGTTTGGACCAATGGCGTGATTAGTGCACAGGAAGCCGTTTCTTTGGCTGCAAAAGTTCTGACTGAACACCTGAATCTGTTTGTTGATTTGTCCGACAAGGGCAGCAGCACCGAGATTATGGTGGAGAAGGACGACAAGGGCAAGGAAAAGGTATTGGAAATGACCATTGAAGAGCTGGATCTCTCGGTTCGCTCCTTCAACTGCTTAAAGCGTGCCGGCATCAACACGGTGGAAGACCTGATTAACAAATCCGAAGAGGACATGATGAAGGTTCGAAACCTGGGCCGCAAATCCCTTGAAGAAGTTGTGTGGAAGATGGCCTCTCTGGGCTTTAATCTGCGCAAGGATGAGGAATAAACGGCAGACCTGCCGGAACTAACACTATTAACGTAAAAGGAGTGAAATTTCGATGCCCGGAACCAGAAAGCTCGGAAGAGACACTGCTCATAGAACCGCAATGCTGCGCGCAATGGTAACGTTCCTGCTGGAAAACGGCAAGATCGAGACTACCGCTACCCGTGCTAAAGAAGTTCGCGCACTGGCGGAAAAGATGATTACAATTGCCAAGGAGAACAATGTGCACAATCAGAGACTGGTCAACGGTTTCGTGACCAAGGAAGCTGTTGCACACAAGCTGTTCACCGAGATTGCTCCCAAGTATGCGGACCGCAACGGCGGCTATACCCGCATCACCAAATTGGGACCCCGTCGCGGCGATGCTGCTGAAATGGCCATCATTGAGCTGCTGTAATTTATCATAAGCAACAAAAAGCCTGTTTCCCCAAAAAGGAAACAGGCTTTTTTATTTTGTGCGATTTTTAGGGAATCATATTCCCGGCAGCCTGATATAGGCCATACCATTCTTCCCGGGTCAGGGGCAGCTCCGAACCTGCACAGCCTTCGAGCAGGCGAGAAATTTTGGTGGTTCCCAGAATTACCTGCATGTTGGCGGGGTGACGGGTCAGCCAAGCCACGGCAATGCCGGTGGGGGTCACGTTATATTTTTCTGCCAGCTCCTCACATTTGCGGTTGAGCTCCGGGTATTTTTCCATATCTCCTAGGAAGGGACCCTCGAAAAAGCCCTTCTGGAAGGGGGACCAGGCCTGAATGGTGACATTGTTCAGGCGGCAGTATTCCAGGGTGCTGCCGGTGCGGTCAATGCTCTGGTCAATGAACATGTTCACGGCCATGCCGGAATCCACCAGCGGGGTGTGGGCCACGCTGACCTGCATCTGATTGAACAGCAGTTTCTGACCGAAGGCCCGCTGCAAAAGCTCAATCTGGGCAGGGTTATGGTTGGAAACGCCGAAATACCGGACTTTTCCCGCGTCAAACAGGGTTTGCAGAGCTTCAGCGGTCTCTTCCGGCTCCATGAGGGCATCGGGGCGGTGAAGCAGCAGGATATCCAGATAGTCGGTGTGCAGGCGTTTCAAAATTCCGTCTACGGATTCCAGAATATGTTCCCTGGAAAAATCATAATAACCGGGACGAATACCACATTTGCTTTGCAGAATCATCTTTTCCCGAAGAGCGGCATTCATATGCAGTGCCCGGGCAAACAGGGCTTCGCACTCGCCGCCGCCATAAATATCCGCGTGGTCAAACAGGTTGATACCTGCTTCCATGGCGGTACGGACGTGTTTTTCTACGCCGGCCTCATCGAGATTGTTGATACGCATACAGCCCAGGACAATGTTGGAAACCTTTAGTTTTCCATCGGCAAGAGATAAGTACTTCATGTTTTTGTCCTCTCTTTTTCGTTTTTTATATGGTATCATTCTTCCGATACTGTTGTCATCTGTTTTTTTTGAATTTTTCAAAAATCTATCATAACTTTGCGCAAAAAAGACAAAAATAGAAAGATAGAAGAAGGAGATTTTTTGTTATTATCTGTTGTTCATAAACTTATTGATAAATTGTAAAAGAAAAAGTTCATTTTGACAAAGACCGGGAAAGGGGGTATAATAAAACCTACAGCACTCTATTAAAAATGGAGAATGTTGGAAAGCCCGTCGGTATGTATGATGTTAACCAAGACAGGTGGTGAATGCAATGGCACAAACGACCATTCAGGCCGTCCTGCAGGCTGAAAACGATGCCCTTGAGTGGGAAAACGAAGCCAAAGAACAGGCTGCTTCCCTTGTGGAGCAGGCAAAACAGGACGCGAAAGAGCTTTTAAAAGCATCGGAAAAACAGGCCATCACAGAAAAACAGCAGCAGCTTCAGAAAGCAAAAGAGGAAGCGGAGAAAACTGCCCAAACCCTTGCGCATCAGGCCAGAGAGCAGGCCGTGGTACTGAAGGAACAGGCAAGAACCAGACAGAAAGATGCTGTCCGGGAAATTCTTCGTGTCGTTTTGTCCTGATGCTGCCCTTTTTATATTACACTGTTAAAGGAGGGAGACTATGGCTGTATTGCCCATGCGCCGCATTTCCATTTATGGGCTGAAATCCCAACGGAAAGGCGTGCTGGAACTGCTCCAGCGGCGCGGCGCAGTGGAAGTCATTGGACAGCCGCCGGATGAGGACAAACTGTCCACCATGGACACCCAGGCGGCCCGAAATCAGTTTTTGTCCACGCAGTCCACGGTGAAACGGGCACTGGAAATTCTGGATGTCCACTGCCCTATCAAAAAATCGCCGTTGGCCATGCTGGAAGGGCGTAAGCCCATTTCTCTGGAAGCATACAACAATGGATTGCAGCGGGTGAAGGAAATCAGCGCCGTCGCTTCCCGGATTGTCCAGCTGGAACGGGAGCGGGAGGACTGTAAAGCCGAAATCCTTCGTCTGCAAACCCAGAAAGAATCCCTGTCCCCCTGGCTGGGGCTGGATATCTCCATGCGGATGAAGGGAACCCGCTCCACTTCGGTGTTTATCGGAACCTTTCCACAAGCCTATACCCGGGAGCAGATTTTGATTGCTTTGGCGCAAAAGCTGCCAGAGGTACACGCCATTGAGGTGGAGGTACTCAGTACCCTTTCTCAGCAGACCTGTGTGTTTTTGCTCTGTCTCAGTGAGGAAAGCGCCGCTGTGGAAACAGCTCTCCGCTCAATGGGCTTTGCATGGCCACCGAACCCCAGCAAAAAGCCGCCATCCGAGCGGGTGAAGCAGCTGGAAGGTTGGATGCAGGAGCAGGAAGAAAAGCTCTCCGGGGTTTTGCAGGAGCTGAAAACCTATGGAGACCGGCGGGAGGATTTGTGCTTCCTCTATGACTACTACGCCATGCGCATCGAAAAATACGAGGTGCTGGCCCTTCTTCGTCAGAGCCGCCGGACATTTATCATCACCGGCTATCTGCCCGCTAAAAATGTTCCCGCGCTGGAAAAGGAGCTGACGGAAACCTTCACTGTGTTTGTAGAAAGCGAAGAACCAGGGGAGGATGAGGAAGTTCCGGTAGCGCTGGAAAACAACGGCTTTGCCGCTCCCATGGAGCCGGTGCTGGAGGGCTACAGCCTTCCCAAACGGGGAGAAGTGGACCCCTGTACCCCCATGGCGTGCTTTTACTATGTGCTGTTTGGCCTGATGCTTTCCGACGCGGCCTATGGCTTGATTATGGTAATCGGCTGTGCCTTTGCGCTGCTGAAATTCAAAAATATGGAGAGCGGGCTGAAAAAGTCTCTGAAAATGTTCATGTACTCTGGCATCTCCACCACCTTCTGGGGCATCCTTTTTGGAAGCTGGTTCGGCGATGCGGTAACAGTGATTTCCAAAACCTTTTTCGGTACGGAAGTCACCATCCCAGCCTTGTGGTTCGTGCCGCTGAATGAGCCCATGCGGCTGTTGGTGTTCTCGTTCCTATTGGGTATCATCCATCTGTTTGCAGGCTTGGGCGTACAGTTTTACCAGTGCGTCCGGGCGGGACGGTGGAAGGATGCCATCTACGATGTGGTGTTCTGGTATCTGCTGGTAGGCGGCGGTATCGTCTATCTGCTCACTATGGAGATGACCACGGAAATGCTGGGGCTGGGATTTACCCTGCCGGAGCCTGTGGGCACCATTTCCGCCGTCTGCGCCGGAATCGGTGCGGTGGGTGTGCTCTTTACCGCCGGGCGGGAATCGAAAAACCCCGGAAAACGGTTCTTAAAGGGCATTTACGGCCTCTATAATGTGTCCGGTTATCTCAGCGACATCCTTTCCTATTCCCGTCTGCTGGCACTGGGCCTTGCTACCGGCGTTATTGCTTCGGTGTTTAACCAGATGGGCGCCATGGTGGGAGGCGGCGTGGTAGGCGCTATCGTGTTCACGCTGGTGTTCCTCATCGGTCATACCCTGAACATCGGCATCAACGTGCTGGGCGCGTATGTGCACACCAACCGCTTGCAGTATGTGGAATTCTTTGGCAAGTTCTATGAGGGCGGAGGGAAAAAATTCAACCCCTTTGCCGCCCATACCAAATATTACAAAATCAGGGAGGAAAACAAACCATGACCTTCACAGACCTTTTGAACACTCTTGGCGTTCCCATGGCTCTTCTGGGAGCCGTTCTCGCAGCTCTGATGGCCGGTATCGGTTCCGCCATCGGTGTCGGTATGGCGGGTGAAGCCGCCGCCGGCGCTCTCACCGAAGACCCCAGCAAGTTCGGCAAAGTGCTGATTTTGCAGCTGCTCCCCGGTACCCAGGGCATTTATGGCCTGCTCATTGCGTTTCTGACCCTCTCCAACATCGGCATTTTGGGCGGCAGCGCTGATATCAGCTTTGCAAAAGGTATGCTGTACTTCTTTGCCTGCGTGCCTATGGGTTTTGTGGGCCTGTGGTCCGCCAAGCGTCAGGCTCGGGCTTCCGTTGCCAGTATCAACCTGATTAGCCGCAAGCCTGACCAGTTCGGTAAATCCATCATCCTGCCCGCCATGGTAGAGACCTACGCGGTGCTGGCTCTGCTGGTTTCCCTGCTGGCAGTTGCCAATATCGGCAAACTGCCCCTGTAATCAGCTATTTTAAATTCAGCAAGGAGGTGCTGTCTGTGACAGGCCTTGACACCATATTGGAATCCATACGCAAGGATGGCCAGGAAAACGCCGACGCTATTCTGGCAAAAGCCCGGCAGGAGGCAGATGAAATTTCCGCAAAAGGCCGGGAAGAAGCCCAGCTTCGCCGGGAAGAGCTCCTTCGGGATGCGCCCCAGCAGGCACAGGATGCCGCCGACCGGGTGCTTTCCTCGGCACATCGGGAACAGCGGAGAATCCTGCTCATTGCCCGGCAGGAAATCATTCAGGAAACGCTGGAAGCGGCGGAAAAATCCCTGTTCGAGTTATCCAATGAGGACTATTTCACCGTGCTGCTGGGTCTTGCGGCCAAGCGGGCGCTGCCCCAAAAGGGTGAGCTGGTGCTGGGAAACCGAGACTTTGCCCGGAAGCCCGCCGACTTTGAAAAAAAATTGCAGACGGTTCTGCCGAAAGGCGCAGAGCTGACGGTTGCATCAAAACCCAATCCTGCCATTGACGGCGGCTTCCTGCTGCTGTATGGCGGCATTGAGGAAAACTGCACCTTCCGTGCCCTGTTTGATGACAAGCGGGAGGAATTGCAGGACTTAACCAATCAAATTCTCTTCGCCGACTGACGGCGTAATGAAAGAAAGGAGGAAAGCCATGCCGGAGTTATACCCTTACGCCGCAGCGCGGATTCATGCCCGGGAGCTTTCCCTTCTCAGCCGTCAGAACCTGGAACAGCTTTTGGCGGCGAAAACCTATGATGAATGCTTACACAGCCTTCACGGCATGGGCTGGGACGAGGGCGATACTGCCGAGGAAATTCTGGCGGCAGAAACGGAAAAGACCTGGCAGCTGATGAGAGAACTTCTTCCGGAGCTGGAGGTGTTTCAGATTTTCCGCTTGCCGGTGGATTTCAACAATGCAAAAGCAGCGGTAAAATCGGTGGTCACCAACGTGCAGGCGCAGCATGTGTTCTTGCCCGGCGGTTCCATAGAGCCGGAAGCCCTTGTCAAAGCCCTCAAGGACAATGATTTTTCCCAGATACCGGAATGGATGAAAAAGCCCTTGCAGGAAGCCCAGCAGCTTTTGCTAAAAACCCGGGACGGGCAGCTGTGTGATGTATTGCTGGACAAAGCGGCGCTGGATGCGATTTTGCAGGCCGGAAAGAATTCTGACTGTGCCTTGCTCAAAGAATACGCCGAGCTGTTTGTGGCGGCGGCGGATTTGAAAATTGCCCAGCGGGCGATTCTTACTGGACGCCCGGCAGCTTTTTTGAAAGAAGCACTGGCAAAGTGCGGTACTCTGAATCTTTCCCGGCTGGAAGCAGCCGCACTGGAGGGCATGGACGGGCTGGAAAGCTATCTTTCCCTCACGCCTTATGCCGACGCCATTCCCGCCCTGAAAGCCGGAGCTTCCGCTTTTGATAAATGGCGGGATGACCGGATTATGGCGCTGATTCAGGGAGAAAAAGCCAACCCCTTTACGCTGGGGCCAGTGGCGGCGTATTTTCTCGCCCGGCAAAATGAAATTGCCATGGTGCGCATTATCCTCTCTGCCAAGCGAAACGGGCTGGATGTGGAGGATGTGCAGGAAAGGCTGCGGGTGATGTATGTATAAGGTAGCAGTTTTGGGCGACCGGGACAGCATTTACGGATTTGCTGCTCTGGGCCTTGAGATTTACCCGGTAGAGGATGCGGTGGACGGCGCTCATACCCTTCGCCGGTTGGCAGAAGGGGAGTACGCGGTGGTGTATATCACCGAATCTCTTGCCGGACAAATAGAGGAAGAGCTGGACAAGTGGCGCAGCCGCCCTCTTCCCGCTATTATCCCCATTCCCGGGGTTTCGGGGAACACGGGTCTTGGAATGCGGATGGTGAAAAAATCCGTAGAGCAGGCAGTGGGCTCCGATATTATTTAACAGATTCAATGCGGTTTTGTGTCCCTCCGGGCATAAAACCCGGAAAGGATAGAGGACTATGAGCAAAGGTGTTATCCGAAAGGTCGCCGGGCCTTTGGTCATCGCCGAAGGAATGCGCGACGCTAACATGTTCGACGTGGTGCGCGTCAGCGAGCAGCGACTTATCGGCGAAATCATCGAGATTCACGGAGGCGACGCCTCCATTCAGGTATATGAGGAAACCTCCGGCCTTGGCCCCGGCGAACCGGTGGAGTCTACCGGCGAACCTCTGAGCGTGGAGCTTGGCCCCGGTCTGATTAGCAGTATTTATGACGGTATCCAGCGTCCTCTGGATGCCATTATGGCCGTTTCCGGCAATAGCCTCCAGCGGGGCGTGGAAGTGCCCTCTTTGAAGCGGGAGGTTTTGTGGCACTTTGTTCCCACTGTAAAAGCCGGTGATTCCGTGACCGGCGGCGATGTGCTGGGTACCGTGCAGGAAACCGAAGTGGTACTCCACAAAATCATGGTGCCCCCTGGAATCGTGGGCAAGGTGAAGTCCATCACCGAGGGCGACTACCATGTTACCGACACCGTGGCAATAGTGGAGGACGAAAACGGCGCGGAGTTCCCCATTACCCTGATGCAGAAATGGCCCGTACGCCGTGGCCGTCCTTATCAGAAAAAGCTTTCTCCCGACCGCCCGTTGATTACCGGACAGCGGGTTATTGATACCCTGTTCCCCATTGCCAAGGGCGGTGTGGCGGCAGTGCCCGGCCCCTTTGGCAGCGGCAAGACCGTGGTGCAGCATCAGCTGGCAAAGTGGGCGGATGCGGACATCGTGGTATATATCGGCTGCGGCGAACGCGGCAACGAGATGACCGACGTTTTGAACGAGTTCCCCGAGCTGGTGGACCCCAAAACCGGTTATTCCCTGATGAAGCGCACCGTGCTCATCGCCAACACTTCCGATATGCCTGTGGCGGCCCGTGAGGCCTCCATTTATACCGGCATCACCATTGCCGAATACTTCCGAGATATGGGTTATTCCGTGGCATTGATGGCCGACTCCACCTCCCGTTGGGCCGAGGCTCTGCGCGAAATGTCTGGCCGACTGGAAGAAATGCCCGGTGAAGAAGGTTACCCCGCCTATCTGGGCAGCCGTCTGGCACAGTTCTATGAAAGAGCCGGACGCGTCACCGCTTTGGGCCACGAGGGCAGAGAGGGTGCGCTGTCGGTTATCGGCGCTGTCTCCCCTCCCGGCGGCGATATTTCCGAGCCGGTTTCGCAGGCTACACTGCGTATTGTCAAGGTGTTCTGGAGTCTTGACTCCGCCCTTGCTTACAAACGACACTTCCCTGCCGTGAACTGGCTAACCAGCTACTCCCTGTATGTGGACACTATGGCGGACTGGTTCAACCAGACTGCCGGTGGCGACTGGATGGAGCTGCGCTCCCGCCTGATGCGGCTGTTGCAGGAAGAAGCCGAGCTGGAAGAAATCGTAAAACTGGTGGGCATGGATGCCCTCTCGGCCCCCGACCGGTTAAAGCTGGAAGCCGCCCGCTCCATCCGTGAGGACTTCCTCCATCAGGACGCCTTCCATGAGGTGGACACCTACACGCCTTTGATGAAACAGCGGCTCATGATGCTGCTGGTGCTGGGATTCTATGACCGGTGCGTCAAGGCATTGGAACAGGGCGCTTCCATTGATGAGCTGGTAAAATTGCCTATCCGTGAGCGGATTGGACGTTTTAAATATACCCATGATGAGGCAGTTGAGGATGAGTTTGCCCAGATTGCCGCGGAAATTGACGCGGAGATTACCGCCGCCCAGCAAAAGGAGGAATTCTGATGCCAAAGGAATATCGCACCATACAGGAAGTGGCCGGCCCTCTGATGCTGGTAAAGGGTGTAGAGAATGTCACCTATAACGAACTGGGAGAAATCGAGCTGCAAAACGGCGAGCGCCGCCGCTGCAAGGTGCTGGAAATCGACGGCGGCAACGCATTGGTGCAGCTGTTTGAAAGCTCTACCGGTATCAACCTGAGCAACAGCCGAGTGCGCTTTTTGGGTCGCACCATGGAGCTTGGCGTTTCGGAAGATATGCTGGGCCGGGTGTTCGACGGTCTGGGTCAGCCCATCGACGGCGGCCCGGAGATTTTGCCGGAGCGCCGGGATGATATCAACGGCCTGCCTATGAACCCTGCCGCCCGGAACTACCCCCAGGAATTCATTCAGACCGGCGTTTCAGCCATTGACGGCCTGAACACACTGGTGCGCGGCCAGAAGCTGCCCATCTTCTCGGCAAGCGGCCTGCCTCATGCCAATCTGGCGGCACAGATTGCCCGTCAGGCCAAGGTGCGGGGCACCAAAGACCCCTTTGTGGTGGTGTTCGCCGCCATGGGTATCACCTTTGAGGAATCTAACTTTTTTATTGAAGATTTTAAGCGTACCGGAGCCATTGACCGCACGGTGCTGTTTATCAACCTGGCCAACGACCCGGCCATTGAGCGTATCGCAACCCCTCGTATGGCTCTAACCGCCGCCGAGTATCTGGCCTTTGAAAAGAATATGCATGTATTGGTTATCCTCACAGACATTACCAACTATGCTGATGCTTTGCGTGAAGTTTCCGCCGCCCGAAAGGAAGTGCCCGGCCGCCGTGGCTATCCCGGTTATATGTACACCGACCTTGCTTCCCTCTATGAGCGTGCCGGACGGCAGAAGGGCAAAAACGGCAGTATCACCCTGATTCCCATCCTCACCATGCCCGAGGATGACAAAACTCACCCCATCCCCGATTTGACCGGCTATATCACCGAGGGACAGATTATTTTGAGCCGTGAGCTCTACCGCAAGGGAGTCACACCGCCTATTGACGTGCTGCCCTCTTTGTCCCGTTTGAAGGATAAGGGTATCGGTGAGGGCAAGACCCGGGCCGACCACGCCAACACCATGAACCAGCTGTTTGCCGCCTATGCAAGAGGCAAGGACGCAAAAGAACTGATGGTGATTCTGGGCGAAGCAGCGCTGACGGACATCGACAAGCTATACGCCAAGTTTGCCGACGCTTTCGAAAATGAGTATGTCTCTCAGGGATACAACACCAACCGGGACATTGAGGAAACGTTGTCCATCGGCTGGAAGCTGCTGTCGATTTTGCCCAGAAGCGAACTTAAACGCATCAAGGACGAATTCCTTGACAAGTATTATACCGGCGAAACGGTGTAAGGGAAGGGGTGACGGCTTTTGGCAACGACCCATGTAAACCCCACCCGGATGGAATTGACCCGGCTGAAGAAAAAGCTGGTCACCGCCCTGCGTGGGCACAAGCTGCTCAAAGACAAGCGCGATGAACTCATGCGGCAGTTCCTTGATTTGGTGCGGGAGAACAAAGCCCTGCGGCAAAAGGTGGAAGCGGCGCTGGAAAGCTCCAACCGGCGGTTTATGCTGGCTCGGGCGGCTATGCAGGACGAGGCACTGAACACAGCCCTGCTGGCTCCGAAACAGGAGGTTTTTCTGGAATGCGGAACCAAAAATGTGATGAGCGTGGAAATTCCCCAGTTCACCTATAAGACCCGCACGCCCAATCAGGGGGATATTTTCTCCTATGGCTTTGCCTTTACTTCTGGTGAGCTGGACGAGGCGGTGGAGTCTCTCTCGGGGATTTTGCCCGACCTTTTGCGGCTGGCGGAAACGGAGAAATCCTGCCAGCTAATGGCGGCAGAGATTGAAAAGACACGCCGGCGCGTGAATGCCTTGGAGCACGTGATGATTCCAGAGCTACAGGAAAACATCAAGTATATCACCATGAAGCTGGACGAAAACGAGCGCAGTACCCAGATTCGGCTCATGAAGGTAAAAGACATGATGCTCAAGCAGGCCCACGGATATCAAGATTGATAGTGAATTTACAAATGAAAAACAGCGGACAGTCCCAAGTGGGTTGTCCGCTGTTTTGATAAGGAGATTGTGATGAAAAATTTGTTTGGCTTTCAAATTCAGGAAGGGCAGGGGGAATGTATTCTGGACGGAATGCCCTTTCAGTCTGCCAAGGTTTCCATGCAGCAGGAACAGCTTTTAGATAGGGCTGCGGAAGAATTAGAAGATTTTGAGAAAAAAGCAACGTTACATCCTGTGCTGCAATTTATCATGCAAATTAGTTTCTACATAGGGGGCTTGTGTTTACTGTCCTTTTTGGTGGATATTTGGAAGCTGTCCTTTCAGCAGGCCTTGGAAGATAAGTGGTTTATACTGATTGCGGCCGTTATTTTGGGAGGACTTTCCCTGGTTATTTTTCTAAAACAGCGCAAAAAAAGTCAGGAAGCAATGAAAACTGCCGAGGAAACCATGATGATGGAGCGTGCACAGCGTCTGGATTGTGCCTCCCGGCAGGAGTTGGGAATCCCGGAGAATGCCGCCGATATGGATATTATCCGGGTTGTGTATCAAATCAAAAAAGGTCGAGAAAAAATCTTGGCAAACGAAAACTTCAGTACATATGCTTATTCCCAGAATGATTCCCTTTACTTTGCCGATAATATCCAGGTTTTCAAAATTCCCTTTTCCTCCATTCAAAAAGTGGTATGGGTAAAAAAGCGGCTCCTTCTCCCCGAGTGGAATAAGGAGGAACCTTATAATTCCAAAACCTATAAGCCTTATCACATCAGGAAAAATGACGCGGAACAGTACACCATCCGTGGCTATTATTCCCTGCGAATTTCAGAGACCCGGGGCGAATTTGAAGTAATGGTGCCGGAATATGACGAAAAGCTTCTGTTTTCCCTGCTTCCTGCTCAGATTCCAAAGGAGGGGTTTTGATGAGACTTACCATCCATATTCACGCGCCAGAAGGGGAAAGCCTTTTGGTGACAGTGGGGGAACAAATACAGCGCAGTGATGAAGAACATCGGAGTTTACAGTTCGATTTGCCTGCTGGGACATATCCTGTGGAGTTCTGTCAGGAAACGGAGGGACCTTCTTTCCACATCGCTAAATTACTGGCGTTTCTGATTTTTATGGTGCCTTGGGGTATTTTGAATGTACTGCTGATGAATGTAGACACAGGCTGGTGGAAATCCT
Organism: Clostridiales bacterium; assembly: GCA_019418545.1. Classification (GTDB taxonomy): domain Bacteria; phylum Bacillota; class Clostridia; order Oscillospirales; family Acutalibacteraceae; genus Heritagella_A. The sequence goes on along the minus strand of DYBQ01000002.1, from coordinate 89,450 downwards.
GCAAAGCCTTTTGCCTAAAAGTGGAAACTACGATTGATTTACAGCAGGATGAGGAATTTTCTTTCCGATTTGTAAGCGCAAAATATGAAGAAAGCTGTGGGGGCTGGAAAATGCCGGAATACCAGATGGAAACCTCTCTGCCGGTTCGGGAGAGTCCCCAGCCGAACCCGGATTCCCTTGCAAACGGATACATATCTTTTCTTGCCCGTATAGTATCGGTTTATTCGGTATTGGCTGTGTTGATGGGGGTGCTGTCATACTCTGCTTTTTCCGCTGGGATTGTCTGGGGCGGGATTTTGTGCCTTGGAATTTTGGTAGGCTGCGGCGGAGTAGTGGTGGGTGTGGCTGTTTCTCACTTTCAAAAGCTACGAAAATTGCAAAAAGACTTTTCCACACAAATTCAAAACATGGTGGAAAATCGAGCATAAAAGGAACAGCGTCTGATAAACGGTCAGGCGCTGTTTTGCATTTTTTTCGTGAAAATCCTGCAAAATCCTGCCCCAATGATTGACACAGTCCGACAGGCGGGATACAATAAAACAGACCGAAACCCCCCGGTTTTGGCGATTTCAGCAAAAGGAGCTCGACCAGTTATGATTCGTTCCATACAGGAAGCTGCTAGGCAGATGGCTTCCCTTTCCATTTACAAAGGAATTCTTGACCGCACTGTCCCACATGCTTTTTATCGATTGTTAAAAGCAGGAAGTAAATGTGCCGTTTCTCAAAAGGAGAAGCATAAGAGAACCTTTTTGGAAGCTTGGGGGGACTTTTTTGCAGTGCTCTGTCAGCGGGGATTCAGCGAAAATTTTGCCAGATGCCTGACGCAAACAGCTTTGTTTGACCAAAATGCATTTTCCATGGCAGCCGCAGGCTGCGAGGAGAGTATTCCTGACACGATGAAGCAGGCAGTGAAACGGGATATTGCGGTGATTTCTGAGCTGGCAAAGATTTCTCCCGAATTTATCCTGGAGCAGTGTGGAATGAGAGATTGCGGACTGGCCCTTCCTTTTTGGAAAATTGGCGAACCGGTTGAACTGTTTCAAGGGGAAGAGGACGATTGCCTGCACAATTTGTGGGAATATTACCGCTGTAATGGATGCGGTATGTATGCCCGGTATCGTGCGTTTATCTGGCGGGATAAGAAGATTCTGCCGGTAGCCCATCCAGATTCGCAGCGGCTGTGCGAACTGAAGGGTTATGATGTTCCCCGAAATATGGCCATTGAAAATACCGTTGCTTTTTTGCGGGGGCTTCCGGCCAACAATTGCCTGCTCTATGGCGACCGCGGTACCGGAAAATCTTCTACAGTAAAGGCTTTGCTGAATGAATATTATACCCAAGGCCTGCGGGTGATTGAAATGCCCAAGGAATACCTGATGGATTTCCCCTATTTAGTAGACCAGATTGCCGGAATCCCGATGAAATTCATTATTTTCATTGATGACCTCTCCTTCTCTCAGCAGGATGGCACCTATGCAGCGCTTAAATCGGTTTTACAGGGGGGATTGGCAGCAAAACCGGCCAATGCTCTCATTTATGCCACCTCTAACCGCCGTCACCTGCTGCGGGAGAATTTCTCCGACCGCAATGGGGATGACCTTCATCGAAATGATACGATTCAGGAATGCCTTTCTTTGGCAGACCGTTTTGGGTTGGCCATTAACTTTACGCTGCCTGATAAAGCGAAATTTTTGGAAATTGTGCAGCAATTGGCATTTCAAAAGGGAATTGAAGGCTATTTGCCCCAGTTGGAAAAAGGTGCGGAGCAGTGGGCTATGGTACATGGTGGCCGTTCTCCTCGTGTTGCACAGCAATATATTGCCTTTGCAGAGTCGGCATTGCGTCAGGGAAAGCCGTTAGAGTAACAAATTTTGCGGTTTTTCTGCGAAATTTACGGTTCGTTTATGGGTTTTCGGGAGATTTTATGATACACTATAGAGGTATCCTTTAAAACAGAAAGTTAAACAGGCGATGAATACCAAACCAGAAAGGGGAATTATTATGAGAGCCAAACGATTTGTGGCGGCGTTTCTCTGTTTGTGTATGACTGCCCTGCTTTTTGCCGGGTGTGGGTCTCCCGCTGACATTGAATCCGGAGCGGCCAAACAGGATTATCCCGTAAAAGTAAATGATGTTACCATAGAATCCCAGCCGGAAGGAGTGGCGGTGCTTTCTCCCAATGTTGCCGACATTATCCTTGCTATGGGTTATGAAATCAATTTGAAAGCAAGAAGCGCTGAGTGTACACAGCCAGACTTGAAGGTATTGCCGGAAGTCACAGCTGATGATGCTGCTAAAATCAAAGAATTGGGTGTGAATGTCCTTTTTGCAGATACCAGCATCACCGAGGCACAGAAAGACGCTCTGTCAGAACAGGGAGTCACGGTTCTGACTTTCTCCCCAGCAACCACCCGCTCAGAATTTACCAAGCTGTATACCCAAATCGGTTCTGTGTTAGCTGGCGGCAGCACGGGCTATGAACAGGGAGAAAAAACAGCCGAGAACATCTTTACTACACTGGATGATATTGCCCGGATTATCCCCAACTCCGATGTTCCTTCTACAGCGATTTATCTTACAGATATCAATGGTACTGTAGCTACAGGCGATAGTTTTGTGGATATTCTTCTTTCCTCTGCTGGATTTATCAATGGCGTGAAGGGCGAGACCGGAGGCAGTGTAGAAGCAGAATCGATTATGAAGGCAAATCCCCAATATATCTTCTGCCCAACTGGCCTGAAGGAAAAGCTGGAGACTACAGATGGGTGGAAAGACATGGACGCAGTGAAAAATGACCATGTTTGTGAAATTGAGCCGGAACTGATGCAATGGCAGGGACGCAGTGTGATTTCTGCCGTTTCGCAGATGGCTGGATTTGCACATCCTGAATTGGCCAGCAGCAGCGACGGTTCTTCGGACACATCCTCTTCAGAACCGGAATCCACACCAGCTCCCTCAGAAACTCCAGAACCGACACCCACTCCCGAAGCAACTCCTGAACCTTCGGAAACACCTGAGCCCACTCCTACCCCGGACAGCACTTCCTATCAGCAGCTTCAAAAAGGAGACACAGGCAGTGATGTACTAAAAATGCAGGAGCGGCTGGATGAACTGGGATATATGTTTACCACTTATGACGGTACCTTTGATGAGGGTACGGAACAGGCGGTCATGGATTTCCAGTTGAATAACGGATATCTTACTACCGGTATTGCAAGACCAGACATGTTGGAATTACTATATTCTGATAATGCGGTTGCCGCAAACTGACAACTGGAATAGAATAAATGGCAATCCCTTTTACTCACTGGAAAAGGGATTGCCACCATGATAAAATAAAAGCGTGCTGTTATCGTAACAGCACGCTTTTTATCTTTGCGCCATAATAAAATTACAGATTTGCCTTGAAAAATGCTTCCAAGCTGGCTGCATTCTCTTCTTCATTGCCGCCTTCAACAGTGACGGTAATGGTTTCGCCGCACTTAATTCCCAGACCCATCAAAGCCATGAGCTTGACAGCGTTAACGGACTTTCCGGCCTTTTCAATGGTGATAGTGCTATCATACTTCTTTACTTCTTTTACCAGAAGACCAGCAGGACGGGCATGAATTCCAACAGGGTCGGTAATGGTGTAGGTGAACTGTTTCATGATTATGACACTCCTTTGGTGTTAGTTGTATGTGGGCCAACGGGAACACTCCCGGGCACATGACAAAATAGGAAGTATAACGCTGTTTGCATAAAAACCAGGAAAATTGGGAGTATAATTTATTTCCACTCATATTATAACTTTATTTATTCAATCAAGCAAGAGGAACCGCAAAATTTCAAATAATTTACAAACTTTTCAAAACCATAAAGGATGTGCGGGAAAAATAATCCCTGTTTTTTATAGTGGATACTGGTACAATCCTCTTTAGAAATTGTCTGAATATCTACACTTTCTAAAAGCTACTTCCTTTTTTGATAAAATCGTGTATCATACGAGAAACGAATCCAAAACAAAGGAGCCATAGCCATGAAAAACCATATCGATTTAAACCGTGCGATTATCCGCGGACAGGCAAACGGAAAAGTGCTCTGGCAGCCAAGAATTATTTGCTGGTATAGTGACCGTCAGTTTACCGGTACGCCTCTGCCAGAGCCATATACGGGAATGAGCCTTCGGGAGTTGTATGAAGCCCTAGGCTGCTCCAACCGTATTTATGATTATAACAGTGCTATCCAGCTGGTAGAAGACCCTTCCATCCGCCGTTATTCTCAAAAGCTGGACGAACTGCGCACACGTCATGTAATCGAAACACCGGAAGGAAGTATTGACTGTGTACTTCGGCGGAATACTTCCAATTATGGCGAATATTTTGAAAAATGGTGGGTAGAAGACCAGAAAGACATGGAAGTTCAGATGTATGTCGAAGCTCACCAGGATTATGTGTTTTCACAGGAGGAATATGACAAGGTTTATGCAGTCTGGGGAGAGAACGGTCTGGGCTCCGTTTATTTTCCCAGAATCAACGTCCAGTCCCTTTTTAACGACACCATGGGAGTAGAGGGCGGCATTTATGCCTTGATGGATATGCCGGATGTGTGCGAAGAATATTTTAAAGTAAAACAAGCAAACCATGAGCGGTTTATCCGGGCCTTGGAAAAAAGCTGTTTTGAATGGATTAACTTCGGAGATAATGTTCACTGTGCGACCTTGCCGCCCTATCTGTTTGAAAAGTATGTGCTCCCTGAGTATCAGCATCGAAATGAGCTGCTGCATAAGAGCGGGTTTTATACCTTTGCCCATTGGGATGGGGATACCAAAGCACTTTTGCCTTATGCCAAAGAAACAGGCTTGGATGGCATAGAAGCCATTACCCCCAAGCCCCAGGGAGATGTTACGCTGGAAGAAATCAAACAGGCTTTGGGAGATGAAGTGGATTTGGTAGATGGAATTGCCGCTATTCTGTTTGATGAAACCTATCCCATTGAGATGCTGCGGGAACAGACAGAGAAGGTGATTGAATTGTTTGCCGGCCACTTGATTCTGGGAATCTCGGATGAGATGTCTTCCACTGGCAATATTGATAGAATCCGGTATGTAGGCGAAATTGTAGACCGCCATAATCTTACCTGCTAAACAAACAAGGCTCAGGATTCCGTTACAGCCGGATATCCTGAGCCTTGTTTGTTTTATGATGCCAGACCATAGTTTCCGGTAACGGGGTCCAAAAACAGCCCGATTTCCGGAGGGCTAAAGGTGAAAACAATGAAGAAAAGAAGCAATAGAAGAAGAATCCCCGCAAATAAGGCATTAGCAGCGGAAGATAGCGCCCATGAAGGAGGCTGCGCCAGCTGTTTAGCCGAAAACCAATAAGCAGATAAAATTCCAATAACAAACAAAGAAATGTCAATGGGTGCCAGATTAAATCCTAGAATACCTGTATAGGTATAAAATAAAACCACAATGAGAGCCATGCCGAGCAGGATGGAAACGGTTTTAATGGGAATAAATCCAGGTGTATTTTTTCCATAGGAAAAGTATTCTAAAATGCCAAAGAAAAGTATCGGAAAAAATAACAACTTTAAATGTTCCCAGGTGCTTTCATTAACTGCCCCAATAATAGCCCAAAAAGAGCCGCCAAACCATTCATAAACAAAATGGAGCAGTGTGCCTGCAAGCAGCCCAAACGCGGCGCCGGCAATATTCCAGTTTCGGATACGTGTCACAGGATTTCCCCCTTTCACAAAAAGTATATGCATAAAATGAAGAAATCATACAAAAAAACAAATACCCCTTTACATTATCACGTTAGTATGATAAAATACAAAAGCGACAACAATCCGGTTTTGTCCGGTACAATGAGGAGGAACTCAACATGATAAAGAAACTGCTTTCGGTATTTTTGGCGGCTGGTATGTGCCTGTCAATGGCAGCTTGTACATCTGCAAATTCCGGTTCTTCTGGAGATGCACAGTCTCAAACAAATTCTGAGACTTCTTCCAGTACGGAAGAGACAGAAAGCGATGTAGAATATATTAAGAACAAGGGTACTCTGGTGGTAGGCATTACGGAATTTGCCCCCATGGATTATAAGGACGACAACGGCGAATGGATTGGCTTTGATGCGGATATGGCAAAGGAAATTGGCGATGCGCTGGGTGTGGAAGTACAATTCACCGTTATTGAATGGGGCAATAAGCTGATGGAGCTGGAGAATAAGAGCATTGATTGCGCTTGGAATGGTATGACCATTACCGATGAAATTACTGAAGGTGCTTCCGCTACCAATCCTTATGCGAAAAATGCACAGGTTGTAGTCATGAAGAAAGATGTGGCTGACCAGTATACGACAGCAGAAAGCCTCAAAGATTTGCTGATAGCTGTGGAAGACGGTTCTGCCGGACAGAAAGCCGCTCAGGCTGAGGGATTGAATACCAACGATGTGTTGGACCAGGCAACCGCACTGATGGAAGTGGACTCCGGCACTTCCGATGCTTGCGTGATTGACTTACTGATGGCAGGCGCTATGATTGGTGAAGGAACCAGCTATCCCGATTTGGTAACGACTGTTGAACTGACTACTGAGGATTATGGTGTTGGATGCCGCAAGGGCTCTGATTTGACGGATTTTATCAACGAGCAGTTTGTCAAGCTGTATGAAGACGGCACCATGATGGAGTTGGCCGAGAAATACGGGATTAAGGATAATATTGTAGAGCAGAAGTAAAAACAAAAAGCTTTTACAATCCGGGCAGAGAGCGGGATGCTGCTCTCTGCCTTTTAGTATGATGATAAGGGATGGAGAGATTTCATGTTCTGGAACGTTACCAATGCACTGCTGGAAGGCATGGGGACAACAGTGCAGCTGTTTGCGCTTACCTTGTTGTTTTCCCTGCCGCTTGGGCTTCTGGTAGCCTTTGGCTCTATGAGCAAATGGGCCCCTTTACGCTTTTTGTCACAGATTTCGTGGGTTCCCCGCCGTCTAAAATGGATTTCCGGTGTGCGCCCAATTAAGCTGCTGGTGGATTTTATTGTTTGGGTCATCCGGGGAACGCCTCTTATGCTGCAGCTAATGATTATCTATTTTGGACCCGGACTGATTTTTGATAATAACATTTGGGGCTCTGGCAACAGCGGCCGGTTTATTGCAACAGTAGCTGCGTTTGTGATTAACTATTCCTGCTATTTTTCCGTTATTTATCGCGGCGGAATTGAAGGCGTGCCGGTAGGACAGCGGGAAGCGGGGCAGGTGCTTGGTATGACGAAGCCCCAAATCTTCTTTAAGATTACACTGCTGCAAATGATTAAACGCATTGTACCGCCTATGTCTAATGAAATTATTACACTGGTCAAGGATACGTCTTTGGCACGGATTATCGCGGTCAGCGAGCTGATAAAAGTAGGCGAAAGCTTTATGAAGAGCGATGGCCTGATTTGGCCTTTGTTCTATACGGGTGTATATTATTTGATATTTGTAGGTATTCTCACCCTGCTTTTCAGCTATATCGAGCGCAGGCTCAGCTATTTCCGGTAAGGAGGCGCAGTGATGGCAGTTTTACAGGTACAAAACATTGAAAAGCATTTTGGAAAATTACAGGTTTTGCAGGACATCAGCTTCGACTTGGAAGAAGGGCAAACGTTGGCCATTATTGGCTCTTCGGGAAGCGGAAAAACTACGCTTTTGCGCTGCCTGAATTTTTTGGAGACGCCAGATGGTGGAAAAATTTCGGTACATGGAGAAACGCTATTTGATGCTGCGGATTCCGCTACACAAAAAGAAAAAGAAGTGCGGAAAAAGCGCCTTCATTTTGGAATGGTATTCCAGTCTTTTAACCTGTTCCCTCAATATACCGCACTGAAAAATGTGATGCTGGCTCGGGAATTGCAGGCGAAAAGCAGGCCGGATTACAGCAAAAGAAAAAAAGAGATTACCGAAGAAATTGAATCGCAGGCGAGAGAGCTGCTGCAGCAAATGGGGCTTGCAGATAGGGCAGACCATTATCCCCATCAGCTTTCCGGCGGACAGCAGCAGCGGGTGGCGATTGCCCGGGCGCTGGCCATGAAACCGGACATTATGTGCTTTGATGAGCCAACTTCTGCACTGGACCCAGAGTTGACGGGAGAAGTGCTGAAGGTAATCCGAAGCCTTGCCCAGCAAAAAACAACGATGATTATCGTAACTCATGAAATGTCCTTTGCCCGTGATGTGGCTGACCAGGTAATTTTTATGGATGGCGGTGTCATTGTGGAGCAGGGATTGGCAAAGGATGTCATCGAAAATCCCAAAGAAGAACGTACCCGGAAGTTTTTATCCCGATATTCAGAAGCATAAACAGAGAGCAAGAGGATGGTTATATTTGTCCTCTTGCTTTTTGCTAGGAAAGGTGTATAATGTAGAAAAACTGAGAAAGGTGTTGGATTTTGTGAAAACTACACTGCGGAGAAAAGGAATCGCTCTTTTGCTGACTATGGTGATGGCTTTTCTCTGTGTCTCCTGCAGCGGCAGCCCTTCGGAAAGCAGCGACCTGTCCGAAACGCTGTCTTCATCGGAATCTGGGTTGGATAGTTCTTCTCAGCAGTCTGAGGGGGGCACAACAGATTCTTCTGATGCGTCCTCGGTTCTTTCCCAGTCAGAAGAGGAAAATGGTTCAGGCCAAAATACGTCTGACCCTACAACAAAACCGACAGACAAACCTACGGCAAAGCCTACAGCTAAGCCCACAGAAGAACCTTTGAAAACGGTACGGGTTACCATTCCAGAAGGATATACGGTTGCGCAAATTGCCCAAACTCTGGAAAAGAATGGTGTGTGCGGGGCTAAGGAATTTGTATCTGTCTCGCAGAGCTATAGTCCCAAATCTTTTTCGGTACCTTCTGACAGCAACCGGGCATTCAAAATGGAAGGATATTTGTTTCCAGACACGTATGAATTCTATGTAGATGATGACCCGCAAGATGTGTTGATTAAGCTCTTAAATAACTATAATGCCAAAGCAGGCGGCCTTTCCAGCCAGCAGCTGATTGTAGCATCCATTGTGGAAAAGGAATCTCGCAGCGCAGAAAATGCAGCATTGGTGGCTTCTGTTATTTATAATCGGCTGAATGCAGGTATGAAGCTGGAAATGGACCCAACCCGGGATTATATCAACAATTATGTAACCAATAGCCCATATCTGAGCAGCACGGGAAAGTATGCAGCGCTGTATAATACGTATAAATGTTCCGGGCTTCCGGCAGGACCCATTTGCAATCCTGGCAGCCGGGCGATTCAGGCAGCTTTAAATCCAGCAGATAGTGACTATTTGTATTTCTTCTTTGGAAACGATAATCAAAACCACTATTCCGAGACCTATGAAGAACATCAGGCAGCTATGGAGAAATATGGTGTGCAGTATAGCTGATTAACCATGTAAAAACAAACTTGTTATATAAAATTAAAAACCGCAGGCTTCTAACAGAAGCCTGCGGTTTTTTTACGTTATGACTGGGAATATGGATTGTCTGTATCACCTTTCGGTAAGTGTTCCTGTTGATATTTGGTAGGAGACATACCAAAATTTTCTTTAAATACTTTGCTAAAATAAAAAGGGTCTGAATAGCCGCACATTTCTGACACATCCCGGACTTTAATCGAGGGGGATTTTAAGAGCTGGCATGCTTTCTCCATACGAACCTGTGTTAAATAGCCAATTGGAGTAGTTCGGAATTTTTCTTTAAAAATTTTGCTGAGATGGGAAGGATGCATATGGAAAGCAGAGGAAAGGTAATCAAGGGAAAGGGGTTCCGCGCAATGCTCCCGAAGGTATTGCTGGATTTGCAAAAGGGTTTGTTCCCGCGGAGGGCTGTCTGTACGCTCATTTTCAGCAGAAAAGTAATAGCTGAAAAATTGGTCAAGGTTCACCCGCAAATCGTGATAATCCTTAGAGGCAGCAACAGTCCCAGCAATATAGGAAACCGCATCTTCGCTGTATCGGTCGGCTTTCGGCATATATTGACAGCACAAATCGACAATGCGAACCAGATTTTTTTGTAGTGCCTGCTGGGTACAATTGTTTTTTTCACAGTTTTGCAAAAATTGATGCAGCTGCGTAAGAAATACGCCTTCCTGCCCGTTTTGCAGAGGATAAATTAAATTCCTTTCTTCTTGCTGGGTCAAATCAAAACGTTGCTGGTTACTTTTTTGAAAAGGTGCAATACAAGAAGACGCATAGTAAAGCAAGTTCTGGTGCAAGCTGTGTCGAAGCTGTCGATAAGCGCTTCCAAGGCCGGAAAGGTCCTGGATTACTTTACTATAGGCAATGGTAACGGGTGTAGCTACATGCTCCAGTTCACGCAAAAGCCGTGGAGGCAGCTGCAGTACCCGTTCTGGAACGGTATCGCAAAAGGAATTTACCACAATTAACTCATTATAAGGATTGGTACGATAAAACCAGTGAGCATCATTGGGATTTAAAGCATTATCCAGCAAGTCAAAAATAATATCCATATAGCCGGTAGGGTCTATCATATATGGGGTCTCAGAGCAATAATCCAGATAATGGCCAAAGCAAATGAGAAAAACCAGATAGTATCGATAGGAAAGAAGGGTTTTCCCGTTTTGGGGAGGGAGATTTACCAGAAGGGCAGAACGAATGATTTCGCGCTGAGAAATATGGATGGTTTTTTCCAGCCTCTTACGTACATGGTCCAATACCTTTTTGAGTTCTTCCTGTTTTACTGGTTTGAGAAGGTAATCAGTTACCCCTAATGTCATGGCCTTCTGTGCAAATTGAAAATCATCATATCCGCTGATAATGACAAAAATGGGATTATATTCTTCGCTCGAAAGAGCTTCCACCAGTTGAAGCCCATCCACAACCGGCATTTTTACATCGGTAAAAATAACCTGAGGCCGGAAGCGTTCGGCCATACGAATCGCTTCCAGCCCATTGGTGCATTTTGCAACAATATCAAACTCGGTGTCTGTTGCCTGGATTTTTTTGCAGATATTTTCCAGTATCAGCGGCTGGTCATCCACTACAAGAACTGAAATCATACTCTCACTCCTCTCGTTTTCCACCCAAGCAGATTACAGTCCCTGTTTCATCGCTGGTAATCTGAAAGAAAGCGTTTTGCTTTTGGGCCAAATATAATCTGGAAAAGACATTTAGCAGCCCCATTCCGCCAAAGGTCATGTTCATTTGGATATTATGTGCTGAACTGGAGTCTTTATAGGTTTGGATTGTCTCCATTAATTCCTGAATTTTTTCCTGTGTAAAGCCAGAACCATTATCCCGAACAGAAAGGCGCCAAGCGTCTTGCTGGATATAACACTGAATTTCTATTTCCCAAGGAGGAAGCTTGTTCGAAAAAGCATGGGCAAAACAGTTTTCCAAAATTGGTTGGAGCAAAAGCCTGGGAACCAATTGTTTTTCTGCTTCGGCTTGGGAATCAATGAGAAAATGGAACATTCCGCTATAGGGAATCGACATCAGCGTAAGATAGTCCCGGGCATTTTGCAGTTCATCGGCCAAAGTGGCAGCGTCATTTCGTTGGTTAGTGGTATAGCGAAGCAAATCTGCCAGACAGATACACATACGGCTTGCAAGAGCGTCGTCATTATTCTCACATACACTGCTAATGGAATGCAGGGTGTTAAAAATAAAGTGGGGGTCAATTTGGGCCTGTAAGGCCATAAGCCTCGCTTCATTTTCTCGCACACGGGATGCATAAACGGTATCAATTGAAGATTGCAGTTCATTAAGCATTCCTGAAAAGGCATTTACCAGCAGCCCCAGTTCATCATGATAATCGGCAGACGGCTGGAAATGCAGATTCCCAATATGTACGGTCTTTATTTGTTCCGCCAATTGTACCAGCGGTCTTGTGAGGCGGCGAATTAGTAAGTAGAAGGTAGTGAGGATAACAAGGCAGATTCCCAGCCAGATAATGATGGATAGCAGCGCGTAGTAGCCCATTTCCCGGTTTAAAGAACTGGGACAGGAAACGGTGGCTGCATACCAGTCCCAGGAATCTAAGTGCTGGATATCCATCAAAAGGGTGGAAGTACCATTTTTTAGCTGCCGGGAGCCGGTGCCGGTTTGAGAAAAGCTTTTAAATACCAGTTCGGGGGAATAGGTTTTCAAAAAGGATTCATCTGGGTTTAAAGGATAAAGCAAATTCCCCTCTTTATCAAAAAGAAGAACAGCATTATTGTCCCGCCCCTGCTCCAAACTGCACAGTTCTTCCAGATAAGCATAGGGGACTTGAATTTCAAAGATAGCAGAGTAAGAATCACAGAATGTAGAAAATCCCCGTCTCAGACACAAAACCGGAGAATCGGTGCTTTTCCAAAAATCCTGTCCTGGTGGAACCACATAATAGGGATTTCCATGAAGGGCTTGCTGATACCACTCTACATCCTGCATACGCTTTTTCATATATTCAGTTTCATTATTTACAACGCCTGTATAGATATAATATTCCTTTTCCAGGTTATAAATGGAAATATTGCTGGTGCCAGGAAGGTTAAAAAAAGCAGAGGTCATTTCCACTTTCAAAGCGCTTTCCAAATATCGATATTCTGTAGGGGATGGATTTCCAAAATTGAGCTGAAAAATAATGTCGTTTACTGTCGTATTGTTTACCACACTGGTGGAAGCGACATTCATCTGATACAGCAAAAGATTCAAATTCCGAAGTACGTTTTGATTCAGCTGCCGGCAGGTACTCAATTGGTTTTCCACGATTGTATTAAACATATAAAAATAAAAAAAGCTTCCCAATATACTGATTAGAATAACAATCGTAATACTTACGGCAAAAAAAAGCCTGGCAGGAAAGCTGAGAACTGGCAATCGATGCTTCATGGGAAATTCCCCCTGTACCGGTATGAAAACAGAAAATCAGGAAGTAGTTTGCAGTATGCTTTAAAAACATATAAAGATACAGTCTATTTCTTCCAGAATCAAGTCAATTATATACCGAGTAAATGGTGAATACAATGGAAAATTAAAGGGGAAATGTCAAAAAATTCTATGAAAAACGGCTGTAATATTCTATGTTCTTTTGATAAATTGTCCGTTATAATGGTGCCGGAAACCACAGTGAAAGGCGAATCGCTGTGGCAGGCCGGAGCTGAAAAAGCCCGCCCGGCCTGAAAATAATTTGGGCAAAAGAAAGGTGAAGAGTATGAATAAGTGGTTAAAGCGTGCATTATGTATAGCGATTGCAGCTATGATGCCAATTTCCCTAGCGTCTTGCAGTAATTCTGAAACTCCCGGTTCCACAACTTCTTCTGGTTCTTCTGAACAGCAGAATTCACAAACGGGAAGTGACGTTACCCTTACAGTAGGCCTTCCGTCGGGCTGGCTGACCTATGGTGATACGGACAAGCTTTTGGAAGAATATGAAAAAACAACCGGCATCAAGGTGGAAGTACAAGCTGTAGAGGATGACCAGTTTGACAATCTGCTGATGGCAAAAATGGCAACCAATGAATGTTGGGATGTGTTCCAGCGGTATACGGGTACCCAAGCAATGAAGTATACCAATGTTGAGGACCTTTCTAATGAAGCTTGGGTAGACCGGCTTCAGGACAGCGCAAAACCCTATCTCACCCGTGACGGCAAAATTGTGTGCGCCCCTACCGGAGGCTTTACAACCCTGAATATCCTTTATAACAAAACCCTTTTCAATGAGTTAAATCTGGAGGTGCCAGAGACACGGGAAGAATTTGAGAGCGTATGCGATACACTTTTGGAAAATGATGTTATCCCCATTTTTATGGGTTCTGCCAGTGGAGCCGGCTGGATGGCAGTGCAGCTTGTAAACAGCTCCTGGTCCAACATTGAAGCCGCCAACGATGCAGATGTTATGGACAAACTCAATGCCAACGAAATTACCTGGAGCCAGGTTAAAACCTTCCCGGAAACCTTGAAAATGTGGGAAGATTGGAGCAAAAAGGGATATTTTAATCCGAACATGGCTTCCGATGATACTGCAACCGGCGTAAAAATGGTCGGCGAAGGCGAATGCGGTATGATTATCACTGGCGACTGGCAGTGGGCGGAATTTAACGAGAAATATCCCGATGTGGAAATTGGCGGAATGGTTCCTCCAGCAGTGGAAGGCGAAAACTATCTGCCGATGAATGGCCCCAATGGCATGTATGTTTCCTCTACCAGCGCTAATGTAGAAGAGGCCAAAAAATTGGTTGCATGGCTTTGTGAGCCGGAACAGCTGGAGCGTTATTATGAAGCCAAACCTGATATGAGTGCCTGGAAAGATGTAGAATCCAAAAACATGAACCCTGTGCTGTCCGAACTGTCTGTATATCTGGATGAAGGCCGCAGCGGAACGCATTGGGGACAATTCTACATGGTTCCCTATGCTGAAGATATGTCCTCCATGATTTTCCAGATGATTAGCGGCCAGAAGACAGCTGAAGAAACTCTTGCTGACTGGGATGACTATATGGTCAAACAGGGCAAGCAGTTGGGATTGGCCGGCTTCTGATAAGCTTTCCAAAGTGTATGGGAATGCCCGGCAGACATGCTTTGCCGGGCATTGCTGTTTTTAAAAAAGAAAACTTTTGAAAAAAGAAGTTATGATATCCTGCACCGGGACCTCCGGAGAGCAGAGAAAGGCAGTGATTTTATGAATCAGAACAAACTGGTCAGGCGCAGTTATCCCCTGTATCTGCTGCTTCCGGCGGTATTGATTTTTACAGTATTCTATACAGGGGCCATTATTGCATCCTTTTATTACTCTTTTACCAATTGGTCAATTTTTAATGTGGATAACTATACCTTTACAGGGTTTACAAATATTGAGTTGCTTTTGGAAGATGAAAAATTTAAAATTGCCATAATCAATGTGTTTTTATTCAACATCGGTACTACATTTTTTAAAACGCTGTTTGGATTGGGGCTTGGCCTGTGGCTGAATATGAAATTCCGTGGACGGAACCTGTTCCGCACCATTTTTTATCTGCCCTGTATTTTAAGCCCGCTGGTAATCGGATATATCTTTAAATTTGTCCTGCATCCTGACGGCCTTTTGAATGATGTGCTGACATCAATCGGATTGTCATCTCTTACCAGCCAGTGGTTTGGAGACGCTTCCATGGCTATGTTTTCCGTAGGAATTGTGGAGGTATGGACCTGGAGTGGATTTTGTGCCGTAATTTTTTTGGCAGGGCTTCAGTCGATTCCCATGGAAATTTTGGAAGCTGCCAGCATTGACGGCGCAAATATTTGGCAGAGCTTCCGGCATATTAAATTCCCCTATTTACGCCCATCCTTTACCATAGTTGTGATTCTCAACGTGATTGGTGGATTTAAGGTGTTTGATTTGGTAATGGCAACCACCAACGGTGGTCCGGGATTTGCTACGGAAGTGTTTAGTACGCTGGTTTATAAACAGCAGGCTCAGGGGCTTTTTGGATATGCCAGTGCAATTGGTCTGGTTCAATTTTTGGTTATTGCAGTGGTGACGATTCCCACACTGCTGCTTCTGAAACGATGGGAGGAATCATAATGGGACTTCGTGAATCACATAGAAAAGCCATGACTCGGCGAATTGTAGGCAAAGTTATCCTGTATCTTGGACTGATTCTTCTTTCCAGTGTGGTATTGGTCCCATTATATGCAGTGGTAATGAACTCGTTTAAAAATCTTGCAGAATCTGCAATTATTACTTTGGAGCCTCCCAGTGAATGGCATTTTGAAAACTATGCAACGGTAATTAAAGACGGCAATATTCCAAGAGCCATGGGGAATGGGCTGTTTATCACACTGGTCACGGTAGTAAGTGTGGTAATCTGTTCTTCGCTGGCGGCCTTTATCATCAGCCGCAGAAAATGCCGTACCACACGGTTTGCATACCTTTATCTTCTGATTGGCATGATGGCGCCTATTGCAGTCATTCCTGAAATGAAGATTATGCAGGCATTACATCTCAGCGGAAGTATGGCAGCTATTATTTTTATTCATATTACGGTAAACCTTCCTTTCAGTACCTTTATTTTCTCTGGCTTTATCAATGGCGTTCCCAATGATTTGGATGAGTCGGCCATTTTGGACGGCTGCGGACCCATTCGCCTGTTCTTCCAGGTAATTGCCCCTCTGTTAAAGCCGGTTATTTTTACCGTTGTTATTGTAACGTTTATGAATTCCTGGAATGATTTCCAATATGGCCTGTATTTCCTCACTCGTCCCGAAATGTATACGATGCCGCTGACGGTGTATGCCTTCAAAGGACATTACACCCAGTCCCTCAATTTGCTTTGCGGCGATTTGGTTCTCACCATGATTCCAATTGTAATTGTCTATCTGTTGGCTCAAAAATACATTGTGTCCGGTATGACCGCCGGTGCTGTGAAAGGATGATACTGGATGGCAGAACAGCTTGTTGTGTGTGAAAATGGGATTCGTCTTACATTTGGTATTGGAGAAGAAAAGCCCGTAGAATTTTCCATGGTCCCGGAAAACAGCCCGGACTTTCCGGGAGGAGGGCTGGTCGAAATTCAGGTTGATGGGATAGGCCATACAGACCATCATGCAATGAAGCACAATGTAACAGGATTGGGGGCCCTGCTGCGCTATCAGGCACACACAGATATGCGAAATCAATGGGGCCGGCGGATTGAAATGGTTCAGCAGGCTGCTGGAATCCAAATAACCAGTGTTTTACAGTTTTATGATGGAATCCCTGTTGTCAGAAGCTGGAGTATCGTACGGGTAACCGGCAGAGAATCGGTAGGAATCCAATATGTTTCTTCTTTTGCCCTGTCAGGCTTTTCTCAGCCTGGAGAAGGCTTGTGGAATGAAAAAATCAGAGTGATGGTTCCCACTAACAGCTGGTATGGAGAGAGCCAATGGCATGAGGGGACTTTGCCTGAATTGGGACTTTGCCAGGTAAACCACAATACAACTCGAGCCTTACAGTGCAGCGGCCGGGGAACCTGGCCTTGCAGCCGGTATCTTCCCATGGGATGCTGCCTGAACACCCAGACTCATACAGCGATGGCATGGCAAATTGAAAACAACGGCCCTTGGAGCTGGGAAATTGGGGATAGGGAAAATGAGCTGTATTTGCAGCTCAGCGGTCCTTGTGAAGACCTCTCCCATTGGTGGAAGGAGCTATTGCCAGGCGAAGAATTTGTCAGTGTCCCCTGTGCCATTACAGTAATTCAAGGAGGATTTGAAGAAGCCATTGCAGCGTTAACCGATTATCGCCGAAGGATTCGCCGTCCAAATCAGGATAACGAAAAACTGCCGGTAATTTTCAATGACTATATGAATTGCCTGGAAGGCGACCCCACAACGGAAAAGGAGCTGAAATTGATAGAAGCAGCAGCCCGTGCCGGATGTGAATACTACTGCATTGACTGCGGTTGGTATTCGGACGGAGAATGGTGGGACGGCGTAGGAGAATGGCTGCCTTCTGCCAAAAGATTCCCGGAAGGCCTGCCATATTTGATGGAGCAAATTCGACGTAAAGGAATGGTACCCGGATTGTGGCTGGAAATCGAAGTGGTGGGAATCAACAGCCCACTGGCGCACAGCCTGCCGGAAGACTTTTTCTTCCACATGCACGGGAAAAGAGTAACAGACCATGGCCGCTATCAGCTCGATTTCAGAAATCCAAAAGTACAGGCCCACGCAGATGGGATTATCCGGCGGCTAGTGGAAGAATATGGGGCCGGATATATCAAAATGGACTATAACATTGATGCCGGTATCGGTACGGATACTGGTGCAGACAGTCCCGGAGACGGCCTTTTACAGCATACCCGGGCATATCTTGACTGGCTTGACAGAGTTTTTGCCCGATATCCGGGGTTGGTGATTGAGAATTGCGGAAGCGGCGGGCTGAGAATGGAATATGCATTGCTTTCCCGGCACAGCATCCAGTCCAGCTCTGACCAGACGGATATGGACAAAAATGCAGCAATTGCAGCGGCATGCGCTGCGGCTGTCTGTCCCGAGCAGTGTGCTGTCTGGTCGTATCCCATGAGGGATGCCGGCAGGGAAGATGTGATTTTAAATATGATTAACGCTATGCTCATGAGAATCCATCAGAGCGGGCATCTGGCAGAGCTTTCACAGGACAATGCAGAACTGGTACGATTGGGAATCGAAGTATATCGCTCCATTCGGAAAAAAATCCCCACTGCACATCCATTTTGGCCATTGGGGATTCCCAGACTGGGAGACCAGTGGATGGCGTATGGGCTCCATTGCGATGACAGAGACTATCTGGCTGTCTGGCAGATTGGAGCCGGAGGAGAAAAAAAGATTTCAGTTCATGCAGCTTCTGCAACTTGCCTGTATCCAGGGGAGGAGCCGGGCAGGATACGGATGGAAAAGGATGGCCTGGTGATTTCCATGGAAGGTCCGCATATGGCGCGCTTGCTGGAACTTACTTGAGGGGGACTTCAAAAACATGATAACACAAAAAGAACGTGAGTATTTGCGGAGGCTGGCAGGACGCCAGCGGGAAATTGCGGAATCAGAAAATAACCGGACACTGGAAAAACGGTGGAAACGGCACAACCAGCTGGAGTCAGAACAGCCTTTGATGGTGATTGAAATCGAAACCTTTTGGGATGATGTAAAACCGGACTTTTTCTGTGAGAATCCTGATGCCAGAGCTATGGAAGAAAGAATCCAAATGCTGCTGACGGCTCATGATTTGATTGGGGATGACCGGGTAATTCCAGATTTTCATGCAGTTCCCCTTACTGTGCATACAGACAACTTTGGAATCGCTCTGGAAAAAGAAACCCCTCGGGAAACTGGCGGTATTGCCTATCAGTACCGGCATCCCATTACGGATTTAAGCCGGGATTTATCGAAGCTGCGTCCATCTCATTTTTCTCATCAATTGCAGGAGGCCAGGCGTCAAGCAGATTTGGCAGAAGAAGTTTTTGGAGACTTATTGCCGGTTCGGATTGAAAATAACAGCCTTTTGTGGTATACCGGCCTGACCCAGCGAGTTGTGGAACTGATGGGGATGGAAAACTATTTTCTGGCCATGTATGACACACCTGACGAGCTTCATGAGATGATGCGATTTTTAACGGATGATGTGATACGGTATATTCGTTGGCAGGAAAGCGAAGGAATTCTCACGCCAAATTGGGGATGTCAATATGCAGGCTCCAGTAATTTTGGATTTACTGACCAGCTTCCCTCCCATCCCGTTTCCAACACCGATTTGAGAAAGGGAAAAACGGATGTCCATATGGAGGACTTGTGGCTGAACACCAATTCTCAGGAAACCGTGGGAATTTCCCGGGACATGTTTGAAGAATTCGTTTTGCCATATTATCGGGAGATTTGTAAAGAGGCTGGGCTGGTATACTATGGCTGCTGCGAACCGGTACATGATATTTTTTCCGGTGGACTGGATACCCTGCCTCATTTACGGAAATTGTCTGTTTCTCCATGGTGCAATGAAGAATCTATTGGAGAGCAATTACAGGGAAAAGGGGTTATCTATTCCCGAAAGCCCAGCCCCAATTTTTTGGGTGTTGTACCAGAACTGGATGAAGAGGCTTTCTGCAATCATATTAGAAGAACCCTTCGGGCAGCCAAAGGGCTGGAGCTGGAGATGATTTTCCGGGATATTTACACAGTAAAAGGGAATCCCCAAAAGCTGCATCGGGCAGTGAAACTGGTGCGGCGCTGCATAGAGGAGGTTTAAAAATGTATCAGGTGAATTGGGAGGCGATTCAGGAAAGATACCGAGAGTTCTGGGCAAGAGAAAACCATGACCGGCCGCTTGTGATGCTTTCGGGAAGAAAGGGCAAAATGAAAAATGTCCCCCGCCCGGATACCATGGAAAAGTGCTGGCTGGATACAGAATATGTCATCCGTAATTTTCGGGCACAAATGGAGGATACCGTATATTTTGGAGAGAGCTATCCCCGGCTGGACCCAAATTTGGGACCGGATATTTTTGGTGCAAGCTATGGGTGCAATCTTGTATTTGAAGAATCCACATCATTTTCTGTGCCGTTTGTCGAGGACTGGGAAACTTTCCCGCCGCTGCAGTTTGATGAAGAGAATCCCTGGTGGAAAAAAATTCTGCAAATGACCCGTGCTATCGCAGACGATGCAAAGGGGGAATATTTTGTAGGAATTACGGATTTACACCCGGGAACGGATGGACTGGTTTCTTTGCGCGGTCCGGAAAACCTGTGTATGGATTTGTATGATTGCCCGGAGCAGATTGTCCCGCGTACCAAAGAATTGCTCACGGGATTTTGCCGCCAGCTGGAGCTTTTATATCAGGAAACGACACGGAATCTGCCAGGAAGTTCAAACTGGATGGGAATCTGGCACCCGGATAAATGGTATGTCACTTCTTCCGATTTCAGCGGAATGCTTTCGGAAGAGATGTATGAAGAATTTGTTTTGCCGGAGCTTTTGGAAGAATGCCGCGCTCTTGGCGGGAATACCATCTATCATTTGGATGGCCCGGGGGCGCTCAAGCATCTTGACCGGCTTTTGGAAATTCCCGAAATTGCCGGAATCCAGTGGGTATATGGGGCGGGTCAGCCAACAGCTTCACACTGGATAGAAGTATACCAAAAAATTCAAAAGGCGGGAAAGCTGATTCATACATATGTGGTGCCGGAGGACATTGATGTTTTGCTGGAAGAGCTGAAACCGGAAGGGGTTTGTTTGACAGTAGATGGTACTTTTACAGAAGAAGAAGCCCGAGAAATTATGAAAAAATTTGAATAAGGGGAGAATCGTATGAAACAAATGAGCCATCGGGAAAGAATTCTTTCCAGTATTCAGCATCAGCCAGTAGACAGGCTGGCGATGGATTTTTGGGGTGTACCGGAAATAACGGAACGGCTGATGAAGCATTTTGGGGCAAATAACTGGATAGAGCTTTCCAACGCCATGGACATTGACAAGATTATTCTGGTGGAGCCTGCGTTAAAAGTGGCAGGACGTCCCAATATGCTGGGAATTGAAATGAAAAAAGTGCCATTGCCGGATGGAAGCGGATATTATGAAGAACCGGTTCGCTTTCCTTTGGGCGACTGTGAAGATATTGACGATGTAATTCGCTGCGGGTATGAGTTTCCATCAGTGGAGATGTTTGACTATTCTGTGATTGCAGAGCAATGTGAAAAAGCTTGTGATTTTGCCATTGAGGGAGGATATATTTCACTAACATACTTTTATGAGATGCTTCGGGGAACCGAAAACATGCTGGTAGACATGGCTATTAACCCGGAACTGGCGGAATATATTCTCAGGCGGCTGCAGAAATTTGCTCATGAACACACCAGAAGAACTTTGGAGGCAGCAGACGGAAAGATTGATATTTCCCAGGTAACCGATGATTTGGGAAGCCAGAGCAGCCTGCTCATGAGCATGGAGATGATTCAGCACTTTTTAGAGGAAAGCTATCAGGAAAATATTTCTATGATAAAGCAATATGGCGCCCATGTTTTCCATCATGACGATGGAGCTATGACGGCAGCTTTGCCGTGGCTCTCAGGATTGGGAATTGAGCTGCTGAATCCTCTGCAATGGCATTTACCGGGATGGGATTTGAAAAAGCTGAAAGAGGAATATGGCCATCAAATTTGCTTCCATGGCGGAGTAGACAATCAATATGTTTTGCCATTTGGCACCAAAGAAGAAGTTGAAAAAGAAGTTATAGATTGCATTGACTCTTTGTTCTCAGATAAAACCGGCTATATTTTAGCGCCATGCCACAATGTCCAGGCAAATACATCAATTGAAAATGTAATTGCAATGTATGATGCAGCACGGGAATATGGCAAGGTGGAATAAAAACTGAGATATTCCATGTGCAAAGAGTGGAATATTCCATGTTAAAGAGGAAATAAACCAGATATAATAGACACAAAGAGCCCAAACCTGTATAGGATGAGGGCAGAGTAAAAGGAAGGGCATATAGAAAACAGGCAAGAGAGAGGAGAGAGTACGATGAAAAGGAAACAGCGAATCCGCAGGCTGACAGCCGTGGCATTGGCAGCAGCAATGCTGGTCACTCAGGTACCGGTTTTAGCAATGGCCCAGGACGAAACGCTGCCAACAGAAGTGGTGGTGGATTTTTCAAAAGAGGATAGGGAAATGAGCCCCCTGACCTCATTCCTGACGCCGCCCAACTATGACATTCCCGATGGACGTTATATCCCCCTGAACTCACCGACAGTGCGGGACCATGTGCAATCTCAAAACTGGGCCGACACCCGGGACATCAATTTGTTGGCATCGCTGCCGTATGAAGCACACGAACTGGAACGGTTTATTGCAGTAGCAGAAAGATTCAATTCCATAGGAATCAATTATTATTCTTTGCTGGCATTTAACCCCTCATGGCTCCAAAATGAAGGGGCGGGAAACAGCAGTATGCCCAACGACTTGGAGGGGTGGAAACAATATGTAAAAGACTTTGTGCAGACCTCCAAGGACTATAACCTGAATATACAGGACTGGGACTTGTGGAATGAAAACTGGGGCATCAATAACAGCCAGTATTTGCAGCTGATACGTCCCACCTGGGAAGCCATCAAGGGAGTAGACCCGGATGCGGATATCGGAGGCCCTTCGCCGGCCGGATATGATGAAGGGTTTATGAAGCAGGTAATCGACTATGTAGGGGAAGAAAACCTTTCGTGGGATAACCTGACATGGCATGAATTTGGAAACGACCCGTGGGTAATGACAGAGCATGTCCGGAATATGAGAAATTATGTGAATGGCAATACTCCAATAGGAATCAAGGAGTACTGGAGCGAGGAGTATGCGGGCAGCAATTATGACACACTTCCGGCAGGTTTGCTGAACTATATGGTGAACAATGATGACGCAAACCTGGACCATGCAGCAAAAGCAATTTGGGAATATCCGTATAACAACATCAGCGACATGCTGAAATATGACAAAACGAAGGAAAATTCCTATGCCCGCAGACCGATTTGGTGGGTGATGCAGGGATATGCAGAGATGAGCGGCACAAAGGTAGAAGTGGAATATGAAAACCACGACAAAGCGATTTGTGCCATCGCCGCCAAGGACATGGAGAAGGGCGAAGCAACCATCATGACTGGAAACGACGGCGAAGCGAAAAATGCAGTGGTAGAGCTGAGCGAGATATCGTTTGAGCAGTCGTCGGTATATGTCTATGAGCTGACGGATACGGAAAACGAAGGGTATGCCCTGCGTGAGACCATCCCTGTCAGCGGAGAGACAGCAGAAATCCCGCTGGAATATGACGAGCAGGGCGTGTATAAGCTGGTAGTGCGGGAAGAAGAAAGCGTGCCCGGAGGCTTTTTGCTGAAGAGCCCGGATGACGGGTTCAATGCGGCGGTACATCCGGAATTTAGCTGGATAGAGTCGCGAGGAGCAGAAAGCTATGAGCTGACGGTTTCAAAGAGCAAGGACATGAGTAATCCAGTACTGCACAAAACGGGAATTACCGGTACCAGCTATACGGCAGAAGAAGCGTTGGAAAAGGGAGAACGGTATTATTGGACGGTGACAGCACACAACCAGAATGGAAGCACGCCGGCAGTGTATGATATGTACTATTCGTTTGTAGTTACAGAAGATACGCAGGTGCCAGGCCCGTTCAGCCAGCTGATACCGATAACCGGAGCCACTGGGATAGGCAGAGCGCCGAAGTTTGTATGGACGAAGGCCTATGGAGCAGAAAGCTACACGCTGGAAATCTCAGAAACTTCTGATTTTAGCACAATACAGAGCTATGAAGTGGCAGCCAGCGAGGAATATGAGAATATCTATGACAAAGCGTTTGGCAGCGAGCTTGGGATGGAGCTGAAAGAGGATACCAAGTATTACTGGCGAGTGTATGCAAAGAACAGCCATGGGGAACGGATTATGAATGGTCCGGTATTTAGCTTTACGACGGGAGTAGATGAAGTCGTAAAAGACTTTACCCTGACAGAGCCGTCAAGCGGAGCAGAAAATGTGGACAAGCGCACAACCTTGCGTTGGGAAGATGCCAATGGAGCGCAGTTCTACAAACTGGAAATCTCAGAGTCGGAAGATATGACGAATCCCGTGGTAGTACGCCCCAATATCCGCACCAATGCCTATACATTGGATGAGCAGGACGAGCTGGAATCCGGGAAGACTTATTACTGGCGAGTAACCGCAGAAGGCCGTTCTTTGGAAGAGCCGGACACGTCTGTAGGAACCGGTATTTATGCTGAATATGGCGGCCTAGTAGATGATGCAGATGCATCCATCCATTATGGACATGATGGCGAAGGTGAAATGGGATGGTTCTCCAATTATCCAGGAGGAGGTCAGTATAAGGGAACCAACTATGTAACAGCAGTTGATGGAGATTATCTGGAATATACATTTGAAGGAAATTCTATTTACTGGCTGACCGAAACAGCTGCCAATCGTGGAAAAGCAGAAGTATGGCTGGATGGTGAACTACAGGAGACAATAGACCTCTATCGGGATACGGATAATATCAATCAAGTTATGTTTAGCCGCACCGATTTGGCAGATGGAGAGCATACGATAAAAATCGTAAACCGCCATAACGGACAAGGTCACATCTATCTGACCCATGATGCTTTCTTTACCCATATGGTGGAACCGGTCAGCAATGACCCTGTATATAAACAAAGTGAAGTGCGGCAGTTTACGACTTCTGCTGCTCCCTATTCCCCCATTGTCAAATTCCTTCATACCGACATGGAGAGTGAAGAAACCTTTGTGAGCTTTATGCCGGTTGCTGATGGCGTCTCCTATAATATCTATGCAGGAGCCGAAAAAGGACAAGGCGCATTGGTGCAGGAAGGTGTTACAGATTCCTTCGTATCGCTGGGCAAGCTGGAAAATCCCTGCTGGATTACCGTGAAAGCTGTAAATGCAGCTGGTGTGGAAAGCGCAAGCTGGAATGAAAAGTATTTTGACCCATCAGAGATTCCAGAAAAACTGCCTGCACCGTCTGATTTACAGGCCAAAACAGATGGTTTGGACCAGGTGCTCAGTTGGAGTGGTGTAGAAAATGCAAAAGCTTATACAGTGCGCTGGAAGGCACAGGGAAGCGAATCATGGCAGAGTATGACGACAGAGGGTACAGAACTGCGGCTTTCTGGGCTGAGTGATGGCGTAACATATGAAATCTGCGTGGCTGCGGTTGACAAGGAAGGCTATAGCGGTACGTTTAGCGAAAGCATTACAGCAGAAGGCACCGACTGTATGATAACAGTGGAAGCAGAAGATGCGGAAAGAAGCGGTTCTCTGAGTGAGACAGAAGAAAATGTGTCACCCAAGGGTGTTTATGGCTGGAAAACAGCGGGGGACAGCCTGTGCTTTGAGGTACAGGGAAACAAAAGCGCAAGCATCCGGTATCAGAATGACGGAAAAGAAAAGGAAGATTTCCAGCTGAGCCTGTGGGCAGATGGGGAAGAAATCCAGAAGCTGCTGCTGCCCCATACGGGAGGCAACTATGCGTATATCACCGTAAATCTGCCGGAAGATGCAGAGATTGTGGAATTGCGTGCGGATGAAAGCCAGGCAGAAAATAATACTCAGTGGGAGGCTGACTTGGTAGTAGACCGAATTACGTTGTGTGGATATCGGAATATCGGATTTGATGGGGAAGTAACGGCCTGTGTCAACGAAGAGACCAAAGACCATATTAAAGATGGAATTGCAGTTGGTTGGCCTGCCTGTGCGAACCCTGACTATGAATGGCATTCCTATCCGGGAGAACATGAAAACGGTGAGTGGATAGAGTACCGTTTCAGTGAGCCAATGGATATTGAAAAAGTTCGAGTATTGCCTCGCACTCAGGAACCGTTATCAAGCGCCGTATTGGAATTCAGTAATGGAGATAAGGTTGACATAGGAGCCCAGTCCGGTGTGGCAGATAAGTATATCAATGTACACGAAAGCCAGGTGGAATGGGTACGTTTGACGGCTGAAGGAGCTTCCTACCCATATATCTGCATTCTTGAATTTGAAGTTTATGGAGAAGAAAGCTTTGTAGATTCCAACAAGACTCTGCTGCAAAAAACCTATGACTATGCCCTGACGCTGAGCACCGAGGGTGTGACGGACAGTGCAAAGGCCTATTTTGAAAAGGTATTGGAAGAAGCAAAAATAGTCCTGGACAATCCCAAGGCAACCCAGGAAGAAGTGGATGCTGCATGGGACAACCTGCTAACTGGTATTTGGGGCTTGGGACTTGTGCAAGGCGACAAGACCATGCTGGAGCAGCTGATTGCCAAGGCAGAGGCCATGATTCCCGAGCAGGACAAATATATACAGGACAACTGGCAGCAGCTGGTAGACGCACTGACAGTAGCCAAGGACGTTTATAATGATGGCGACGCCATGGAAGAAGATGTGCAGCCGGCAGCCGAAGCTTTGCTGAATGCAATCCTGGCCCAGAGGTTCAAGGCGGACAAGTCGATTTTGGAAGATTTAGTAAATAAAGCAGAAGGAATGGATTTGAGTGTCTATACCGCCGAAAGTGTGGCAGTGTTTGCAGCAGCCTTTGAGAATGCCAAGGTGGTTCTGGCAGATGAAACCCTGAGTGAAGACAATCAGGCGGTTGTGGACAAAGCTGTAAAAGATTTGAGCGATGCCATTGAAAACTTGAGTGTGAAGGAAGACACCTCCAGTTCTGACAACAATCAGGAGGACACCAGCAAGGAAGACGAAAACAGCACAGACAAAGGTAACGAAAACGAATCCCCTGCTACCGGAGATAATGAAAACATGATTTTCTGGATGGGAGTTACTTTGATAAGTACTTTCGGCCTGCTGATGTTGTTGCGGAAGAAACACAAGGCATGATTATCACATAACCAAGAGATGCTCATCCCTATGATACAACCCCTTTCGTATCATAGGGATGAGTTGTTTTATGATTAGAATTTCATTAGTTTTCCACAATAGAAGTTATTGTTTTTTTGCTTTTTAAGAGGAAAAATGTATTTCAGAGATAGCCTAGGGACAAGAGATGATACAGGTGAATTGGCATATAATAATGTTTTGAGAGTTTTTAAAAATGTGCAAAAAAACAACGTTTTAAGCCCTTAATCCTAAAAACAATCGTTTTAGATATATGGCAAACAAAGTATTTTATACAGAAGGTATTTACATGATGTTTACATAATATCAGTTAAGAATAGAAAGGAATATGTTGAAAACACTGTGGAAAAAGTGAATAACTTCAATAATTTCGGGGTCTTTCTGGTGGAATTTATCTTTCCACAGTTTGGAAAACTCCTTTATGTAAACTTCTTGTATCTATTTTGTAAAAGAAAATTAAAAACCATTTGTATAAAAAACAGGCCATATTTTGTGGCATTGTGGCAAACTAAATCGAAACCACTATATTTTGTATATAATATTATTGATGTTTTATGTCGATATTTTGATGTATCAACAAGTATTGAAAACTATTCCAAGTTTTCAACATTTTCAACAGAGATATAAACCAAAAAATCTGTTCGCCCCATTTTCGTTTTCTAAGATTTATGCTATGATAAAATAAAAAATCATAGGAGAAAGTCGATTTTTAAAGGAGGAAACGAAATGCGTGAAGATATATGTACCATTCCTATCAGCGAGGTGTTTGAACCACGTGACGGCTGCCCAATTTGCCGGATGCGGGATATGCTGGAAGACCGGATGGCAACCTATATCACCGGAGCGGCGATGATGGAGCCGGATGTGCGAATCGAGACAAACCGACTGGGATTTTGTAAGGAGCATTTTGACCAGATTCTGGCTCGGGGAAGCCGGCTTTCGGTGGCCTTAATTTTGGAAAGTCTGCTTCAAGAAGTGGAAAAAGATGTGTTTCCCGATGGCAAGGCCGACCAGAAAACGGCTTCTAAAAAGCTGCTGCCTGCGGCAGACCAACGGGCACACAGCTGTTTTATTTGTGAAAATATTGAAACCAACATGGAGCATCTATTGGAAACGGTGGTAAAGCTGTGGGAAAAGGAGGAGGAATTCCGACAGCTCTATGCCCAGCAGCCTTGTATTTGCCTGCCTCACTACCGTACTCTGCTGAAAGCCGGATTGAAAATGAACAAAAAGGTGTTTCCGCTGTTTCATGAGGAAACCCGAGGTTTGGCACTGAAATACCTGAATGAGGTAGAAGGGGATGTCACCCATTTTTGCCGAATGTTCGACTATCGAAACAAGGATGCAGACTGGGGAAATTCTCGGGATTCCATTGAGCGTGCGATTTGGTTCCTCACATCCCGTCATCCACAGGTTGAGGCCAATGCCGGGGAGAAAAATCGATAAATGATGAAAATGGATACTTTACAGGAAATAAAGATTCCGGCAGTTTTTGAGCCAGACCAGACGCTGGACTGTGGGCAGAGCTTTCGCTGGGAAAAGACTGGGGATGTGTGGCAGGGAGTTGCTTTTGGAAAACGCCTTTCTTTGAGAAAGGAAGGGAAAACTCTTGTGTTATCCTGTACCGAGCAGGAATTTGAAGAAATATGGAAGCCCTATTTTGATTTGGATACCGATTATCCAGCCATTCGCCAAGAGCTAAGTAAATTATCCCCGGTATTGCAGGAAGCCTGTGCCTATGCAGGGGGGATTCGTATTTTGCGGCAGGATGCCTGGGAAGCCCTTTGCTCCTTCATTATTTCGCAGAATAACAACATTCCCCGGATTAAAGGGATTATCCGCCGTTTGTGTGAAACGCTGGGAGAGCCAGGCCCGGGTGGGGAATTTCTGTTTCCGGGACCAGAACGGCTGGCGGTTTCTTCGGTGGAGGAGCTGGCGCCGCTGCGCGCTGGATTTCGTGCTAAATATCTGCTTTCGGCGGCCCGCTTGGTAACAGAAGGAAAAGTGGATTTACAAGAGATTCCCCATATGGAAATAGGAAAGGCCCGAGAAACGCTGATGCTCATTCATGGCGTGGGGCCCAAAGTGGCAGAATGTGCCTTGTTATATGGTTTCCACCGGCTCGAAGCATTCCCAATGGATGTTTGGATGAAACGGGTGATGGAGAGATGGTTCCCCGAAAAAAAGCCGGAGGATTTTGGTCCTTATGCGGGAGTTGCTCAGCAATATCTCTTTCATTATATACGGACTTTTGAAAAGGAGAATTCCTGATGTTTGGTTTTTTTGACATAGGATTTGATATGTTTTCCCTTATGTTTACATTGGTATTTTTTGTAGTAATCGTCATGTTTATCCTCGCTGCTGTGAGGGGGATTGGCCAGTGGAATAGAAATAATCATTCGCCCCGTCTAACAGTTCCTGCAAAGGTTACGGGAAAACGGGAGGAGTGCCATCACCACCATCACGATAATCATGTCAGTACATCGACCACCTACTATGCCACTTTTGAGGTGGAGTCCGGTGACAGAATCGAATTTCAGATAAACGGCTGGGAGTATGGGCAGCTTGCCGAGGGGGATGTTGGCAAACTCAGTTTTCAGGGAACGCGTTATTTGGGCTTTGTCAGACAGTAACTGTCAACAGAAGAAGGGGCAGGGGAAGGTATGAAAATTTTTATCAGCCATTGCAGTGAAGACGGAAATGTGATTGAAAAGCTGGTATCCATATGGAAAGCTTGCAGCTCAGATATCACGTTATTTTATTCTTCTAATCCGGAAACCGGTGTGGCAGCAGGGGATGGGCTGCTCAACCGCATTAACGGCGAAATTGAGCAGTGCGATTATTTTATCCCGATTATCACCGAAAACTATGTGCGCAGCTTGTACTGTATCTACGAGCTAAGCGTGGCTATGTATTTGCAGAACAGTCAGTGCAGAAAAGTTCCTATCTGCTCCGGTGCTAAGCAATATGAAGCGCTGGGGAATATTTTTTCCGCCGCAGACTTATTGTATATTGACGCGCAAAGCCCG
Organism: Clostridiales bacterium; assembly: GCA_019418545.1. Classification (GTDB taxonomy): domain Bacteria; phylum Bacillota; class Clostridia; order Oscillospirales; family Acutalibacteraceae; genus Heritagella_A. The sequence goes on along the minus strand of DYBQ01000002.1, from coordinate 59,583 downwards.
GGAAAAACCGCGCTGTTTTTTGAGTCTTTTCCTTGGATGAAAGCAGAAAAGTCGGAAGAGATGGTTTTAAAAATTGAGGACTTTCTCAATACACTGGCGGGCAGTCAGAAGTCCCAGCGACCCTATATCGGAATGAGCAAGGAAGAATATGGCAAAATTTTGGAGTATTGTGATGGCCATGGGATTGATGCTGTAACGGATATGCCGCTGGCTTCATCGGAAATCAAAGCACATATATTGGGGGCAAAGGAAATCACTCTGTTTGCCACTACTGGCGCTGGGCTCATCAAAACCATTGCAATGGATGCCCTGACGGAAGCATTGCTTAGCGGTACCAACATCAATGTGATTCTTCCCAACCAATATTCAGACTTCTGTGGAGATATCGCCGCAATTGAACGGGCTGATGATGAAGAAGGCGTAAAAGCAAACTATAAGAGGCTTGCGGATGAATTTGATGCAATGACCGGCTATTTAAAAGAAGCCGTCAAGGCAGCCAAAGCCCGGTGCGGAGAAGAAAAAATAGGAGAAGTTACCTGTTATTGCAGCTATACGTTACTGCGCCAAACCATTTTTCTGGCAGAATATGCAGATGGGCACAGCTGGGGCTGGGTATCTCTTACAATGCCGCCCATGCGCACCGCCAGCCGGAGCATTTTATTGCAGGTGCATGGAGAGGGAATCCCTGGGGAAACGGCGGACCTTTTGTTGATACATTGCCGGGCAGTGATGAAAATTGCTGTCCAGCGGGGTGGTGTTCTCAAAATCCGGGAAGACAGTGACAGCCGGCCGTTTTTCCTGGAAAAAAAGCAGGCACGGGCCTATTGGGACGAAAAGTACCGCCAAGCGATGGAAAACATGGAAGAGCGGAAAGATTTGTCTGATATGGTTCTGATAGAAGTAGCTGCTCAGCATCCATTAAAACGAAAAAAGGTTCCCGGCACAGAGTTTGCCGCCCGCCTTGATTTTGCAGCAGAGCTCTATGAAAAGCTCACAGAAGAGGGGAGGGAAGCGGTTATTTATGTACCGGGAAGCCGCCATAGAAACGGAAAAATTGTAGATACCGTCAGTTTGAGCGATGCAGGAGTCCAATATCTGCTGGGGAAAGGGATTCCACAGGAAGCGCTTTTGGGTGAGGAGATGAACCAGAAATATAAGGGGGATGATGGCGTATATAATTCAGCTGATGAATGTTATGTAGCTTCCAAAATTTTTTTTGACGGAGAATATGAAACCCTGTATTGTGTCTGTTCTCCCAACCAGGTTCCCCGGAAAACCCTTTTTTATCTGGAGTTTGGGATTATTCCCCACTGTTATAGTGTACCGGTGGATAACCTGTATCACAGTATTTTGAATGAACTGTTTGAATCGTTGGAAACTGTATTATATCGGGACCATTCCTGGCAGGACCCGGAATCAGAAACATTTATCAATTCCCGTCTAAGCCGCAGGCCCGAAAATTCCTCCGAATAAAATCCGCAGATAAAATAGAAAAGACCCCGCCAAAAAAGGTTTCCTTTTGTTGGCGGGGCCTTTTTATTCAGATTTGGCTTTAGTGTCTTCGTCCAGTGTTGTGCTTATTTTTTGCCCATAGGCAGGAAGCCGACTTTCTTCATCACCTTAGAGAGAGTACGGTAGGCAATCCGGGCAGCTTTTTCGGCATTTTCCGTGTAGCATTTTTCCAAATAAGCTTTATCCTTGATAAGCTCTGCAAAACGCTCCTGAATAGGACGCAGGTGTTCCACCACGGCTTCGCCAACGGCTACTTTAAAGTCGCCGTATCCTTTGCCTTCAAAATCCCTCTCAATTTCTTCAAAGCTCTTGCCCGTGACGCAGGAATAAATGCCCATCAGGTTATTGACGCCGTCTTTGCCCTCTGCATAGCGGACACAGGCTTCGCTGTCTGTAACGGCGCGCTTAAACTTCCGCATAATATCTTCCGGCTTATCCAGCATGGCGATATATCCGTTGGCATTTTCATCGGACTTGGACATTTTACGGGTGGGGTCCTGCAAAGACATGATGCGTGCGCCGGTTTTGGGAATATAGCCGTCCGGTACCTTAAAGGTGGGGCTGTATACGCCGTTAAAGCGCTCGGCAATATTGCGGGTCAATTCCAAATGCTGCTTCTGGTCAGCTCCTACAGGCACCAAATCTGCCTGATACAGCAGAATGTCGGCTGCCATCAGGCTGGGATAGGTAAACAGGCCGGCGTTGATGTTTTCCGGGTGCTTCTGAGATTTGTCCTTAAACTGGGTCATGCGGGACAGCTCGCCAAACTGGGTATAGCAGTTGAGCACCCAAGCGAGTTCTGCATGAGCGGGAACTTGGCTTTGAATAAAGAACAGGCTCTTCTCCAAATCAATGCCACAGGCCAGCAGCAGGGCATAGGCTTCCAGCGTGTTCCGGCGAAAAGCAGCCGGGTCTTGCCGGACAGTAATCGCGTGCAAATCGGCCAATGCATAAATGCAGTCATAATCATCCTGTAAAGAAATCCAGTTTTTCAAAGCTCCCAGATAATTTCCCAGTGTAATAGTGCCGCTGGGCTGAATGGCGCTGAAAATAACCGGTTTACGTTCTGTTTTGATGGGTTCCATAGAGAAAGACCTCCACATTCACATAATATTTTCCAAAGGTGCTGCATAGAAAACAAAAAGCTCCTGTCCCAAATAAGGGACAGGAGCATCATATCCTGCGGTACCACCCAAATTGGCGCAAAGCGCCCGCTTTCTTTCATACGCAAATCACGTATGCTCTCCTGATAACGGGCAGAGTCCCCGTCAGGAACTACTATGGAAAAAATCCCGGTTCGCTCCTGCCCTCGCAGGCCCATTCCACAAACGGAAAACTGCCGCGCTCGCACCTTTCGCGGCTCTCTGAAAGCTTCTTAGTCTGTATACTTCTCCTGCTCAACAGTTTCTTTCTATTGATATTCAGTATAGTCCGCTTTTTCTCATTTGTCAATGAGGGAAAAGAAATTTTATCTTTTCATAACAGCTTTGGCCGTTTCGCCCAAAAATCTGTTTTTTTATGGAAGGAAAAACATGCCACAGAGTCGGACAACTCTATATACGATTTATGCCGCTTACTCACAAGTTTCTCCATTTTGGACAGCCGGAATCAAAATTTCCTCTTGCAGTTCTTGTAGAAGTGATTGCATCATTTCCGGTTCTCCATGACCAAGACAGCATTGGTCCGCGGGAATTTCTCTTAAAAATGCCATCATTTCCTGCAGGGCTTTCAAATCATATCCGCCATTCCTGCCATAAAAATCCCCACACGGAGCGTCCCCTAAAAAAATGAATCGTTCTTCTGGGAGAAGTACAGCCGTACAATCGGGAGAATGAGTGGCAGGCATGTGGAGAATTTGTGCGGTGATTCCGCCCAAGTCTATGGTCATTTTTGTTTGAAAAGTGATTTCAGGGAGTGTTACCCGAATGGTTTCCGGGTTATCATACTCCACCCGGATATGTTCATCACAAAAAGGAATTTCTTCACCGGTTTCCAGCCGCTTTGCCATAGCCTGGGGTGTCCATTGCCAGTGGGAGACTTTTTCCAAAATGGCCTGGGTTTCTTCGCAGGCAATAGCCGGACAATGAAGTCCGAAGAGACCAAAGGTATGGTCCCAGTGCCAATGAGTAAGCACTGCAAAATCCGGTGCAGGCAATAAAAGGCGTTTTAGCTCCCGGGAAAATTCTTCCCCGTGAGCCGGAGAAGCGCCGGCATCTATTTGCAGTGCATACTGGTCGCCCCGAATATATCCAAGTACCGGCCGGTCATTTTCCTCACAGGCGGGAAGATACCATATCCGGTCGGTAATTTGAATTAGACTCATATAATGGCTCCTTTTTTATTTGGCGAATACCTGTTTGGCCGTTTCTGCCAGAATCTCAATACCACGTACCAGCTGTTCATCGGTGGGCGTGGAGAAGTTGATGCGGAAAGCCTGGCAGGGAGCAGTGTCATCAGTGAGGAATGCATTGCCCGGCACCACACAGACTTTGTTCAGCACAGCGGCCTTACAGAAGGCGGGCATATCCACACCGTCAGGCAGTGTGCACCACAGGAACAGACCGCCTTCAATGGGATTCCAGTCAATGCCCAAGGGGCGCAGGTGCTTTTCCATTTGCTCCAGCATAATGCCGCTCTTCTTGCGGTAAATATCCTTGAGGCCTGCTAAGTGAGCGTCATAGTCATAGCGGGTCATAAACTCGTCGCAGATAATCTGAGACAGCATACCGGTGTGAACGTCCTCACCCTGTTTGCACACAATCATTTTCTGCAATACCGGCTTGGGGCCAATCCCATATCCTACCCGGATGCCGGGAGAAATCACCTTGGAGAAGGTGCCGGCATACATGACAATTCCTTCTTCATCCAGGCTCTTAATGGCAGGTACATGTTCCCCGGCAAAGCGCAAATCGCCATAGGGATTATCTTCCAAAATCATCACGCCATATTTTTTGGCAAGCTCATACATCTGCTTGCGTTTCTCCCAGCTCATAGTAATGCCGGAGGGGTTTTGAAAGTTGGGAATGGTATAAATAAATTTAGCGGTCTTTTCTTCCTGCAAGGCCTTTTCCAGCGCCTGCATATCCATGCCGTCCTTTTCCATAGGAACCCCGCGAAGGCGGACTTTATAGGAGCGGAAGGTGTTGAGAGAGCCGATAAAACTGGGCTCTTCACAAATGACCACATCGCCTTCATTGCACAAGGATTTGGTAAGTAAGTCCATCACCTGCTGTGCGCCGGAAGTAATGAGAATATCATCAAAATCACGGCCAACATGATGGGTCTTTTTCATGTAGGCAGCCACAGTTTTCCGCAGGGGCACATAGCCCTCCGTTTGACCGTATTGCAGGGCGTCAATGGGACGTTCGGCCATAACCCGGGCGGTAATTTCCGCAATAGCCTCTTTTGGGAATGCCTCGGGAGCCGGGTTGCCGGCAGACAGGGAAATCACTTGCGGGTCAGCGGCATATTTAAATATTTCACGGATAGCAGAGGGCTTAAGTGCCTGTACTCTGTTAGAAAACACGTATTCCATTCTGAAACAATCCTTTCATCATAAACTTCAGAAAAACTTTCGCGCTTTTCTCTGGTATAGTGATATCATATCACAAATTATCAGGTTGGAAAAGGCAAAAATGATGAAAACCCACGATTCCCAATATTACAGGCTGAAAAAGCTCATCCCTGTATGGTAAACCGAATGTTACCGCTGCTTGTGATAATGCTGCATTTTTCTGTTTCGGAGGAATCTTCCGGCAAAATTACATCCCCGCTGGATGTTATTGCAGAAAATTCTTTCCCACTCAAAAGGGAGCCGCCCACATCCCCGCTGGAAGTTTGGATTACGATTTGAGGGGCATCACATTCTGAAAGAGAGATATTTCCGCTGGAAGCCTGAAGATTCATTTCCTGTTTTGCAAGAGTTTTTGTCAACACCATATCACCGCTGGTACTGGTTAGCCACATGGATTCTGATGTACAGTCTTCCAGTGTGATTATGCCGCTGGCAGATTCAATTTTCAAGGTATCTCCGGCAAAGTTTTGCGCAAAAATGTTGCCACTGGAAGAAACTAGATGTAAATCTTTGGAAACTGCCGAATTGAAAGACAGGTTTCCGCTGGCTGTTTTTGCGTCAATTGCAGAAAATGCACATTTTTCAGAGACTATGATATCGCCGCTGGAGGTGGCAACTTTTAAATTTTTATATTCTCTTTCCGGTAAATATACAGTGATACTCGGGCTGCTGGAAAACCAGAAAATACAGATATTTTCAAACCACTGACTGTCTTCATGCCGTTCAATTTTGAGTATGTTGTCTTCAACTTTTACTGTATATTGCAAATCATCATTTTCGCTGCATACCACTTGGCAATTTTGGCTTTTAGAAGGAAGCAATTCTACCGTTTCCCAGTCTGCTGCAATCTCAATATTTTCAAAGCTGTCAGAAATGGTATACGTTTTTTCTTCATATTGAACGCTGTTGAATTTTGAAAAATCAAATCCAGCAGCCGCGATGGCTGAAACAGACATAATCAAGCCAGCTGCAATACAGCAGATTGCAACGATACTCCAAATCTTTTTTCTGTTTTTCACTTGTTATCACCCTTTCTTACAAAGCGGGATTTTGCCCATAATACAAACTGCCGGCTTAAATGGACTAACTTGACAGACAGAATGTTAAATGCAAAAAACAGCAGAATGGCAATGCCCAGAGAAGTTAGGCCGCCGCCAAAATAAAAGGCTGCCTGCATTCCTCCCATAGTAAATATTGAAATTCCTCCCTGTATGAATCCGGCAATGGCGCCTATGACAAAAGAAAAGTCGATGGCGTATAAAGCAAAAATCATAATCCATATGACCATATAGCAGACAAAGAAGAGAAGTATGGCGGAGAGAGCCAGCGGGAACCATACCGGAGAGCCTACTATCAACAGAATTATTTCCCAAACCCGAAGGGGATGTGAGAACCTTGCTTTTGCTTTCACCACTTTTGGCAAGGGCATATCCATAAAAATTTGTGCTGCAATTGTATCGGGAGCCCCCATAGCAGATACTGCGTCTTCTTCACAAATTCCATCTTCTATTTGGTCGTCAATCATTTCGCTGTAATATTCCAGCGATTTTTCCATATCATTCTGGGATAATCCCATTAACTGCTGCCGTAAGGCTTCCAGAAACATTTGCTTATTCATGGCCAGTCTCCTCCCTGGTAATAAATTGATAGATTGTAAGGATTTCTTTCCATTCCTCTTGAAAAGCTGCAATCCTCTCTAAACCAGCCGCTGTAATGTGATAATATTTACGCAGCCGCCCTGAATGTTCTACAGAACGGACGGTAAGAAGTTCCGCAGTTTCCAGCCTCCGCAGGATGGGGTAGAGGGTTGATTCTGAAATCTCTACATAAGGCTTCATATCCTTGATAATCTGATAGCCATAGGAATCCTGGTTTTTAATAGCGGCCAATACACACACTTCAAGAAGGCCGCGTTTTAACTGAATGTCCACTTAAATACCTCCCTTCGCGCTATACTATATCACGCATAGTACAATGTGTCAAGAGGGATAGAAAAATAAAAAAGGCCGCCCCATAGGGCGGCCTAAGTCAATATACTTTTTTACAGTGTAACGGGTTTTCCGGTATGGGCAGATTCATATGCAGCGCAAATAATGGAAGTTAACAGTTCTGCCTGCTCCAGATTATATTCCGGCGCTTCCTTCTCTTCCGATTCTACCAGACGGGCAAAGCAGACAATGGGATATTCTGCGTCCTGCCAAGTTTTCTCGACGGGCGCAAGCTTTTCAAATCCAGGCATATGGGAAGATTGCAGCAATACCCGATACTCTTCTGGCCCATTGCCGGAAACAATGGCCATTCCTTCTGTACCCACAATTTCCATCATATTCACACCAGGGCAGGAAACAAAGGAAGTCACAGCCGTGCCCATAGCGCCGTTTCCAAATTCCATCACAGTGGTGGAAAGCTCATCACTCCCAGTGCCATACAATTCTGCCATACGGCAGGTAATCGTTTTGGGTTTCCCACAGTAGTATGGCAGCATATACAAACCGTGGCAGCCTAAATCCAGCGTAACACCCCCGCCAGTTTGATTCGCATCGAACCAATAAGCCGGAAGCATATTTTTGTCCAGTGCAGCTCCGTGGGAACGGCGGAAATAGAGGGAAGTAATCCTTCCCAGTTTTCCTTCATCTATAAGCTGTTTTAAATAGCGATAGGGTCCCAGAATCTTCGATTCCATAGAAACCGTAAACTTTACCCCGGCTTCTTCCACAGCCTTTCGAATAGCAGCACAATCCTCCATGTTCAATGCCATAGACTTGTCCGTAAAGATATGCTTTCCAGCTTTTGCTGCTGCAATAATGACGTCCCGGTGTTTGGTAGTGGGGCACTCGACCATAACGGCATCCACGTCTTCCCGGGCGAGCACCGCCGAAAGATTTGGCTCAAACTCCGCGCCAAATTCTTCCGCATATTTCCGGCCCCGGGATTCATCTTCATCCCACACGGCTACAAATTTTCCAGCACCGCTTTTTAGAAGTTCTCCGGCAAACCATCCAGTATGGACATGCCAGCCGCTGAGCAAAGCAAATCGTACCATAGTATCCAACTCCTTATTGGTAGTATCAGGTGGTATCATTGTAGTACAGGTACAAATCACTGTCAATATGAGAGAAAGTTGTTGGAATCATAAAAATAATTCTGTAAAAAACTTGACATTTTTCTCTCTGGCTGGTAGAGTAAAAATGTATCAGCCAAAAGGAGAATTCCCTGCTGGTGTATACTAAATTTAAATTTCCGCAGCTCCTGAATCAAAAGGTGTCAGGTGTTTCCCTGTTCCTGCTGGTAAGGCGGCGTGAAGCATCCCTTCCGATTTTGGGTAAGATTGGGAAGAAACGCGCCGAGTGGCGCGTTTTTTGTTTTTTCGGACGCTTCGCGGATGTAGTATTTTTTCGAAAGGAAGCGACCTCTTTATGTATGACAAGTATTCCCTCAAAGCCGAGGACTTTATCAATGATGAAGAAATTAAGGACAGTATTGCCTGGGCCGAAGAAAATAAAGGAAATCTGGAACTAATTAACCAGATTCTTGATAGAAGTGCAGACCATAAGGGTCTGAGCCACCGGGAAGCTATTTTGCTGCTGCTGTGTGAAGACCCAGATGTTATTCAGCGGATTTTTAACCGTGCGGCAGAAATTAAGGATGCTTTTTATGGCAACCGAATTGTAATTTTTGCTCCTTTGTATTTGTCCAACTACTGCGTCAATGGATGTCTGTACTGTCCATATCATCACAAAAATAAGCATATCGCCCGCCGCAAGCTGACACAGGAAGAAATCCGGCAGGAAGTTATTGCTTTGCAGGATATGGGCCATAAGCGTCTGGCGCTGGAAACCGGTGAAGACCCGGTAAACTGTCCCATTGAGTATGTGCTGGAGAGCATTAAGACCATCTATTCTATCAAACACAAGAACGGTGCGATTCGCCGGGTGAATGTCAACATTGCCGCAACCACCGTGGAAAATTATCGCAAGCTCAAGGAAGCCGGCATTGGTACTTACATCCTGTTCCAGGAAACCTATAACAAGGAGCAGTATGAATACCTGCATCCCACAGGCCCCAAGCACAATTATGCATATCATACCGAGGCAATGGACCGTGCGATGGAAGGCGGTATTGACGATGTAGGCTGCGGCGTGCTGTTCGGCCTGAACCTGTATAAGTATGACTTTGTCGGTATCCTCATGCATGCTGAGCACCTGGAGGCTGTCCATGGCGTAGGCCCCCATACCATCAGTGTGCCCCGTCTGCGCAATGCCGATGATGTGGATGTTTCTGACTATGAGAACGCCATTTCCGACGAGCTGTTCCAGCGGATTGTGGCTGTGCTTCGCATTGCAGTCCCTTATACCGGCATTATTATTTCGACCCGTGAATCCCAGCGTACCCGTGAAATGGTGCTCCCCTATGGTGTATCCCAAATCAGCGGCGGCTCCAAGACAACCGTTGGCGGATATGCCGAGAACCATCCAGAAGAAAACTCCGCGCAGTTTGAAATCAGCGACCATCGCTCTTTGGATGAAGTAGTCCATTGGCTGCTGGAAAATGGCCATGTGCCCAGCTTCTGCACAGCCTGCTATCGGGAAGGCCGTACAGGCGACCGCTTTATGAGTTTGGTAAAGGCTGGCCAGATTCGCAACTGCTGCCATCCCAATGCGCTGATGACGCTGAAAGAATATGCAGAAGACTATGCAAGCCCCGAAACTCGCAAACTGGCGCTGGAAGTGATTGAAAAAGAAGCGGAAACCATTCCCAACGAAAAAGTACGGGAAAAAGTATTTGAACACCTTCATGATATGGAAGGCGGCATGAGAGATTTCCGTTTTTAATCGTTTTTATTCATTCATGGCCCCGGATACTGACAAAAGTGTCCGGGGCTTTATTTTTAAAATTAAACACTACAGGAAGACTGTGAAAAAAATGTAAATTTCGCGCTTTTTCTTTCTTGTTCATAATTTAAACTTGTAGCAGCCATACAAACCTGATACAATAAATAAACACGGCATTTGCACTTTTTATAGTGCCTGAAATAAAGGAGTGAGTTGTGGTGCCCAGAGAGCATTTTTTTCTGGATAATCAGGAAGATACCATACACAGCAATCAAATTGAGTTGAAAACAGCAAAAGAAAAACGGGCAAACTGGTGGTATTACCATAAAATCCAGTTGGGACTGGGAGTAGTAGCATTGGCACTTGCAGTGAGTATTATCTATTCCATTGTTTCCAAAGTGGAGCCGGACTATACTATTGGACTTTTAACACAGGATACGTACCTATCTGATATGGTCACCCGTTTGGAAGAAGAGCTGACAGAGTATGCTGATGACCGGAATGGCGATGGGCAGATAGTTGTAAAAATTGCCCAATATGCAGTGGGAGGTACTTCTAACGACCCGCAAATCCAGCAGGCTAACACAGTGCGTTTTATGGGTGATGCCAGCAATTTTGATTCCGTTATCTATCTTTGCGACAGTAAGAGTCTCCAGTGGGCACAAGACCAGGGAGGTTTCTTCACTTATACGGATGGAACAACGCCAGAAGAAGGCGCAACAGACTATGAGAATATGAAGGTGGATTGGGAAGATTGCAAAGGCCTTACGGAAATGGATTTAACGATGGATGTCCTTACTGATGAACAGGTTCTTGCATATATGGGGCCTTTGGGATTGGCCATTCGCTCGGTAGAAGATACCAGCTTTTTAAATAACGAAGATGATATGGAATATTATCAGGCTTGTCAGGCTTTTGCACAGCGTTTGATTGATGGAGAAAAAATAGAGCATTCTGAAGGAAACGAAAGCGGACAATAACCATAACTATATAAAACAAGGGCCTCTCTGTTTTGCAGAGAGGCCCTTGTTTTATAGTTGATAGATTTTCAGTCTATCTCTAAAAAGTTTTTGAGAGGAGATAAATCCAGTCCCTGGACACTTAGGAGAAAATCATACAGCGTTTTGGCAATAATTTTTACACCACCGACAGAATTGCTTTCAATATTCAGCGGCATAATCGGGTCGTGAACGCTCAACCGCAGCAGGAACCAGCCATCCCCCTGCCCGACAGGGAAAGATACCCGCAAGCCTTCGCGGTTGTCCGGTGCAATATTCCAGCCCTCTTTAACAGCGTGGTCTTCCAGCACACGAAGCACTTCTTCGCCACAGGGGCGGAAGTTTTCTTCTATAATGGGCAAACGGATTTCCCGGGCTTCGACCGGTTCGGCCAGCGGGGCAAGCAGGGAATCCAGTGATTTTCCTTCCCGACGCAGGCAGGCCATTTTGATAATGATTTTTGTTACCAAATAGGCGCCGTCATCCAAAAAATAGTTTTCCCGCAATGCAGCATGACCGGAAGTCTCAATGGCCAGCGGGCAGTTAATTCCTTCCTGGTTGAGCCGAATGGCTTCGTTGATAACGTTTTTGTACCCGCGCTTAAAACGATGATGATGGCCGCCCAGCGTCTCTTCCAGATAGGTTTTCAGTCCATCAGAAGTAATAGAGTCGGTGACGATGGTTCCCCCTTCGTTTCCTTCCAGAGCAATCGCACTGGCAATGGCAACCAAACGGTTTCGGTTGATTTCTTCCCCACGAGAATCAACGGCGCCTCCTCGGTCTACATCCGTATCAAAAATAACACCCAAATCAGACTGAGAGCGGATTACAGCAGCACAAATACTGGCCATGGCTTCTTCGTTTTCCGGGTTGGGAATATGGTTGGGGAACATGCCGTCCGGCTCTAAAAATTGGCTTCCAGACACATCAGCGCCCAAAGGCTCCAAAACATCCCGGGCATAGAAACCACCTGCACCATTTCCCGCGTCTACTGCAATTTTAAATCCAGACAGCGGATGCTCATAATCTTCTGCATGAACGCCTTTTTGAATCAGGCTGCGCAAATGAGCCGCATATTGAATCATGTAGTCCGTAGGGATTACTTTTCCCGGAACTTCTGTTTTTGACGGCAGCTCTTGTTTTTCGCAAAGGGAAAGCAGCACATCAATGTCGGGAGCATCCAGTCCGCCGTCACGGGTGAAGAATTTGAGTCCATTGCGGTCATAGGGGTGGTGGCTGGCGGTAATCTGAATGGCACCGTCACAGGGTAAATCCACAGTAGTCATAAACATGGAGGGGGTAGAAGCAAGCCCGCAATCCAAAACCGTTACCCCCCGCAGTATAAGAGCGGCAGTAACAGCATCGCGGATACGGGGGCCGGAGATGCGGGAGTCGCGGCCTACGGAAATTGTTAATTCGGGGACTTTTTTTCCACATTTTTGAGAGAGCCAAGAAGCAAAGGCGGCAGCGATTTGAGAAACCACATCGTCAGTCAGAGACATGGGCTTTTCTCCGTCAATGGCAGTACCGCGGATATCGGTACCGCTTTTGAGTTTTTTCCAGTTCATTTCGGCACGCTCCTTATCAGCGCAGTATAAAATCGGAAGAGAGGAATCCGATTTTATACCGCAAAATAAATTTCCCTTTTATTATAAAGGATTTTATAGGATTTTTCCAGAAGTTCCCGTTAGCTTGCAGCGTCAATGACAGAATATAGGCCTGTTTCCCAAGAGATATTGTTTCCATCTGTTTTGGCCAAAAGTGTTTTCTGTTGGTCGGTGCGATAGATATTGATGCCCAGTTTTTCCATTAAGTCCAGGGTTTCCTTGTGTGGGTGTCCGTAATCGTTATCAATTCCGCAGGAAATCACAGCATCTTCAGGGGCTGCGGCTTTTATGTATTCTTCCAGAGAAGAGGTAGAGCTTCCATGATGTCCCAGTTTGATGACGTCGCAGGAAATATCTGCATTAGATTCAAGAATTTCCTCCTCATTTTCCATTTCGGCATCTCCCTCAAAAAGAAAAGAAGTGTTGCCTACTGTCAGGCGTGTCACAATAGAATAGAGGTTTAAATCCTCATAGTCTGTCCCAAATGGGCTGAGAATAGTCATAGATACATTTTCAGAATCTAAAATGGTCTGACCAGCCTTTCCGGCATATACTGACAGATTTTTTTCTTCTACAGCGTTTAAAAGGTTTTCATAGGTTTTGGTAGTAGGCGTCATGTCATCCGAAGTTTCGGGCAGATACAGGGCATTTACTGGAAAATCCTGTATTATCTGTGCCATGCCTCCAATATGGTCTTCATGGGGGTGCGTGCCAATTAAAATATCAATATCCTGCACGCCCAGCTGGCGGAGATAGTCTGAAAGTTCCTGTTTTGTAGAGCGGGTACCAGCGTCAATCAGGATATCAAAAGAATCGCCGTCTTTTTCTTTTAAACGAATCAGTTCACTGTCTCCCTGTCCCACATCGATATAATAGATTTGTGCTTCGGTGAGGAGGCTGGGAGAAGACACCCCGGATGGATTTGAAGCAGCAGAGTTTCCTGTTTCGGTGGAACTGTTGTCAAAAGGCAGAATATCGGATTGAAAGAATAGGATAAGGCAAATTACCAGAATACCTGCCAGAGAAAAGGGAACCGCTGTTTTTTTAGAATTCCGGCTCACAAGTAACACTCCTTTTTCTTAAAATTTGACGGGAAAAGAAGAGCCGCAGCAGCGAAAAACAGTTTCGTCTGACTGCGGCCGAAGGTTTGAATTGGAAAATTAGTTATCGGTTTTCTTGAAGAGGTTAAAACGGAACAGTCTGCGTTCGTCTTCTTCATTATCGCACATGACGAAAGCCTCTGCAATTTTTCCGCCTTCAATAAGCTGTGTCAGGCCCACTAACTGACAAAGCTTGCTTTTCAGGTTCAATTTATCTCCTTCACGCGTCATCAAATAGACGTTACCGACACAGGTATCCAGAACTTTCAAAAACTCTGGGACATCAATGTCATGAAGTTCCAACATCTTGTTTGCCATGGGAAAATCCCTCCTTAAGTTGGGGTTCTGTGTATAACGGCAGGAAAGGCCAGTGCCTGTTCTGCGCCAACTATCACAGGCCCTTTACAAAAAATGTGACAAAACCTGATATGTTTTGGCAGACCATAACCGACTGTGGTTTGTACGGGGCTCAAACCACCCTGACCTTGAAAACGGCAATACAATGGATTACCAAGGTCTGCCATGACCCCATTATACGGCATGAAAGAAACCTTTGTCAATTGACGATTCCATTGCGAATACGCACCTGTTCCCGAGCGGTTTTAGCTATTTTGTCATCATGGGTAATCAAAACTACGGTTTTTCCTTCCTCGTTCAGCTCTTTTAAAATAGCCATAACCCCTTCTCCTGAAGCCCTGTCAAGATTACCGGTAGGCTCATCGGCAAGGATAACAGAAGGGCCTGCAGCGATGGCTCGTGCTACTGCCACCCGCTGCTGCTGCCCGCCGCTCATCTGGCTGGGACGGTGGTGCAGGCGCTGGGAAAGGCCTACCCGGCAAAGTGCCTCTTCTGCCATACGGTGACGTTCTTTTCTGGGAAGCCCCTGATAGCGCAGAGGGAGCTCGACATTTTCGGTAGCATCCAGCGAGGGAATGAGGCAAAAGTTTTGAAATACAAACCCAATGGTTCTGTTGCGGAATGAAGCCAGCTCATGGGAATTCATATTTCCGGTTTCCCGGCCGCCAATGCGATAAATGCCGCTGGTTGGGACATCCAGGCAACCTAAAATATTCATCAGAGTAGATTTTCCGCTGCCAGACTGACCAGTAATTGATAAAAAGGTTCCCGGTTCTATGGACAAAGAAACATGGGATAGGGCATGGACGGGTGTTTCCCCTTGATAATAGGTTTTACACACATTTTCCAGTTCCAGTCTCACAGGCTCCATGCTAACCGCCCTTTCCAAATGAATCTGGAATTACTATGAGCGAAATGGGACCGTTTATGCACACAAGGGCTTTTTTCCAAAAGAATTTTATGTTATCATGAATGCAAAGGCATCATAGGAAAGGAATGGATAACAGGTGAGAGCAGTGTTGCAGCGGGTTTTGGAGGCCCAAGTGGAGATTATTGAGGAACCCAGCCGGAAAGTGTTGGACTGCCGAAAGATTGAACAGGGGTTAATGGTACTTTTGGGAGTAATGGACGGCGATACACCAGCTCATGTACGGCAAATGGCAAAAAAAACCTGCGAAATGCGTATTTTTGAGGACGAACAGGGAAAGCTGAACCAATCCCTTTTGGATATTGGCGGTGATATGCTGGTAGTATCCAATTTTACGCTGGGAGCTGATTGCAAAAAAGGAACGCGCCCTTCTTTTAGTGATGCGGCAGCTCCGGCAGAGGCAATACCGCTTTATGAGCAGTTTGTGGAAGAGTGTAAAAAGCTGGGAGTCGGAAATGTAAAAACCGGAGATTTTGGAGCCGAAATGAAAGTTTCTCTGATAAACGACGGCCCTGTGACCATTATTCTTGATTCTGAAAAGCTGTCACAGCCGAAAAATCTATAAGATAGCGTTAAGACAAAAGATTTATTTAATTTCAGAGGGAAATCCATTGACATAAACGAGATTTTTGTTTATTATAAACCTATATTTTCGTATTTTATGAAACAGGAGGCGGCATATATGGACGAAACATTATTGGAAAATGGCATGGATGAAGAGCTGGATAATATCATCGTATTGACTGATGAAGACGGCAATGAGGTATCTTTTGAATTCCTGGATTTGATAGAGTATCAGGAGCGGGCGTTTGTAGTCCTGCTGCCGTCTGAAGGTGACGATACCGACACGGTAGTAATCCTCGAAGTGGTAGAAGAAGACGACGACATGGAGAGCTATCTGCCGGTAGAAGACGAAGAGCTGCTCAATACTATTTTTGATATCTTTAAGGAAAAATTCAGCGACCAATTTGATTTTCAAGAATAATCACCAATCAAAATGAAAAAACCCGCTGTCCCGCAGATTGTTCTGCAGGGCAGCGGGTTTTTATTATCACAAAGATTATTCCTGAATCAAAGTTTTGCCGTCCATTTCCTCCGGCTGGGGCAGGCCCAGAATCTGGAGCATAGTGGGGGCAATATCAGCCAGACGGCCGCCTTCACGCAGCTGGCAGGAATAACCTGCTACGCAGAAGGGAACCGGGTTGGTGGTATGAGCAGTAAAGGGGCTTCCGTCCTCGTCCACCATGCGGTCAGCGTTACCATGGTCAGCGGTCAACAGCAGCACGCCGTCCATTTCGCGGATGGCTTCCACCACGCGGCCCACGCAGGTGTCAACGGCTTCTACGGCCTTCACAGCGGCCTCGAATACGCCGGTGTGACCGACCATGTCGCAGTTTGCATAGTTCAGGATGATGACATCATACTTGCCGCTCTTAACAGCCTCGACCATCTTGTCGGTAACCTCATAAGCGCTCATCTCGGGCTGGAGGTCATAGGTAGCAACCTTGGGGGACTTGACCAGAATGCGGTCCTCGCCCTCATAAACGGTCTCTACGCCGCCGTTGAAGAAGAAGGTCACATGAGCATACTTCTCGGTCTCGGCAATACGCAGCTGAGTTTTGCCGTTAGCGGAAAGGTACTCGCCCAGAGTGTTCTTCAGGCTCTGGGGCTTGAAGGCAACCTGTACGTTGGGCATGGTAGCATCATACTGGGTCATGCACACATAGGTCAGAGGGAAGAAGCCATTACGGCGCTCAAAGCCATTAAAGTCCGGGTCCACAAAGGTGCGGGTGATTTCACGAGCACGGTCAGGACGGAAGTTGAAGAAGATGACAGAGTCATTGGCCTGAATGGGGGCAGCGCCATCCACAACACAGGGAACCACAAACTCATCGGTTACATCGTTCTCATAGGACTTGGCCACTGCACACACGCCGCAGGCAGCCTTTTCGCCCTCTCCGTATACCATGGCAGCATATGCCTTTTCCACGCGCTCCCAACGATTGTCGCGGTCCATAGCATAGTAGCGGCCCATAACGGTAGCAATTTTGCCCACGCCGATTTCTTCCAGCTTGTCAGAAAGCTGCTGCACATAGTCCTTGCCGGAGCTGGGGGGCACATCACGGCCATCCAGCAGGCAGTGGACATACACCTTGGTCAGGCCGAATTTCTTGGCCATCTCCACCAGAGCATACAGGTGGGTATTGTGGCTGTGTACGCCGCCGTCGGACAACAGGCCGATGAGGTGCAGGGCGCTGTCGTTTTTCTTGGCGTTTTCCATGGCAGCCACAAAAGCTTCGTTCTCAAAGAACACACCGTCCTGGATGGACTTGGTGATGCGGGTCAGCTCCTGATACACAATGCGGCCGGCACCCATGTTGGTGTGGCCCACTTCGCTGTTGCCCATCTGGCCGTCAGGCAGGCCCACGTCCATGCCAGAAGCGCCGATTTGGGTGACAGGGTTGGAAGCAAACAGAGCGTCAATATTGGGCTTATTGGCGGCGGCAATGGCGTTGCCCTCTTTGGCAGCGCAGCCGAAACCGTCCAGAATCATCAGAACGAGAGGTTTTTTCATGGGAATCATTCCTTTCTGCGGCAGTGCCGCAACAAGTGAAAAGCAAAAACAGCAAACGGGGGACTGATACAGCGATTTCACTGCGCCAGCCCCCTGTTTCTATTCAGGGAGTCTCAGGGAGAAGCCCTGTTTTTCTTGAAAAAATCAGCCGACAGTAGCAGCCTTTACAATTTCGGCAAAGTCAGCAGGCTTCAAAGAAGCGCCGCCAATCAGGCCGCCATCCACGTCGGGCTGAGCCAGCAGCTCGGCAGCGTTTTTGGCGTTCATGGAGCCGCCGTACTGAATGACCATCTTCTCAGCAGCCTCAGCGTCATACAAATCGTTAATCACGCCGCGAATCACAGCGCAAACCTCGTTTGCCTGCTCAGCGGTAGCGGTACGGCCGGTGCCGATAGCCCACACAGGCTCATAAGCGATAATCACGCGGGCCAGCTCTTCTTTGGAAACGCCCTGGAGAGCAATCTTAGTCTGCATGGCCACCAGCTCAGCGGTGATGCCCTGCTCGCGCTGCTCCAGATATTCGCCTACGCACACGATAACGGTCAGACCCTTGTCCAGAGCGGCACGGGTGCGCTTCTGTACGGTCACGTCAGTATCACCGAAATAGGTGCGGCGCTCGCTGTGGCCGGTGATGACATACTCAACACCCATTGCAGCCAGCATATCGGCAGAAATCTCACCGGTGAAAGCACCGGAGGGCTCCCAGTGGCAGTTTTCAGCGCCAATTTTGATGTTGGTGCCAGCGGTAGCTTCCAGAGCGGTCTGCAAATCTACATAGGGAACACAGGCAACCACGTCACAGCCAGCGTCCTTTACCAGGGGAGCAATGGCGTTCAGAAGCTCTTTTGCTTCAGCGGGGGTCTTGTTCATTTTCCAGTTACCGGCAATAACAGCCTTTCTAACAGCTTTGTTCATGGGAGAACTTCCTTTCTCATAATCACTCATAGGTCATTGGTTGAAAAAGGGCGGGAAAGCCTGAGACTCTCCCGCCCTGTGTTCACATTGATTAGGCGTCCTTCTCGTTCAGGCAGGCAATACCCGGCAGAACCAGGCCCTCCAGGAATTCAAGGGAAGCGCCGCCGCCGGTGGAGATGTGGGTCATCTTGTCGGCGAAGCCCAGCTTCTCAACAGCTGCAGCGGAGTCGCCGCCGCCGATGATGGAGATAGCGCCGCTTTCGGCAACAGCCTTTGCCACAGCGATGGTGCCTTCTGCAAATTTCTCCCACTCAGAAACGCCCATCGGTCCGTTCCAAACAACGGTTCCGGCGTTCTTAATGGCAGCTGCAAACTTCTCGCGGGTCTTGGGTCCAATATCCAGGCCCATCCAGCCATCGGGGATGGTGTCAGAGTTGACCAGCTTAGCCTCTGCATCGGCAGCATACTTATCGGCAACAATGTTATCCTCGGGAATCAGGAAGTTAACGCCCTTCTCTTTGGCCTTGGCCATCATATCTTTGGCCAACTCCACTTTGTCGTCCTCGCAGATGGAGGTGCCGATGGAATAGCCCAGGGACTTCATAAAGGTATAAGCCATACCGCCGCCAATAATCAGGGTATCGACTTTATCAATCAGGTTGTTAATCACGCCGATTTTATCGGAAACCTTAGCGCCGCCCAGAATAGCAACGAAGGGACGCTTCGGGTCAGACAAAGCGCCGCCCATGATAGAAATTTCTTTCTGAATCAGATAGCCGCAAACAGCAGGCAGGTAATCAGCCACACCAGCAGTGGAAGCATGGGCACGGTGAGCGGTACCGAATGCATCGTTCACATAAATTTCAGCCATGGAAGCCAGCTCTTTAGCGAAAGCAGGGTCGTTCTTTTCCTCTTCTTTGTGGAAGCGGACGTTTTCAATTAACTCGACTTCGCCATCCTGCAGAGAAGCAGCGATGCTTTTTGCGCTCTCGCCGATAACGTCTTTTGCCATTTTGACTTCCTGGCCCAGAGCCTTGGAGAGGTAAGCGGCAACAGGAGCCAGAGAGTACTTCATGTTGAACTCACCCTTCGGGCGGCCCAGATGAGAGCACAGGATAACCTTAGCCTTGTGGTCCACCAGATATTTGATGGTCTTCATAGCTTCGTTAATACGCTTGGGGTCAGCGATGTTGCCTTCGGCATCGAAGGGAACGTTAAAATCGCAGCGGACGAGGACTCTCTTGCCGGCTACGTCGATGTCTTCGACAGTTTTTTTGTTAAGATAGTTCATGTGCGATACACTCCTTTTGCTTTGATTCTTCTTTTTCAGGAATCGTGAAAGAAAATACAAAGTACTGTTATTATTGTATAACAAAATCCTATGCTTTTCAAGCGGTTTCAGTGGAAATCCCCCGCAAACCGGAGATTTTTCTCTGACAAACAGGGAGTTTTTGAAAAAACGGGAAGAGATGGCAAAAAACAGGGAGCAGGAGGATGCTCATCCATATTTTGAGAAGCGTTTTACAGCTGATGATAGGGGGAAGCATCCCAATCATATTCCCGCAGCCTCCCGGCACTGCTCAAAGCGGGATAATCCCACTGGCGCAGGACTTCATAAACGCCCACTGCCACCGAGTTGGAAAGGTTCAGGCTTCTGGCCTCATCAATCATAGGAATCCGCACACAGCTGTCAGGATGCTCAAACAACAGCTTTTCAGGCAGGCCGGCAGTTTCTTTGCCAAACACCAGATAAGCATTGTCAGGATAGGACATTTCGGAATGTGCCTTACGGGCCTTGGTCGTAAAAAAGAAAAAGTTTCCATGATTTTTTTCAAAAAAATCGGAGAGACTGTCGTAATAGGAAATATCCAGCAGATGCCAGTAATCAAGCCCGGCCCGTTTTAGCTTGCGGTCGTCAATGGTAAATCCCATAGGGCCTACCAAGTGAAGCCTTGCGCCGGTAGCAGCACAGGTTCGGGCAATATTTCCGGTGTTTTGAGGAATTTCCGGTTCAACTAGTACAATATTAAGGGTTGGCAAAAAATCGACTCCTTCAAGCGCCTCAAAAAAGGGGCTGCTAAAAATTGGCGGCATACCCTGCCGCAAGAGGGGGAACCATAGTGAATATGGCCGCATTTTTAAAAATTTTACTGTTATATGGGAGGTTATGCTGTATGATGAAGAGTACCATGAATGTAGTAAAAGGAGTAGGTCTTGGTATGCTGGCGGGAGCCGCTGTTACCATGGTTGGCGGACAAATGATGAAAGCCGACAAGAAGCAAATGAAAAAAAATGCCGGAAAAGCTATGCGCGCCATGGGCGAAGTGATTGACGGTGTACAGTATATGTTCCGTTAACCTTTGCTTCAAAGCCTTCTTACTTTCGTTAAGGGGAAGGCTACATATCACTTGGCTTCAGACGGCTGTAATGAATCCCGTCATAATACCGGTCTTCACGCCATTCCCCGGTAAAAACCACATTCCCTTGGGCATCAAATTCAGTCCCTTTGCCATGGCGTTTGCCGTCTTTCCACATTCCGGTATAAATCAGATTTCCCTGGGCATCAAATTCAGTCCCTTCACCGGTGGGCTGATTGTTTTTCCATTTTCCCACAAAAAGGGAGCCGTCTTCTGTCCGATAGGAAATCCCAAGGCCTTCCTTCTGCCCATTTTCAATACGGCCAGCAAAGCACAGGTTACCGTTTTTATCAAACAGAGAGCCAATTTTACCCGGTACGCCTTCTTGCCAAACACCAACATGCAGCGCGTGGTCTTCCTCCCGAAAAGTAGCTCCTAACCCATCCCGTCGGTCGTCTTTCCAGCCTCCGGCATAGCAGGGCTCCCCAGAGCGGTAGTAACACACCCCCCAGCCATCCCGCCGGTCAAGGGAGTATTTCCCTTCATACGCAGTTACGCCGTTTTCCTGTGCAGTGCGTCCATGCCCACTGCGCATGCCGTTAATCAGTTTTCCAAAATAGGCGCAGCATTCTTCTGCACTGATAATAATCCGTTTAGCAGGCGTCTGGGGCTTTTCCAAAGAAGGTTCTGGTGCTTTTCGGCGGCTAATTCTTCTTCCATCAGCCTGAATGACACCATTGGCATGACGGACGGCCACCAGATAACGGGTGGCAGGGATTTCTATATCGATTTGGAATAATTCCCGGTTGGAAGCATAGCTGCCATCGGGGCTGTCCTGAACAAAACAGATAGAAGGCTTTGGTTTTTCTGTAGGTGCAGAGGATTCCTGCTTTTTTACCAAAAAGGCTGGCAAGACAGATAGGCTTCCACATTCCTCTGGACATTCTGCCAAACGCAGACGCAAAGCCTGTTCTTCGCGGACACAGTAACAAAAATCGCCCTGGTCGGTAGAAGCTAATACATTGGGCTCACCAGCCCGGGAATTGATGGCACTTTGCAGGGCGGTTCCCGGCTCATAGGGACAGGCCAGCAAATCAGTGCGATGGAAGCAGTTGTTATCCCCATCCCAATCCAGCCTGATAATATAGTTGCCATCCTGAGCCGGCTGCAATATTACAAAGGGATGCAGGTTACCTGGGCGAAAATAACTGGTTTTTACCCAGTGGTTTTCCTGAAACAGGACGCGGGCGGAAACCTGCCCTTCTGGAGTGCGGAACAATAAAGCAGTTCCTTCTTCCACCGGCAGGGTTTCTTCAACGGTGATTCGGCCGATTTTTCTCATCCATTTCAGCCGTTTTTTATGAACGCTCCCCCGATATCGGGAAAGCTGTCCGCTGACCATATCTTCCCCAGATATCCGTGTGTTTTTTTCATTTTGAAAAAATGTGCGCAGCAGTTGGGCCAAAGGTCCATGAAAACGCTCCGCTGTGTCAAAAGGAAACAGGCACACGGAATAATACACAGGTTGTGTTCCGGGCAGCTGCTGCATGGTTGAGAACCTCCTCTTTCAGAATCATATCCCATAGGGATAAAACTTGGTATATTATAGCACAATCGGGGCTTGATAGGAAGTTTTTCAGTGGTGTTGCCACAATTTTTGAAAAAAGCTGAAAATCCTCTTTTGCCCGCTGTGAGTGAATGATATAATTAGGAATGACTATCTGGACATGGATATCAAATTATTTGGATGAAGCCTTGTAAAGGAGTGAATACATACAAAATGAATTTAGAAAAATTTTTTGAATGGCTGCTGGGCTGGTTGGGAAACATGGCGCCGCGGGTATTAGGCGCCATAATTGTAGTAGCGGTTGGATGGATTTTGTCAAAAGCCTTGGTGAAACTACTGAAGAAGGCTTTGGAGCGGGGAAAGGCAGAAGCCGGTGTGATTACCTTTATTGGTTCTCTGGTCAGCATTGCTCTCAAAGTTCTGATAGGCATTACAGCAGCGGCGCAGCTGGGATTTGACGTAACTTCGATTATTACGGCAATCGGGGCATTGGGTGTGACCGTAGGTTTGGCTTTAAAGGACAGTATGAGCAATGTAGCCAGCGGGGTGCAGATTTTATTTACCCACACCTTCCGAGTGGGGGACTACCTGTCTGTAGAAGGCGTTGAAGGAACGGTTGATAGGATTGAAATTATGTATACGGCACTGCACACCTTTGACAACAAAGAGATTGTCATTCCCAATTCGGAGTTGACTGCCAGTGTTATTACCAACTATACGGCGCAGACAACCCGCCGGTTGGATTTAAGCTATTCGGTATCATACAGCACCAACCTTGCACAAGCAAGAGAGGTGTTGAATCAGGTGATTGCAGAAAACGAAAAGGTATTGCAGGACCCGCCGCCATTGGTGGCAATTGGTGAGCACAAGGACAGCTGCATTATGGTGGTAGCAAAAATCTGGTGTGAAACAGATAACTATTGGCCGCTGTATTTTGAAATGCAGGAGTCGGTAAAAAATGCCTTCGACCAGGCAGGAATTGAAATACCTTTCCCGCAGCTGGATATTCACAACAAGGCCTAAGGAGGATGAAGATGGAGAAGAAGTATCATTATATCACGGCGCAGGGCCTTGAAAAACTTCCTCAGGCGGCGGCTATCCGTGAGGAGGTTTTTGTAGAGGAACAGGGCTTTCACAATGAATTTGATGACATTGACAAGCAGGCTGTCCATCTTGTGGTGATGGATGGAGAAACTCCTGTAGCCGCCGGACGTGCATATTGGGAAGATGACTGCAAGGTGTGGCATGTCGGACGCATCTGTGTTCGAAAGCCATGGCGCGGCCGGGAGCTGGGACGTTTGGTCATGGAAGGGCTGGAAAAGGAAGCCCAAAAACAGGGGGCTGAAAAATTGATGCTTTCTGCACAGGTACAGGCCAAAGGGTTTTATGAAAAGTTGGGATATTCTTCTTATGGGGAAGAATATATGGATGAACACTGTCCCCACATTGCAATGGAAAAGTTTTGCTCATAAAAATTTGTAACTTTTTCCCAGTGAAGAATTGTGCTATAATCAAAAGCGCTGTTCACAGAAGCAGGGACAGCTTCACATAGTTCTATTGTAATCAAACCGTTTGTTGAATTTTATCGAAAGAGGAAGGAAGCTATGATATTCAGCAGCCTGTTTTTCATGTTTGTATTTTTGCCGCTGGTACTGATTGTTTATTTTGTTGTACCGCGGCGTTTCAGGAATCTGGTACTTTTCCTGTTCAGCTTGGTTTTCTATGCCTGGGGAGAGCCGGTGTATATCCTGCTCATGCTCTTTACAGCGTTTATTGATTATTTTAATGGCGCTATGGTGGACCGATTCCGAGACAAGCCTAAAATTGCCAAGGCCTTTGTCATAGAGAGTGTGATTGTAAACCTCTCCCTGCTAGGGTTCTTCAAATATTCGGGACTTCTGGTGTCCACATTTAATTCTGCCACTGGCTTGGGCATCCCTGTGCCCGAAGTAGCGCTGCCCATTGGCATTTCGTTCTATACCTTTGAATCCATGTCTTATACCATCGATATTTATCGGGACCGGGCGCCGCGCCAGCACAGCCTTGTGAACTATGGTGCCTATGTTTCATTCTTCCCCCATTTGGTAGCAGGCCCTATCGTGCGATATGAAGATTTGGCCATTCAAATGACTACCCGAAAGGAAACCCTTCAAAAGTTTACAGCAGGTGCTCAGCGTTTTCTGGTAGGCCTGTTCAAAAAGGTGATTATCGCCAATAATGTGGCGGCACTGGCGGATAAGGTGGAATATTTAGGCTCTCCTTCTACCTTAACGGCATGGCTGGGAATTCTGGCCTTTACCTTCCAAATTTACTTTGACTTTTCCGGTTATTCGGACATGGCTATTGGCCTTGCCAAAATGTTTGGATTTGAAATTCCCGAAAACTTCCGGCTGCCTTATATTTCCCACAGTGTGCGGGAATTCTGGCAGCGCTGGCATATTACTTTGGGTACCTGGTTTAAGGAATATGTTTATTTCCCGTTGGGAGGCAGCCGCCGCGGCACATTGATTACGGTTCGGAATATGGCAATTGTCTGGCTGCTCACCGGTATCTGGCATGGAGCCAGCTGGAACTATGCTTTGTGGGGCATATATTTTGGAATATTGATTATTTGCGAAAAGCTGTTTTTGGGAAAATGGCTGGACAAAATTCCACGGTTCTTCTCCTGGCTATATAGCTTCCTGGCAGTGGTAATCGGATGGGTATTCTTCTCCTATGAAGATATTATGCAGGCGTTTGGAATGTTGGGGGCCATGTTTAGCGTAGGTACGGTTCCGGTTGACAATCAGGGGCTCTATTGCCTGCTCACATTTGGCCCAACGCTCATCATTGCAGCTCTGTGCAGTTCGCCTCTGGCAGGGAAACTCACCGAGAAGATGCGCACCGGAAATGCACTGAGCAAAACGGTTTGGACAGTAGGCTATTGTGCTCTGCTAATCGTATGCGTGTGTTTCCTGGTGGATAACTCCTACAATCCGTTCCTGTATTTCCAGTTCTGAGAGGAGGAAACCGACCATGAAAGAAAAACTCAAAAAGATACTCAAAACCTGTGGATGGGAACGCTGCATTGTGGCAGTATTCCTGCTGCTGGTGATTGCGGTTGGCTCGGTATCCCTGCTTGTGATACCCAAGGAAGAATTTTCGCCGGATGAGAACCGTGTTCTGGAAGAGTTTCCCACACTGAGCGTGGAAAACCTGCTGGACGGCTCCTTTATGGATAATATGGAAAACTATGTTTCCGACCATTTCCCCTTGCGCCGGGACTTTATTGCCCTGCATACCCAATTGATGCTGGCAAGCGGGAAAAAGGATTTGGGCTCCAATTATGGAACCACCCCTGCGGAGGGCGGCGTGTATTTTGGAAAAAACGACCATATTTACGAGGTGCTTTTGCCTCCTGACCATACTACGGTGTTTGAAGATAACATCAGCGCCATCACGGGTTTCAGTGCTAATGCAGGGCTTCCGCTAACCATTCTGGCAGTTCCTTCCGGTGCTCAGGAGCAGCCGGACAACCTCCCGGACTTTGCGCCGGAATATGACCAGCGGGAAGCGCTGAAAGCCATTGAGGAAAAGGCAGACAGCAATACAACAGTTGTGGATACTTTTGATGCCCTGTCTTTGGAAAATGGGGATTACTACTACAAAACCGACCATCACTGGAATTTGGAAGGCGCTTTTGTAGGCTATACCGAAATGGCAAAAGCCATGGGCTTTACGCCGGTTTCCCGGGATATGTATGATTTTGAAAAGGTGTCGGACAGCTTTTTCGGAACCCTGTATTCCAAGGCCATTTATTGGAATCAGCAGCCGGATGATTTTTATATTCCCCGATATAAAGGGGAAAACACCCTTACGCAGCAAACAGGGGAGACAGTACGGGATGACTTGTATTGGATGGAGTTTTTGGAGGAAAAGGACAAGTATTCCACCTTCCTGGGCGGTAACCATAGCGTAGATGTGATTCGCAACAGCGCCGTAAAAGATGGCGAAAAGCTGCTGCTGATTAAAGACTCTTATGCCAACTGTATGATTCCCTTTTTGGCACAGCATTTTTCCGAAATCCATGTGGTGGATTTGCGATATTTTAATTTTGACATATATCAGTATATTGAAGAGAATGATATTACGCAGCTGGCGGCTGTTTACAGTATCAAGCAGCTGTGTGATACCGATGTAGCAAGCAAATTGATTCGATAAAATATCAGCATGTAAAATACAAAAAATCCCGCCGGGATGTTTTCCCGACGGGATTTTTTATGTTTTCTGTAGGAATAATTCTTCTTTCATTTTCAAACGGACAAATTCCGGGAACTTTTGGGATAAAAGTTCAAATCCGATAACAATTCCCTCTATTAAGGCAGCAACACTTTCCATCCTTTCCGGGTTGGGAGAAAAGGAAACGCGCATTTTACCAGCAGCGCGGTGAATCATTAAGGATTGCAGCCCGCCTCGTTTTTGCTCTCTTTCCAATCCTTCTGCCAGCGAAAAAGCCAATATGGAAGCAGCCGCGCAAACAATGTCTTTTCCGGCCTCAGCATACCCAGCATGGCCGCTAATTTCTCCAATTATAAAATCGCCCTGCCGGTAAAATGCAGCCACAATCAATTTGCTTCCTCATCCGGTACAATAGGCTCCGGTGTGTTTTCCAGTGTTTCAGGCGAAGTTCCTTCCTGCAAACCCGGCTGCTGTACCGCTGCCTTTGCCAGCTGTGTCAGCTGTTCCTGCATTCGTGCAAGCTGCGCCTGCATTTGCTGATTTTGGGAGACCGTGCGTTTTACCATGTCTTTTCCTTCAAAGTCCATCATTTCCAAAGCGGCCAGCGCCTGCTCGCCCATATCAGGCCGGAAAAATCCCATCGTGTACAGTTCTTTTGCCAATTCGTTTTGAGCCGCCTTGCTGAAAGGAGACGCTTTTTGACTGACTACCCGAACATCGAATATTGGAAGCCGCTCACCCAAATTCAGTCCAAAAGCAGAGCCCTGCGGCTGAGGAAGTAAGGCTCGGTTGTCCAGACTTTGAAATTGCTCTCCGTTCTCTCCAGCAATACGGAAGCATCGGGGCTCGGTATAAAATTGCCGCATCAGCTCAATACACAAATATCCAACTTTGGCAAATGCCCGGTAACTCCCTTTTATCATATCTCGGGAGAGTTTGCTGCCCGTTTCCTGTAAGGCTGCAATGGCACTGGCGGCCGTTACACCGCCAGTGGTACCGCCCTGAGAAAAATCTCGGTTTCCGCTGGTTTCCTTTAATTCTTCAATTTTCTGGCTGAGCATAGTGGGAATCACATTGTCAATGGTACCGATACTCACTTCGCGAATGCTGTCTTCCCCAAGACCGGAGCCTGCCACATGAATAAAATCTCGGTTCCAGTCGGCAAACTCTTTTTCATTTACCGCACCGTTATCTCGGATAAAATACCGTTTCCGGGAAGCCATCATAGCATGGCGCATTAACGCCTGGTTCAGCCTGTCAATATACATTTGACAATCTTTCATCACATCCACACAGCCAAATCCTGCAGGAGTTCCTTCATCAGGATACAGCGCATCGGTAACAAAAGGATAGTTACCATGGGAATACCAGCCAATTTGTGCAAGAAGTGGGTCGTTTTCACTGGCATATAAGACCGTATCGTTAACATATTTGCAGTAGTGCAGCAGACCTCCGCGCTTATAGTACCAATCCACCACAGCAGATTTTTCGCTGGTATCCACATTGTCATCATACAGATATCTTCCCACTTCCAAAGAAGGCGTATGCAGGGTTCCACGAAGCGCTGGATACTGTTCTTCCAGTACCTCGTTGTCCACCAGTTCCACTGTAAACAGGTTTCGGCTATCCTGCAAATTACGGATGCCCGGTTCCCAAAACAGATTGAGCATATCCACTGGCTGGATTCGGATATCGCCCAAACCGCCTGCAAGGCTGGAGTCCCAAAAAACGCCATAGACACCCGTACCACTTTTCAGTTTTTTCCACCAAATATCGGAATAAATCTGTTCAAATTGGTTTTGCTCCAAAATAGCCGGTAAAACAGCCCCCAATACCTGCGCCGTTTTCTGGTCGCTTTCTTCCCGCGGCAATACGCACAATTCAGGAAAATTATCCATAGCGTCGGCATGCTTGTTAACGATGGAATTGAACAGCCATCCAGAAGCCGGCTCTGGGTCCCCTTCCCGGGATTTGTTTCGGAATTGCTGCCAATGGCGCATTTTAAACCACTGTTCATTTTCGATAACTCGTTTTTCCAGATTAGATTTTCCTTGCCGGTATTTTTTGAGGATTTCTGTTGCTGCCCGAATTTCTTCCACGCCAATCACAGGAGAAAATGGGTGCTCTGATTGCATAATATCCATGTTTATCCATCCTTTCCACAGCTTGTTATAAAAGTTTTTCTGTCTTTATTGTAGACGGCAGAAAGAATGGGGTGCTCCCTTGTTTTTTTGACAAAAGAAAGTATATCATGGGAAAAACGGCTTAAAATCGGGATTTTTACAAAATAAAAAAATTTGAAGCCCCTCTGCAAACAAGAACTTTGCAGAGAGGCTTCTCATTTTTCTATTTAGCTCGAAATTATTTTCTAACTACTTCCACGCCAATCACAGCGTTTTCGCCGTTAATATCCCATTCGGCAACGGCTTCTCCCACAGGCTCGCCTGCAGCGATGCTGTCGGCCAGGGTATCGTGGCCGATTTCATCCTTATGGCCTTCCACAATGGCCAGCAGCTTGTCGCCAGCCTTGATGGTCACATTGATGTGGTCCAGCACATCAAAGTCCGCGTCGCGGCGCATGGACTGAATCTTGCTGATGACCTCGCGGACAAAGCCTTCTTCAATCAATTCAGGAGTCAGGCGGGTATCCAGTACCACGGTCACGCCGCGGTCGGTGATAGAAGCAAAGCCCTCCATCTGAGAGGTCTCAATGAGCAGCTCTTCCTCGGTGAGGGACGTTTCGCCGGTGGAGAGGGTGATGGTCAGCTTGCCGGTCTCGTCCAGCTCCTGCTTGGCCTTGCTGCCGTCCAGTTCAGCCAGTGCGGTGCGCACTTCGTTAATCTGCTTGCCGAACTTCTTGCCCAAGAGCTTCAGCTGAGGCTTAAAGGTGTAGTTCGTGAACTTGGAAGCATCATTCACAAAATGCAGCTCCTTCACGTTCAGCTCCTCGGCAATAACCTGCTGGAACAGCGGGTCGGACTCAAACTCTGCCCGGACAAACATCTGGGCGAGAGGCTGACGGTTCTTCAGGCTGGCCTCGTTACGGGCGGCACGGCCCAGAGCCACGATTTGCAGCACCTGCTCCATCTGACGCTCCAGCTCGGAATCAATAGCGCTCTCGTCGCACACCGGATAGTCGCACAGGTGCACGCTTTCGGGGGCGTTCTTGTCCAGATTGCGAACCAGATTCTGATAAATATCCTCGGTCATAAAGGGAATCATAGGAGCGGCAGCCTTGGCTGTGGTCACCAGCGCAGTGTACAGGGTCTTATAAGCGTTAATCTTGTCCTGGGTCAGCTCCTTGCCCCAGAAGCGCTGACGGCTGCGGCGCACATACCAGTTACTCATGTCATCCACAAAATCCTGCAAAGCGCGGGCAGCCTCGGGGATGCGGTAGTTTTCCAGGTTGGTGTCCATTTCCCGAACCATGGTGTTCAGCTTGGAAAGCAGCCACTTGTCCATGACGGAAAGGGTGTCCTTCTTCCACTCATACTGGTTGGGGTCAAATTTATCAATGTTGGCATACAGCACATAGAATGCATAGGTGTTCCACAGGGTGGAAAGGAGCTTTCTCTGGCCTTCGCGCACAGCTTTGCCGGAGAAGCGCTTGGGAATCCACGGAGCAGAGCTGGTGTAGAAGTACCAGCGGATGGCGTCTGCACCATAGGTGGCCAATGCCTCAAAGGGGTCAACCGCGTTGCCCTTGGACTTGGACATCTTCTGGCCGTTTTCGTCCTGCACATGGCCCAGCACGATGACGTTCTTAAAGGGAGCCTTGTTGAAAATCAGCGTAGAGATGGCCAGCAGGGAGTAGAACCAGCCGCGGGTCTGGTCAACGGCTTCGGAGATGAAGTCGGCGGGGAACTGCTCCTCGAACAGCTCTTTATTCTCAAAGGGATAGTGATGCTGGGCGAAGGGCATGGAGCCAGAGTCAAACCAGCAGTCGATAACCTCGGGAACGCGCTTCATCTGCTTGCCGCAGTGGGGGCAGGTGATGGTCACGGCGTCGATAAAGGGACGATGCAGCTCAATCTCGTCGGGGCAGTTGGGGGACATGGATTTCAGTTCCTCAATGCTGCCGATGGCGTGACGGTGGCCGCATTCGCACTCCCAGATGTTCAGCGGGGTGCCCCAATAACGGTTACGGCTGATACCCCAGTCCTGGACATTTTCCAGCCAGTCGCCGAAACGGCCCTTGCCGATGGTCTCGGGAATCCAGTTGATGGTGTTGTTATTGCGGATTAAATCCTCTTTTACGTCAGTCATGCGGATAAACCAGCTGTCGCGGGCGTAATAGATGAGGGGAGTGTCGCAGCGCCAGCAGTGGGGATAGCTGTGGGTGAACTGGGGCGCGGAGAACAGCAAACCGCGGGTTTCCAGATTTTTCAGCACTTCCTTGTCGGCATCCTTGCAGAATACGCCGGGCCACTCGGTCTCCTTGGTCATTTCGCCCTTGGCATCCACCAGCTGAACAAAGGGCAGGCCGTATCTGCGGCCCACGTTGGCGTCGTCCTCACCAAAAGCGGGAGCGATGTGAACCACGCCGGTACCGTCGGTCAGGGTGACGTACTCGTCACAGGTGACATACCAGCACTTCTCCTTGGGCTCTACATAGTGGAACAGGGGCTCATATTCCTTGTATTCCAAATCCTTACCCACATAGGTTTCCAGAACGGTGTAGGTACCCTCGCCCAATACAGTATCGCACAGGGCGTGTGCCAGATAGTACACCTGGCTATCCTCGTTCATCTGTACCTTAACATATTCTTCATGGGGATTTACGCACAGTGCCACGTTGGAGGGCAGGGTCCAAGGGGTAGTGGTCCATGCCAAAAAAGCGGCGTCTTCACCCTTCACGCGGAAGCGGGCAATGGCGGAGCGCTCTTTTACGTCCTTATAGCCCTGAGCCACTTCGTGGCTGGAAAGAGGGGTTCCGCAGCGGGGGCAATAGGGCACAATCTTAAATCCTTTATACAGCAAACCTTTTTCCCAGATTTGTTTCAGAGCCCACCATTCAGACTCAATAAAGTCGTTGTGATAGGTGACATAGGGGTTGTCCATGTCAGCCCAAAAGCCGACCGTACCGGAGAAATCCTCCCACATGCCCTTATATTTCCAAACGCTCTCTTTGCAGCGCTCAATAAAGGGCTCCAGTCCATACTGCTCAATCTGCTCCTTGCCGTCCAGGCCCAGCAGCTTTTCCACTTCCAGCTCAACAGGCAGGCCATGAGTATCCCAGCCGGCCTTACGGGGCACATCATAGCCCTTCATGGTGCGGTAGCGGGGAATCATGTCCTTAATGGCGCGGGTTTCCACATGGCCAATGTGGGGCTTGCCGTTAGCCGTGGGCGGTCCGTCATAAAAAGTGTAGTTGGGGCAGCTGCGGCGCATTTCCACACTTTTTTCAAAGATATGCTCATTGCGCCAGAACTCTTCCACCTGTTTTTCACGCTCCACAAAGTTCAGGTTTGTGGATACCTTGTTGTACATGGTGCTTCCTCCTTTAAATTCATCCTGAATCTGTCCGATGGGCCACGAGGGCAAATAAAAAAGCCTTCATCCTGCAAAACAGGACGAAGGCTTGACTTCGCTATACCACCTATTTTCGCGGCATACCATCATATGCGCTCCCGATAACGGCGGGAATCCGGCATAACCTACTGAGAAAAACCGTTCAGCCTGCGACTGATAGAGTGATATTCAGTCAGGAATCGATGGCGCCGGGCTTACACTGTCCCCGGCTCGCTGAGGCGCTGATTTCCTGCCTACTGTCTCCGTCAACGTCTTTTTCCATATGGATATATGGTATCCCATCCGGGGCAAAAAGTCAAGGCGTTTTTCCCGGCAGAATGCCGAAATTTCCGGCTTTGGACAGGATAGAGCAAATTTTTTCCGCCCTGCTTCTGCCACATGCCTTCTGACTTCTTGCTGAGAAACATTGCAGAACAGTCCTCATGTCGGAAATCACATGGCATTTTTAATCATTTCCAAATATTCCTCTATTGGCAGGCTCTCCGGGGCTCTGCCATCCTCATCTTTCACACTGTCGGGTACGTTCGTAGTATGGACGGCGCCGTCCTCCACCGGAGCCATGGTATAGGGAGGAAGTGGATACCCTTTTTCATCCAAAAATAAAATATAATCCTTTCCGGTCTCTATTGGTTTAATGTCCAGCACCTTATAAACCGTATCCGCTGTTTCCCCGCCATATTCCCGATAGGTGACGGTTCCAGAGCCTTCTCCCTTGACCAGTTCTTTGACTGTAATGGGAACCTCATGATAATAGTCAATGGCGCTCTTTCCATCCGCCCCTTCCCGGCGCTTGGCTTCGCCGCCCTCTCCGGCTGTTCCATAGACGATAATCTTGGCCTCCTCTACAGCATCTTCAAAGGTATAGTACGCCCAGCTTCCAGAGCCTTCCACCACTTTTTTCTCTTCGGTTGGGATGGAGCGTCCCGTTTGGGAGGAAGCGCAGCCAGCCAACACAGCCGCTGCCATCGCCAGCAATCCAAAGAATGCAAAAATCCTTTTCATCACATGTCACCTCCGTCAAATGTGCTCTGATTGAAAACTCATAAATCAGACTATAGGGTTCAAAGTGATTTTAACTTGGTTAGAGTTTATTTTAGCATATCTATTTTTCTGTTTTTGGAATCAAACAGAAGAGAAAGCTGCGTCTATAACCATTGGAACCACACCTTTTTGCAAAAAACATTTGACTTAGAAAGCAAAAATCCACTGATAACAGCACAAAACTTAGGCGGTAAGAAATTTTTCGCACAGCCGGACAATCTCTTCTTTTTTTACCAGTACACCCAGCCAGTCTTTAGGAATGGATTCCGTACCATACAGGATTCCAGCCAGCCCACCGGCAACGGCCCCCACTGTATCGGTGTCGTCCCCGAGATTTACAGCTTTTAGGACACATTGACTGTAAGAGTCTGTAGTAATCAAACACCACAGGGCTGCTTGCAGGGTATCCACCACATAGCCGCTGCTTCTAATCGCTTTTTCCGGCAGGGCTGCCAGTATTTCTGCATTCACAAAATCAAACTTGGACAGCCAGGGCGAAAACTCTTCCTTTGCACCATACCAGCTATCTTTTAGCAAAGCGGTATGGCCAAGGGCTTCCGCCATGTTTTTCCCGTTCATCAGCTCATTTGCCATATCACAATACAGCCCACAGGCAATCTGGCTGATGGGGTGTCCATGGGTCAGCCGGGAAAGATTATGAATCAGTGCGAAGGCTTCCGGCTTCTCCATACAGGCCGCACCATATTCCCGGCGAAGATAAAAGACGGCGGGCAAAATCCGCATCAGCGAGCCGTTGCCGTTGTCTCGAATATCAGTGCCGCCGCACTGTAACGCAGGCGTACCAGTGCTGTACAAATGCAGCGCGTGGAGCGTTGTCCGGCCAATATCGAACAGCTTTCCATGGGGTGTCATATACCCTTCATCCACCCAGCGGTAGAATCGCTCCATGATATCGTCATAGTCCACACCCTTTGCGAGGCTTTCCAGTGTACACAGTGCCATTGTGGTGTCGTCCGACCAGCTGCCGGCTGGCTGGTTGTGGGTACCATATGCCCGCATTCCGGTTACAGGATTCTGCTTCAGCCTTTCTCTGCTGCGAAATTCCACCGGTACGCCCAGCGCATCACCAACAGCAAGTCCCAGCATTCCATCTTGAATCTGTTTTTGAAAAAGTTCCATGAAATATACCCCATTTCGTTTTTAATTTTCCGGCGGCTCATATCCATAGGATTGATAAAAATCCGCAATCTCTCCCGGAGTCCGAGCCGCCACCGCCTGCAAAAGCTTTTTGGTTTTAGGGTCTCGAAATCCGATAACCCCCTCACCGGTACAAATGCTTTTTTCGATGCAAATATTTTCTTTTCCAAGTCCCGGCGGCGGGGTTAGAAGTGAATGAGTTTTTTTCTTTCGTATCATGCGCTTTCCCCTTCTGCAAACATCCTGATGCATACAACTGCACGGCTATAGATTTTACTTATCCCAAGTTTTCCTGAATCAAAGTGATATAATCCTGTACTGGAAGGATTACCTTCACATCTCCTGCGGATTCGCTTTCCTGCTCTTTCTGAATACTTTCTTTTACAGAATCCGGAGCTAAAAAGGTGGAAATTTGACCATCTTCAACGGGAATAATAGTACTTGGAAAAAGAGAATACCCTTGTTTATTTAAAAATAGCACATATTCTTTTCCAGACTCCAGCAAAGGAAAATCCCGAAATGAATAGACGGCGTCTTTGGTTTCGCCTCCATATTCTCGATATATAGCGGTATCTCCAATACCTTGTCCTTTCACCACGTTTTTAACTTGAATGGGAATTTCCCGATAATAATCCAGAGGGTTATCACCGGAACCTCCTGACCGAGTTTTCGTTTCGCTGCGTTCACCGGCAGTACCATATATGATTATGTCAGCCTTTTCTACTGTTTCCTCAAAAGTAAGATATGCCCATTCTGCAGTAGCCTCTACATGTTTTTTTTCTTCTGTAGGGACAGAAGAACTGCCGGGAGAAACGCTGCATCCGGTACCCATAAATATCAAGACCATGAAAACTATGCCGACGGATAACAACCAAGCGTTTTTTCTTCTCATAAAACAAACTCCCCTTTCAAAGAAAATTCGCAGGGTGTTTCTATTTTTCTAATTCTTTTTCAATGAGTGTCAGATAATCCTCCACAGGCATGATTACCGGTGTATCTGCGGAATCATCGCTCTCGGCCCCCTGCGAAGCAGAAGGGACTAAATGGGTAGTAATCATTCCATTTTCAACG
This sequence comes from Clostridiales bacterium, assembly GCA_019418545.1. Lineage (GTDB taxonomy): Bacteria > Bacillota > Clostridia > Oscillospirales > Acutalibacteraceae > Heritagella_A. Next base: position 24,241 of record DYBQ01000002.1, on the reverse strand, counting down.
GGAATCATGGCTTCCGGTGCCAGCACCCATCCTTCTTCGGCAAGAAAAAGCACATATTCTTTTCCCGCCTCAAAAGGAGTGGTACCCTCCAGTTCATACACCTTATCCCGTGTTTCTCCGCCCGGCTCAATGCAGTAAACCGTATTATCAGACCGAGCCTCACCTTTTAGCACCTGAATTGCTTCCATGGGGACTTCCCGGTAATAATCGCCTGGATTGTCTCCCGATTTTCCCCAGAATTTTTGGGTGTTCCCAGGTTCTCCCGATTTGCCATATACAATCACAGCAGACGCATCCACAGCACCGGAAAAGTCATAATAGGGCCACATTGCATGTCCGGTAATTTTTTCTTTTTGTTCAGTGGGAATTTCCGGCTGCATACTCTGCCAGATAAAGAATCCCACACCGCCAACTATGAGTACTGCCAATGTTATGCAAACAGTCATTATCAAACTGCGCTTTTTTTTCATGGCATATCACCTCAATATTCACTTGTTTTCTTCCAATGCTTTTTCAATCAAATTCAAATAGTCGTCCACCGGCATGGTTTTGGGATAATCGGTATCCACTGTCCAGTCAATGCCGGGAATCAATCCGTTGGTTTCAACGGCTCCGTCCGTAACATCCAGCACAGCATAGGGGGCAAGAGCAGCACCCAAATGATTCATAAAAATAATATATTCCTTGTCTTTTTCGAAGAGCTTTGCGCCTTCCATAATATAGCAGGTATCAGCGGTTTCCCCGCCGGGCTCTATGGCATCTACTGTCCCGCTATTTGGAGCTTGGCCCTTTATCAGCTTTAAAACTTCAATGGGGACTTTTCGGTAATAATTGATTACGCTGTCATCAGTTGCCCCATCAAATTTTTTAGTTTCACCTTTTTGTCCAGCGCGGCCATATACAATGGTTTCAGCAGCGTTTACCGCATCTTCAAAGCTGTAATATTTCCAGGAAGCTTGAGCGGTCACCTGCTTTTTTTCCTCTGTAGGGATAGAAGAATTGCCGGAAGAAACGCTGCATCCGGTTCCTGTAAGTATCAGGGCTATAAAGATAACGCCAGCCGGCAGCAAAAAATGATACCTTCTTTTCATAAAATATCCACCTCGCCGTTTTTTTACAAAAGCAGCTCTACGGCAAAAGCAAAGTCGAAAAACTGCCAGACACAAAAGCCGATTTTGTTAGAGTATTTTGAAATGATTTCATTTTGTAGGCAACAGTTTTCTCAAAATCAAATGGAATCCATAGTTCGTTTGTACACAAAAAGCCATGGGAACCACCTCCAAACGGCAAGATTCATAAAATCTCCTGTCATAAATATAGCATATATAAAGGAAACTGTCAATTATATCAAAGAAATATGTGAATAATTTTTGTGCAAAATTCCTTTTCAAGTATCTAAATGACCAAATCAAAGCGAAATGGTTTTACAAAAACTTTTAGCGCCATAAACTCTCAAGATTTTTTATAGACGCAAAACTCTCGTTTGTTCCTGTGTTTGCAGTTCCGGTGGCAGTAAAATAGCTGGTGGTTCGCAAATTTTCTTTGGAGAAATGGGATTTTCCATGAGCACATACCGGCACATGTCATAAATGTGGTCCTCTTGCGTGGTGTCAATGTCCTCTACATGGCTATTATCATACACCAAAGCAGGCAAAGTGCGGATAAAGTGCTTGCAGGTGTGAAACACCTGCATCATGGGTAAACCATTTTCGTCAAAAGCCAGGCGATAGTGATACTGCATTTTGCCGGGAAGCCGGGTGTTATCTCCGCCCGACCAGTAAATAAAGTTGGGCGAGCGCTCCATCATGGCGGCTACGCTTTCACCGCGGCTTTCATCAAAAATACTGGGGTCGGCAATTCCAATGATTTTTCTTCCCCGGAGCTGTTCATCCTCCTGCTCGATTCGGCGAATCTCGGCGGCAATTTGTGCCGGATGCATCCGCAGGCCCACGTTAGGTGTGCCGGTACAGCCATAGTATTCCCTGATGTGATACAATCGCCCGTCCGGGTCGGCGGCAAACCATCCCACGGCAAAGGGGCGGGCATAACCAAAGTCAAACCCCCGATAAATGCGCCAGTGTGCGGGAATGGGGAACGGGTCAATCACATGGGTCCAGCGGTGGTCCTGATAATGGGCCGGGTCGTTGCGCCATTCGGAGAACACCTGCCCGTCAAAGGAATCCCAGCTGCCATAGAGCAGTGCGCTGCGCTCAGCCTGCGGCAGCATGGAAAGGCTTGCCAGATATCCAGGGTCGTTTTTCAGCAGCTTCTGATTATCGAAAACAGTAGAAGGAATAAAAATCCGGGAGCGGCTCATCGTTTTCCGGCCTTCCGGCGTATCTACCTGGACTTCTTCCACAATGGGTGTCACAGGCGGCGCGGGAGTAATAAACCGCTCTTTCACCCAACTGTGGCCGATGCCGCCCGGGTTGGTGGCTGCCCGGATATAGACTCGGGTGCCGGGGCCGCTGGGACGGTTGCGGCTGAACAGATAGCTGTATTCCTCCCAAGTAAAGTGGGTCAGCTCGTCAAAGGCAATAAAATCGTACCGCTTGCCCTGATAGTTGATTTTGTCCGAAGAGTGCTGCATGGAGCCAAAATAGATTTTTGCCCCGCTTGGAAATTCCCAAAAGTGTCCTGTACTGTTATATTTCGCTTTAGGAAAAGCTGGCTGATACAATGCCCGGCTTCGGTCAATCAGCTCCGAAAGCTGGGGATACGTTTTTCGGAGAATCAGCGCCCGATAGTGGGGGATGTGTACCTGCCGCAAGGCTTCCGTTAACAGGGCGTCGCTTTTTCCGCCGCCGGCAGCTCCGCCATAAAGAGCTTCATATTCCGGTCTTGCCTGAAACAGTTTTTGCCTTGGCTGAGGGGACCAGATGGGATTATTCATTTTCTATTCCCCCTTCCGCAGTTTCCAGCAGCGCAGAGATTTCCACTATACCCGAAGGAGCAGCATCTTTGTCATCTGCCAGCGAAAGCTGAATATCTTTCAAATCTTTCAGCGCAGCCGTCAGCTGTTTCAAGGCACTTCTGTCAACGACATCCCGATAACGGCGGCGGTGCTCCTTTTCGGTAACAATTTCCCCAGTAGCTTTTCCCTTTTCATTAAACTCCGTTTCTTTTTTGCGCTCCTTGGAAACCGAGGTGTAAACATCCAGTTCCTCCACTGCCCGGGCAATTTTATCCAGCAGAAGCCCGGTTAACTGCTGAATCCGCTCTTCTGCTGTAAGAAAGCCATCCGATTCTTTTTCCATCAATAATACAGTCTCCTTTCCATATGATATAGTCCCATCATACAAAAAAGGAAACCCGCTTTCTCCCTGGTTTTTACTCAGAGGAGAAAACGGGTTTTGCTTGTTCCTGATTTTCTGATGCTTCTTTGGAAAAGCGTGTAAACTGGTCCATATCAATTTCCGCATCCAATTCTTCCATATACAAGGTTTCACACTCTTCCTGTGCTTCCCGCAGCAGAAAAATTGATTTTTCCACCGCTCGATACAACTTGCCATACAGTGCTTTATAGTCTGGCATATTTATCACCTCATAATTGATTTTAGAACAATATGTTCCTTAAATCAATAGAAAATCCTATATTTCTTATACTGGTTTTGGTGATTGTTTTGAAACAGTATAAACGAATTCGCGAGCTCCGAGAAGACCATGATTTAACTCAGAAAAAGCTGGGGGAAGCCATCAACCTGCCACAACGCACATATGCGTATTATGAAAGCGGACAAAGAATGGTACCACCGGAAGTTTTATGTGCTCTGGCGGATTTTTACGATGTCAGTGTAGACTATTTGCTGGGAAGAACAGATAATCCCGAACCATACAGGTGAAGTGATGAAACTGCACAAGCGAATCCGTGATTTACGGGAAGACCATGATTTGACACAAAAGCAGATTGCCGAGTATCTTCTCTGTGACCAGTCTCTATACTCCAAATATGAACGGGAAGAGCGTCCTCTTCCGCTGGAATTGGCTGTGAAACTGGCCGCCTATTATCACACCAGCGTAGATTATTTAGTAGGATTAACAGATAATCCAGAACCCTACCGATAACCCAAGGATAAATCGTACAAAAGCCGCAGAAATTTTCTGCGGCTTGCTTTTCTCTATGGAGATTACTATAATGTCTATAATCCATATATAATCCTGATGGTCATGATAGCAAAGGGGGAGAGCAGATGATATATGTAACCGGAGATACCCATGGGGAATACCAGCGCCTGAGCAGCCGCTTTTTTCCAGAGCAGAAATCCATGAGTAAAAATGACTATGTCATCATTTGCGGGGATTTTGGTATATGGAGAGACGACAAAGAGCACCGTTACTGGATGGATTGGCTGGAAAGCCGTCCCTTTACCACCTTGTTTGCCGACGGGAACCATGAAAATTTTGATATGCTTTATCAAATGCCTGCGATTTGCTGGAATGGGGGACTTATACACGCTATTCGTCCTTCTGTGCTTCACCTGATGCGGGGACAGGGGTTTCTGCTTGGAAACCGCCGGGTTTTTGTCATGGGCGGAGCGGCATCCCATGATATCAAAGACGGAATCCTTGAGCCGGATGACCCGGATTTCATCCGAAAAAAAGCGGCGCTGAACCGGCGGGGAAAAACTATGTACCGGATTAACCATGTTTCCTGGTGGAAAGAAGAAATGCCGTCAGAGGAAGAATATGCAGCCGGATTGGAAACACTACAAAAGTGGGACTGGCAGGCGGACTATCTCATCACCCACTGTGCCCCCCAGTCTCTGGAAGAAAAGATATTGGGGGAGCGGACACAGCCCAACCGGCTGACAGAATATCTGGAAGAAATCAATACCCGCTGTCGTTTTAAGTACTGGTTTTTCGGCCACTATCATGACAATCGAAAGGTTACACCTCATCATATCTGCCTGTATGAACAGGTGATAAAAGTTTGCGGATAACGCGTTTTCTTATGAAAGGAGTTTTTCCTATGGTTTTATATTTTACAGGAACCGGTAACAGCCGGTATGCAGCCCGAAAGATTTCAGAAAAATTGGGGGACAAACTTGTCTCCATTAACGAATATATCAAAAAAGGAGAGGACGGCTGTTTTACCGATAACCGTCCATGGGTCTTTGTAGCGCCTACTTATGCTTGGCAGCTCCCAAAAATAGTTGAAAAATTCATTCGTTCTTCCCGTTTTAGCGGCAGCCGGGAAGCCTATTTTATTCTGACCTGTGGAGCAAGCGTGGGCAACGCTGCTGAGAAAATCGAATCCCTGTGCAGAGAAAAAGGGTTTACATTCCAGGGGCTAAGCGCTGTGGTAATGCCGGAAAACTATATCGCCATGTTCCCGGTCCCCACAAAAGAAAAAGCCCGCCGCATCATAGAAAAAGCCAATCCAATCATTGACCGGCTGGCTGATTCTATCCGGGAGGGCAGACGGTTTCCTTCTGGAAAAGCGGGGCTGCTCAGCCGTTTGGAGAGCGGGCCCATCAATGGGATGTTTTATCGGTTTCAGGTGTCAGCAAAAGGTTTCCGGGTAACAGAGAGCTGTGTGGGATGCGGAAAATGCGCCCAGCTGTGCCCGCTGAACAACATCCATTTGGAAAACGAAAAGCCTGTGTGGGGAAGCGACTGTACCCATTGTATGGCATGTATCAGCGCGTGTCCCACACAGGCAATTGAGTATAAAAAGATTTCCGCAGGGAAGCCCCGGCATTATCTCAAATAAGGGATTACAGCAGGTTCAGCTCTCGATAGCTGTTTTCCAGCGTCTCGCAGGAGCGATTGAACTTTTCGCTCTCTTCGGGGGAAAGGTTCAGCGGCAGCACCCGGCGCACGCCATTGCGTCCCACGATGCAGGGGACACCGGCAAATACTCCATGCTGGCCATATTCGCCGCGAAGCATGGTGGAAACGGTGAGTACACTGCTCTCGTTGCCGAAGATGGCCTTAGTAATGCGCACCATAGCCATGCCGATGCCATAATAGGTGGCGCGCTTGGCCTTGATAATCTGCTGGGCAGCTGTTCGGACTTCTTCGCTGATTTTGTCCAGGTCTTCCTGACAGCAGTTTCCTCCAGAAGTCTCGCAGATTTCCAAAATGGGGCGGGTGGCCAGCATGGCCTGAGACCACGGCACAAACTCGCTGTCTCCGTGTTCGCCGATAACATAGGCGTGCATGTTGCGGGGGTCAACTGAGAAATACTCACCCAGCAAATAGCGCAGACGGGCGGTGTCCAGTGCGGTGCCGGTGCCGATAACCCGGCGGGGGTTGAATCCGGACAGGGCGCAGGTAATGCGGGTCATAATGTCCACCGGGTTGGTGGCTACCAAAAAGATGCCATTAAAGCCAGATTCCGTCACCGGGCCGATAATGGAGCGGAAAACTTCCGTATTCCGATTTAGCAAATCCAGCCGGGACTCGCCGGGCTTTTGAGCCACACCGGCACAGATGACCACAATGTCAGCGTTGGCACAGTCACTATATTCTCCGGCGCGGATTTTCATATGGGAAGCGGAAAAAGCCAAACCGTGGTTCAAGTCCATAGCCTCGCCTCTGGCACGCTCCTTGTCAAGGTCAATGAGCACCAGCTCGTCACAGGCATTTTGGTTCAAAAGGGCATAGGCATAGCTCATGCCCACCATACCAGTGCCAATCAAAACGACTTTGCGGTTGTCAGTTGCGGTAATCATGAGAATTCATCCTTTCCAGCTCCCCACCACTAAAGGCCGGAAGCTCTTTTATAGTATACCAGTAAATCGATGAGAAATAATAGGACAGCTACAGCAATGAAAACAATGGCTGTAATTTTGATTCCTTTGCGAAGAGGTTCGTCCCAGTGAGGGAGTAAAAGCATCATCGCAATATCTATACAAAAATGTGTGAAATAAAGGTTATTGGAGTCATAGCCGGAATGAACGGCCCATACCACTGTCAGAATACTGGCACCTGCACAGCCCAGCGATGGCAGGAGACGCAGGCAGTAACTGATAAGTTTTCGACGGGTGTCTTTTGTCAGATATTTCACGGGAATCCCTCCTGCTGTTTTGCCTTTAGTGTAACATTGAAAAGAAAGAGGGTGGATTCTTTTTTGGAAATATCAGAAGTAAAATTCTTGTAAAGAATTATTTGCTTAATGAGACATATTCTTCTGCAAACTGAGAAGCTACAGCTCCATCTGCTGCGGCGGTAATAATCTGCCGCAAGGGTTTATTTCGCACATCGCCAATGGCGAACACACCGGGAAGATTGGTACGGGTGGTTTCGTCAGCGTCTACATAGCCATTTTCCGTGAGATTTATTTGACCAGCAAACAGCTGGGAGTTAGGCACATTGCCTACAGCCACAAACAGACCGTCACAATCAATAGTCTGTTCCGATTTTGTCTTTTTATGATAAACCGTTACGCCAGTAAGCTTTTCTTCGTGAAGCAGTGACGTAATTTCCGAATCCCAGACAAATTCGATGTTCTCGCGGCTCTTGAGGGGTTCCAAATATACCCGGCTGGCTCTGAGGGTATCACGCCGGTGAACCAGATAAACCTTTTTGCAGATTTTAGAAAGATACAGGGCGTCTGCCGCTGCGGTGTTGCCGCCGCCAACAATCACAACAGTTTTGTCTTTATAGAACATGCCGTCACAGGTGGCGCAGTAGGAAACCCCTTTACCTCGAAGCTCCCGTTCTCCGGCAAGACCCAGTTCCCGGGGAGAAGCACCGGTGGAGAGAATGACGGTTTTTGCCAAAAACTCTTCGCTGTCTGTGACAATCCGCTTGGGAGAAGAAGTCAGCTCCAGCTGCACAGCTTCGCCATAATGGGTTTCTGCGCCAAAGCGCTGGGCGCTTTCCTGCATTTTCATAGCCAGCTCAAAACCGTTAACCCCTTCGGGAAATCCGGGATAATTGTCCACCTGGTCGGTGGTAGCCATCTGACCGCCGGGAGAGAGCTTTTCGATAACGACAGTGGATAGACCGGCACGGGCCGTATAGAGAGCAGCGGTATAGCCGCCGGGGCCTCCGCCCACAATAACAGTATCATAGAGTTTCATATCCATAGGGGGTTCCTCCTTCAAAAAAACACCGGGCCGGGCATACCGGCCCGGTGTCGGGTCATCACAGGGAAATGTGAGAAGTGAGCCACTTTTCTACAGCAGTCTTGGGCTTTGCACCCAGAGAGGTATCCACTACCTTGCCGTCTTTGATAAGAACCAGCATGGGGATACTCATCACGCCGAACTGGCTGGCCAATGCACTTTCCTCGTCCACATTGACTTTGGCAACTTTCAAAGAACCGGGGTTCTCATCGGCAATCTGGTCAATCACGGGGGAGAGCATACGGCAGGGGCCGCACCAGGGAGCCCAAAAATCCACCAGCACGGGCAGCTTGGAATCGACAACTTCAGACTTGAATGTATTTTGAGTAACAGGGGTAGCAGACATATTCAAAACTCCTTTCAAACCAATCACATTTTGTTTGGATACTTGTTTTGTACAGTTCAGAAAGTCTTTTTGCTTTCCGTGTCTATAGGATACCCTGTTTTTGGTTTGATTTCCGTGACTGCATCACATTTATAAAAAATTATTTTCCGTTGGGACGTTTGCTGCCCTGTGCCAGTGTTTCCAGAGCCTCAATATCCAGCAAAGTAATGGTTCCCCGGGAAAGCGCTGCCAGCTTTTCTGTCTGGAAGTATTTCAGCATCCGGGATACCACTTCCCGAGCCGAAGAAAGCTGTCGGGCTAATTGTTCATGGGTCACATGCAGAACCTTGGATTTGGCAAGGAGCATTTCTTCCAGCAGCAGTGCAGCCAAACGGGAATCCATTCCACGGCTAAGAATTTGGTCCATGAGCCACATCATTTCGCTGAGCCGTGCCGCCATCATATCGCTGGTAAACCGTGCTACCGGCAGGGAGGTATCCATCAGCTTCCGATAGATAGAAGAAGGAATCACCCACGCCTGTACCTTTTCCCACGCCTCCACCGTAATGGGAAAGGGAATGGAGCTGACAGCACAATAGCCGGAAAACATACAAATGTCACCGGGAAAAAGACGGAACAGTGTTAATTCCCGCCCTTCTTCCGTAACCGTGTAGGCCCGCGCCTGCCCTTGTTTTATCAAAAGCAATCCGGTGCAGTCCTGCGTCCCATCGTGAAGAGCGGTACCCTTCTCATAAGTCCGCAGTACGGCTGTTTCTTCCAGAAGCTGCTGTTCCTGAGAAGAAAGTTGTTGCCAAAAAGGGAAAAAATCCGATATCTCCACAGGGGATTCCTTCTTTCATCATTGATTCTGCCTCATATTATAACAGCTTTTCCAAAAGGAAAAAAGCGGAATTTATGATTGAAGTTGATTTTTTCATAAATGAAGTGCATCCTAAAAGAGTACTCTGTGGAAAGGAATGTGCTAAATGAAAACTTTATATGAAAATGGAAACATACTCACAATGGAAACCTGGCTCCCGGCACAGGCTCTTGTAGAAGAGGGAGGTATCATCCGGTTTGTAGGAAATCGTGAGGAAGCGGAAAAGCTGCTGGACACCGACAGCCAGCGAGTTGATTTGCAGGGGCATACTCTAATGCCGGCCTTTATCGATTCCCACAGCCATTTGACAGCCTGTGCTTCTGCCTTGTGTATGGTACAGCTGTATGAATGTACCAGTTTTGCACAGATAGTGGAGAAAATCGGCGATTTTATCAGAGATAGAAAGATACCAGCAGGGGCTTGGGTGTGCGCTGTAGGATATGACCACAACCGTTTAGAGGAAAAAGCTCACCCTGACAAGAAGGTACTGGATGTTTTTTTAAAAAACCCAGTGGCGGTTACCCATCAATCCGGTCATATGGGAGCTGTCAATTCTCTGGCCCTCAAAAAATTGCATATCACATCGCAAACTCCCGACCCGGAAGGCGGGCATATCGGCCGGGAACCCGACGGTTCTCCTAGCGGGTATCTGGAAGAAGCAGCTTACAGCCTGGTAACCCATCAAATCCCCCCGCCAAGCCCCGAAGAACGAATGAAGGCAATTTTGCAGGCGGAACAGGAGTATTTCCGAAGAGGGATTACCACCATTCAGGATGGCATGATCAGCGCCGGGGATTTTGCTGTTTTGCGAAAAATGGACGAAGAAGGGAAGCTGCAGGCTGATGTGGTATGCTACCACAGTTTAAAGGATGAGCCGCAGCTGTCGGATGATAATCCAGAATATGACAGAAAGTATGGAAACCATCTGAAAATTGGAGGATACAAGCTGTTTTTGGACGGCTCACCACAGGGGAAAACCGCTTGGATTTCCCAGCCTTATGAAGGGGAAACAGAGTATCGGGGATATCCTTCCTGTACCAATGAAGAAGTTCGCTGTGCTATGGAAAAAGCGCTGCGGGACAACCGGCAAATTTTGGTACACTGCAACGGAGATGCCGCTGCCCAGCAGATGATTGATTGTTATGAAAAGGCTCTGCGCCATACAGGATGCCCCAATATTCATCCGGTCATGATTCATGCGCAATTGGTGAGGAAGGACCAGCTGCGTACCATGGGGAAGCTGTCCATTATGGCATCGTTTTTCACGGCTCATGTATTTCATTGGGGAGACATCCATCTAAAAAATCTGGGCGAGCGGGCAATGGAAATCAGTCCCATGCGCTCCGCCGCTGATGCCGGAGTATGCTGTACCATGCATCAGGATTCTCCGGTTCTCCCGCCGGATATGCTGGAATCCGTGTGGTGTGCGGCAGTGCGAAAGACACGAAACGGTGTCCAGCTGGATTCTAAGGAAAGGATTTCTGTTTATGAAGCTCTGCGGGCAGTCACCATCAACGCGGCCTGCCAATATGGTGAAGAAAGCACCAAAGGTACTCTTTGCCGCGGAAAACGGGCTGATATGATTATTTTGGAAAAGAATCCTTTGGCAGTTCCAAAAGAACAGCTTTGTGACATTAGAATCCTGAAAACCATAAAAGATGGAAAGTGCCTGTTTTCCGTAAATCCATGAGAAAGATTGTCGAATTAGTTGACAATATACAGGGTTTTCTTTACAATAATATCAACATCGCATGATGCTGATTCAGTTTTTTAATAAACTTATTGTACAAAAAGCTGCATAGAACAGATTGAATGGGAAACCTATGTCTGTTTCTCTTTTCATAAAACTTTTCTGTTTATGCACTTTGCCACTGGCACAAAGTTTTTTCGAACAGTCTGTATCAACGCATATAACATTGATTATAACAAAGCTATTAAATAAAAGGAGACAAACAGGAATGGCCAGAAATACCAGACAGCGGCCGGTACAGCGCAGTCGTACACAGCGTCCTGTTTCAAAAAACGGCAGCGCAAAAAAGACAACCGGACGTCCCCCTGAAAGAAGGAGTATGAGAAGACCGGTTTCTCAAAACTATGACCAATATTACTATACGGGCGAGCCTGGGCCATCCAGAGAACCGGGACGTTCCACATATCAAAGCCGCCAGCGAAAGCATCGGAAAAAAGTCCGGCGAAAGCGCAATGGACGCCGTGCAGTGTTGGTCATGCTGTCACTGGTCTTGCTCCTGGTGGCCTGTGTTGGCGGATATGGTATATGGATGCTTTCCCGAATCAACCGGGAAGAAGTGGATACCGAGCAATATGAGCGGCAGCCTTCCGACGCTCCAGCCTGGACAGTTGCCAATGAAGACGGCATTATGAATATCCTGTTAATCGGCGCGGACAGGAATAAGGATGGAAGCAATGGCCGCTCGGATATTATGATGCTGGCTTCGGTAGACCAGAAAAACAAAACACTTCGCCTAGTTTCTTTTATGCGGGATTTGTACCTGGATATTCCTACTGTGGGGTATGAACGGTTAAACGCTACCTTTGCATATGGAGGGGCGGCGCTTACGATGCAGACCATTGAAAACTATTTTCGGGTAAACATCGACCATTATATCCAGACAGATTTCCAGAACTTTGAACTCATTATTGAAAAAATGGGCGGCGTGGATGTAGAGCTATCCGAAGAAGAAGCAGCATATATGAATCAAGAAAAAGGCTGGAATTTAGAGGCCGGCGTACAGCATTTAAATGCAGAGGAGGCCTTGTATTTTTCCAGAATTCGGGATTTGGACAGCGACTTTGGACGTACCGGGCGCCAGCGGCAGATGATATTGTGTATGCTGGATACCTTTAAAAAGATGAATGTTGTGGATATGGCAGGAGTAGTCGCAGACTACTTGCCCTATGTTACTACAGACCTTTCCAACTCAGATTTAATTGGTCTGGCGTCGCTGGTTCCCGACTACCCAAATTATCAGGTGGAAACCATGTATGTCCCCTATAAAGGGACATATGAAAACATTGAAGTGGACCTTCACGGCTCTCAGGGAAATCAGGTGTTAAAACCCGATGTAGAAGCCAATGCAGCGCTTTTGCGGCAATTCCTCTATGGAGATGACCTGATTTCTGAAACGAGTCAGACAGCTCCGTAATAGCTGAAAATTATAAACAAAAACCCTCTGTCCCGGAAAAACGGGCCAGAGGGTTTTCATATAAATCATTGTCAATTATTCAGAAGCGGTGGAAGAGCTTTCGGAAGATACCAAATCAGCGTCACTATAGAACATCTTCGGGTCATAGCTGTTAATGGCACTGTCGTTAAAGGTAATGTCATCCAGCTTCTTGGCAGCTTCTTCCATATCGTTGGAATATTCATCGTTCTTCATGGTAGCGATGATATTCAAACGCTGGCTGTCATCGGCCAAAACTTCGTCGCACTTTTTGCTGATGGAATTTTTCTGAATCACATAAAATTTGTTGGAGTCGGGCAAGTCCACATAAGCCACTTCTCCTTCTTTCATGGATTCCAGCTTCTCCACAAACTCATCGGGATAATAAGAGCCGTTTGTTTCCAAATCAACGGTCTGGCTCTGATAGGTGCTGGTATCGCTGTCAATAGACTTCTGATACTCTTCCGCAGCCTCTTCCAGAGTTAAGTCGCCATCCTGAATTTTGGTTACATATGCCTCAAAATCAGTTTTGGCTTCAGCCTTTTCGTCATCCGTCATATCTTCGCTGTTGCCATCTTCATCGGTTTTGGTATAGGAGCAGGTGAAATATTCGAAGTCCGTATAGGTATCTTCATAGAAGGTGCGGATGTCATCATCCGAAACCTCTTTTTCGCCGCCCTTACCATACATGGTTTCAAAAACCTTCTGGTATTTCACAATAAATTCAGAATATGCTCTTTCCAAAGAAGTTTTGGCAATTCCATATTCGTTCAGCTGGCTGCTGGAATAGGACCACACATTGCTGGTCAAAGAGGTAATCTGATTCTGGTCGTCATCAGACAGGGAGAGTCCCAGCTCATCAAACTTCTGGTCAACATAATACATCAGTTGAATGGATTCTTTTGCCCGGTCTTTTACCCACTGGGTACCGTCTTTTCCATCAATTTCCTGGTCAAAAACGGATTTGGAAGCATCTTCTACCTTACCAAGAGCCTCAGAATATGCGCTGGACAGATAATAGATGTACACGCCGATAGCGGCCGTATCATCGCCGCGCTTTGCAGACCAGGCTTTATCCTCGGAATAGCAGCCGGTAAGAGCTGATACCAGGCAAAGGCAGGCCGTCACACCGGCGGCAAGCTTTTTCACGATTGATTTCATTTGCGGAACCATGCCTTTCTTCAATAATTTGAACCTTTTTGACAGAAATTGTCTCTTTTGCAGAAACAAAACTATTATAACGCAAAGAAACCGGGATGTCCAGAGCGAATCTGGGCTTTTCTCATGGATTCTCCGAATTTGGTTCCTGCATCAGTTTCAAAGTTTCTTCCAAAACTGCCAATGGCTCCAGAGCAGAAGGAATTTTGATACTGATATAGGGGCGGCTTCCGGCAGACAGAAGGACTCTGCCCTTCATGGCGCCGGTAAGTCTTGCCATTTGAGCCATGTCAATCTTAGACTTATAAAGCAGCAGGTGGTCGTTTAACTGTTTCACTTCCGTAATGCCCAGAGACCCAGCCAAATTCCGCAGAAGTGCTACGTCAATCAGGCCCTTCACTGCCTGGGGCGGGTCACCAAACCGGTCGATAAGCTCATCTACCACATCGGCAGAGTCCTCAAAGGTGCGGATATCGGCAATCCGGCGATAGATTTCCAGACGCTGGTTGAGACTGGAAATATATTTTTCTGGGATATGGGCGTTGATTTGCATATCCACAACGCACTCTTCGTCTGCATTCTGCACTTCTTCGCCTTTTTCCCGCTGGACTGCTTCGCCCAGCAACTTGAGATATAAATCATATCCTACCGATTCCATGTGGCCGTGTTGTTCCCCACCCAGAATATTTCCTGCACCCCGGATTTCCAAATCCCGCATGGCAATTTTAAATCCGGAACCAAATTCCGTAAATTCCCGGATGGCGGAAAGGCGCTTCTGTGCGATTTCCGTCAGGACCTTGCTGGGAGTAAAAGTCAGATAGGCATAAGCCCGGCGGGAAGAACGTCCCACACGGCCTCTAATCTGGTGCAGCTGGGAAAGGCCCAACCTATCGGCATTATCAATAATCAATGTGTTGGCGTTGGGAACATCAACGCCGGTTTCAATAATAGTAGTACACACCAGCACATCAATTTCATGGTCAATCAGCTTGCGCCACACTTCCGAAAGTTCATGTTCGCTCATTTTTCCATGCCCAAAACCAACCCTGGCCTCGGGGATTTTTGCCTGAATACTGGCGGCCACCCTTTCAATAGAGCCAACGTCGTTATGAAGGTAATACACCTGTCCGCCCCTTCGCAGTTCCCGACGTATAGCATCGGCGATAATAACCGGGTCGTGTTCCAACACATAGGTCTGTACTGGATGACGGTCATGGGGAGCTTCCTCAATAACCGACATGTCCCGAATGCCGGAAAGAGCCATGTTCAGGGTGCGGGGAATGGGGGTAGCGGAGAGGGTCAATACATCTACGTTATGACAGACTTCCTTCAGCTTTTCTTTCTGTGCCACGCCGAACCGCTGCTCTTCGTCAATAATCAGCAGCCCCAGGTCATGGAATTTTACGTCTTTGGATACCAGCCGGTGGGTACCCACCACAATATCCACTTCGCCCCGACGCAGCTGACGGAGAATTTCTTCCTGCTGCTTTGGCGTGCGAAACCGGGAGAGCAGCTCAATCTTTACCGGGAAGCCTTCCATCCGTTTGCAGATGGTCTGGAAATGCTGCCATGCCAAAATAGTGGTGGGCACCAGCAAAGCGCATTGCTTGGAATCGCTGACACATTTAAAAGCGGCACGCAGCGCCACTTCTGTTTTTCCAAAGCCCACATCGCCGCAAAGCAGGCGGTCCATAGGTGCCTGCCGCTCCATATCCTCTTTGATTTCATGAATACAACGCAGCTGGTCATCGGTTTCATCATAGGGAAAATGGGCTTCGAAATCCCGCTGCCATTGGGTATCCTCCGGGAAAGCATGGCCTTTTGCCTGCATCCGCTGGGCATAGAGCTTGATAAGTTCCTTGGCCATATCCCGCACGGCGGCACGTACCCGGGTTTTGGCCTTTTGCCATTCGGTTCCGCCCAAGCGATGAAGTTTTACGCCGGAATCTTCCCGGGGACCAATATATTTGGAGACCATATCGAGCTGGGTAACCGGGACATAGAGCACATCGTTTTTAGCATACTTAACTTTAATGTAGTCTTTGACGACTCCATGCATTTCAATTTTGTGAATGCCTTCAAAAATACCGATTCCGTGGGAAACATGCACCACATAATCTCCGGGAGAAAGTTCTGCAAGGCTATAAATTTCCTGGGCATTTTTATTGCGCTTTTGCCGTTTGGGTTTTAGGGAAGAATTGATATGTCCATGGCTGATAATCCCCAGCCCTGCCTCGGGAAATTCCATACCGGCAGAAAGGGAGCCGGGCAATACTGCCACAGTGCCGGGAGCAACGGTTTCCGGGTCTTCCAAAAAAGCGGCCGGAAGCTTTTCTGCCTGCAAATCGGCAGCAACCGTCCGGGCAGAACGCTCACTGCCTGCCAATACCACACACCGATACCGGTTGTGCAGCATTGCCTGTAAATCTTCCGCAAGCAGTTCCGTACTGCCGCCCCACACAGACAGCTGCCGTGCCGTCACGTTGAGAAGTGTGCGGACAGGGGCATCATAGCCGCCATGGGCAAAGACATCGAGAAAAATGGCGCCGAAACTTTCATACCGGCCCATAACCATACCCCAGTCTTCCCAAAAGACATCCAATCCCCGGCAAAGCACACCCTCCATCAGGTATTCTTTTACATCTTCGCCCCATTGCCACAGGGCGGAGCGCACGCGGTCTTTGACTCTTGCCGGTTCGGAAACAAACAGCAGGGTATCGTTCGTATCAAAATAGTCAAACAGTGTTACTGCTTTCTCATAAATCAAAGAAATGTATTTATCTGCACAGCCGATATGCACTCCGTTTTCCAGTTTGTCGGCTTCCCCATGCAGAATGGTTTTGGCAGCTGGGGCAGTTTTTCCGCGAAGGGAATCGGCCAGTTTACGGATTTTTTTGGCCAGCAGGGAAGGGTTATCGACAATCACTTCCCGAGAAGGGGCAACCACCACCTGCTCCAACACATCATCAGTCCGGCGCTGGGTTTCCGGGTCAAAGAAAGAAAGAGTGTCAATCTCATCTCCCCAAAATTCCATTCTAACAGGCAGAGACGCACTTGGAGTAAAGAAGTCAAGAATCCCGCCCCGGCGGGAAAACTGGCCAGGCCCTTCAATCTGGTCCGCCCGTTCATAACCGCAGCTTACGAGCAGTTTCACGACCTCTTCCGGGCTCACTTCATCGGCGGGGTGGAAGGTACGGGTACGGGACTGCAAAATATCCGGCGGCAAAACATATTGTAAGGCTGCATCTATGCAGGCTATGACACAGTCACAGGCTTCCGAATCATCCTGGGGCAGCAGCAGCCGGGAGAGCACCTGCAGGCGCTGAAGTTCATATTCATGGCTGGCGCCGGCAGTGTCCCGGAAGCTGAAATCCCGCAATGGATAGATTAGCGGGTGCATACCCATGGAAGAGAGGTCGTCACACAACCTCTGCGCTTCCCGTTCGTCACCGGTCAATAGCAGGGCGCGGCGATGTGTCATCGAAATAAGCGTCCTGATATAAGCGGCTTTGTGTACAGCGGAAAGACCGGTAACGGCGGCAGGGAGTTTCCCGTTTTTTACAGCGTTGGAAAGCTCCTGCATTTCCCCGGTGCCGGAGAGGATTCCGGTAAGAAACTTCATAATCAGGCTCCTTTTCAAACTTCCATCAGGAAGTGTAGCGGTTCATGGCTTCGTCAATCTTTCCCTGTACAATAAGTTCTGCGGCACAGGCAGCCCGCTGGGCAGCTTCCAAAAGGGCTTTTCCTTCCTCTTCGGTAAAACGGGAGAGCACCCAATCGGCAAGGTCCCAGTTAGGGTTAGGTTTTTTGCCTACGCCCATTTTAATGCGGGGGAAAGTATCCTTTCCCGAAAGATAGATAATATTTTTAATACCGTTGTGGCCTCCGTCACTTCCTTTACGGCGAATCCGCAGTTTTCCGGGCTCCAGAGAGATGTCGTCAAAAATAACCAGCACCTTTTCCGGCGGCAGCTTATAAAAGGCCATGGCTTCCTGTACTGACTGGCCGCTGAGATTCATAAAGGTAGAGGGTTTGAGGAGAAGGACCTTTTTGCCGCCAAGCATGCCCTCGCCGCAAAGGCCCTTAAATTTGATGCGGTCTACCCTTGCGCCGATTTTTTCTGCAATCGTATCCAAAGTGATAAATCCGGCATTGTGACGGGTGTTTTCATACTGACGGCCAGGATTCCCCAGGCCCACAATCAAAAATTCTACCGGCCCAGCAGGGACTGTAGAACGGGAAGAAAAAAGTTTTGAAAACATAAGAACTCCTTTATGGTATGAAATTTGGAATAAGCCGGAAAAGCTATTTCCGGGGCTTATCATTTATAAACAACAGGATATGGCGGGATGGAAATTCCACCCCGCCTTTTTATACAGCAGTATAGCATATTCAAAATGAAAAGGAAAGCAGAAAAATGTCGCAAAGAACCCGGAAAAAGCCAGAAAAAGCAGTTATAGGAACATGGGGGAAACAGGCTTGTCCTCATAAATCCGGTCGATAGCCTGTGCAAACAATGGGGCGGTGGAAAGGATAGAGAAGTTAGGCAGCAGTTTTTCCTCTGGCAGTGGAATGGTATCCAAAAGCAGCAGCTCTTGAATGCAGCTTTCTCGAATTCGGTCGATGGCCGGACCGGAAAGGACTCCGTGGGTAGCGCAGGCATACACTTCGGTTGCGCCGCCTTTTTCTATACAGGCTTTGGCAGCATTACATAATGTACCGGCGGTGTCAATCATATCGTCCACTAAAATAACCTTTTTCCCTCGGATTTCGCCAATAATATTCATAACTTCCGAAACATTGGCTTTGGGACGCCGTTTATCAATAATGGCAAGGGGGCACCCAATGCGCTGTGCAAAATTTCGGGAACGGGTCACAGAGCCCAAATCAGGAGAAACCACTACAAAGTCCTCTTCTCTTCCATGGATACGTTCCCGCAGGAAAGAAGCCAATAGCGGCGCACCCAGCAGATGGTCAACAGGAATGTCAAAAAAGCCTTGAATTTGAGCTGCATGTAAATCCATGGTAACGACCCGGTCAATCCCGGCGACGGTGAGAAGATTGGCAACCAGTTTGGCAGAAATAGGGTCTCGTGCCCGTGCCTTGCGGTCCTGACGAGCATAGCCATAATAGGGAATCACGGCGGTGATGCTGGCAGCAGAGGCCCGACGCATGGCATCGGACATAATGAGGATTTCCATTAGATGGGAGTTAACAGGCTGGCAGGTGGACTGGACAATAAAGCAGTCGGAGCCGCGGACGGATTCTTCCAGAGAAATGGAAATTTCCCCATCACTAAAGGTGGTTACTTTACACTTGCCTAAGGGAAGACCAAGATTTTCAGCAATTTGACGGGCCAATTCCATATTAGCGCTGCCGGAAAAAATTTTGATGTCCTTTCCATGTAAATTCATGCGATTACCCCTTTCTGAAATCTGCCCCAAACATAATGAGGCGGCTGCGAGTTATTCCTACTATTATTATGACAGCGAGGAACATGATTTACAAGACAAAAGCACAAAATTTTCTTTTTGGACAAAGATGCTTTTTTAAAATGTCAAAGGGGCACAAGTAAAATGCTTCCAAGTATCATGTTGCTGTGCTATTTTTATGAAATATAGCGGGTTTGGAGAGATTTTTTTCGAAAAAAGGTATGGAATTTGAGACAATGATTTGTTATAATACAGATAGAGCGACATCAGACGGGAAAAACCCGCTGATGGTTGATCTCACGCTGACAGATTGGGAACTTGGACAGGCCTTTTTATAGAAAGGTTTTTTATGTCCTGCCCAATTTAAAATTATGTAGGAGGTATCTTCCAATGAGCCACAAGTATGTTTACCTGTTCTCTGAGGGTAACAGAGACATGCGCGAGCTTCTGGGCGGCAAAGGCGCTAACCTGGCAGAAATGACCAGAGCCGGTCTGCCGGTTCCCCAGGGCTTCACCGTTTCCACCGAGGCCTGCACCCAGTATTACAATGACGGCCGTCAGATTAACGATGATATCCAGGCACAGATTTATGAGGGCCTGGCAAAGATGGAAGAAATCTGCGGCAAAAAGTTCGCCGACCCGGAGAACCCGCTGCTGGTTTCCGTTCGTTCCGGTGCCCGTGCTTCCATGCCCGGCATGATGGACACCATTCTGAACCTTGGTCTGAACGACGAGGTGGTTGAAGGTCTGGCAAAGTTCACCAACAACCCCCGTTTTGCATATGACTCCTATCGCCGTTTCATCCAGATGTTCTCCGACGTGGTTATGGAGCTCTCCAAGAAGCGTTTCGAAGAGATTATCGACCAGCTGAAGGATGAAAAGGGCGTTAAGCTGGATACCGAGCTGGACACCGACGACATGAAGGAACTGGTTGTTCGCTTTAAGGCTTTCTATAAGGAAGAAAAGGGCGAGGACTTCCCCACTGATCCTAAGGTTCAGCTGATGGAAGCTGTGAAGGCTGTTTTCCGTTCCTGGGACAACCCCCGCGCCAACGTATACCGCCGCATGAACGAAATCCCCTACGACTGGGGCACCGCTGTTAACGTGCAGGCAATGGTATTCGGTAACTCCGGTGACAATTCCGGTACCGGTGTTGCATTTACCCGTAACCCCGCAACCGGCGAGCGCAAGCTCTTCGGTGAGTACCTGATTAACGCTCAGGGCGAAGACGTGGTTGCCGGCGTTCGTACTCCTTCCCCCATCGCTCACCTCCAGGAGCAGATGCCCGAAGTGTACGCTCAGTTCGCTGAGATTGCTGACCGCCTTGAGAAGCACTACAAGGATATGCAGGACATGGAGTTCACCATTGAAAATGGCAAGCTCTACATGCTGCAGACCCGTAACGGCAAGCGTACCGCTGCTGCTGCTCTGAAGATTGCTGTCGACCTGGTGGACGAGGGCATGATTGACGAGGAAGAGGCAGTTCTGCGCGTTGAGCCCAAGCAGCTCGACTCCCTGCTGCATCCCCAGTTCGACGCTGAGGCTGTTAAGAAGGCTGAAGTTGTCGGCAAGGGCCTGGCTGCTTCCCCCGGCGCTGCCTGCGGTAAGGTTGTCTTCACCGCTGAGGACGCTAAGGAGTGGCACGAGAGAGGCGAGAAGGTTGTTCTGGTTCGTCTGGAAACCTCTCCCGAGGATATTGAGGGCATGCAGGTTGCACAGGGCATCCTGACCGTGCGCGGCGGTATGACTTCTCATGCTGCTGTTGTTGCACGTGGTATGGGTACCTGCTGCGTATCCGGCTGCGGCGAAATCGCTGTTGACTATGAGAACAAGCTGTTCACTCTGGCAGGCAAGACCTACCACGAGGGCGACTACATCTCCATCGATGGCTCCACCGGTAACATCTATGGTGAGGCTATCCCCACTGCTCCGGCTTCCATCTCCGGCGACTTCGGCCGCTTCATGGGCTGGGCAGACAAATTCCGCAAGCTGCAGGTCTACACCAACGCTGATACTCCCCGCGATGCTAAGCAGGCTCGTGAGTTCGGCGCTGAGGGTATCGGCCTGTGCCGTACCGAGCACATGTTCTTCGAGGGCGAGCGTATTAAGGCTGTCCGCGAGATGATTGTTGCTAAGACCGTTGAGGCCCGTAAGGCTGCTCTGGCTAAGGTTCTGCCTTACCAGCAGGGCGACTTCGAGGCTCTGTACGAAGTGATGGAAGGCCGTCCGGTAACCATCCGTTATCTGGACCCCCCGCTGCACGAGTTCCTGCCTACCAAGGAAGAGGACATCGTAGAGCTGGCTGAAGACCTGGGCATCACCGTTGATGAGCTGAAGAACGTCATCGCAAGCCTGCATGAGTTCAACCCGATGATGGGTCATCGCGGCTGCCGTCTGGCTGTTTCCTATCCTGAGATTGCTGAGATGCAGACCACTGCCGTCATCAACGCTGCTGTTAACGTCAGCAAGAAGACCGGCACCATGGTGAAGCCTCTCATTATGATTCCGCTGGTTGGCGAAGTCAAGGAGCTCAAGTTCGTGAAGGACGTTGTGACCTCCACCGCTGACAAGATTATTGCTGAGTCTGGCCTGGATATGAAGTATGAAGTCGGTACCATGATTGAGATTCCGCGTGCAGCTCTGACTGCTGACGAGATTGCTAAGGAAGCCGAGTTCTTCAGCTTCGGTACCAACGACCTGACCCAGATGACCTTCGGCTTCAGCCGTGACGACGCTGGCAAGTTCCTGGATTACTACTATGAGAACAAGATTTATGAGACCGATCCCTTCGCTCACCTGGACCAGAAGGGTGTTGGCAAGCTGGTGAAGATGGCTGCTGAACTGGGCCGCTCCACCCGTCCTGACATCCACCTGGGCATCTGCGGCGAACATGGCGGCGACCCGACATCTGTTGAGTTCTGCCATAACGTCGGCCTGAACTATGTTTCCTGCTCTCCCTTCCGCGTGCCGATTGCACGTCTGGCTGCCGCTCAGGCTGCTGTTAAGGAGAAGAGAGCTGCCAATAAGTAATTTGGCCTCATAGTTTCTCTCTAAATATGTAATTGCCCCCTGCTGTTTTTGGGCCCAGAAACAGCAGGGGGCTTTTTATCTTTATTTATCCTCGTCTCTTCCAATCCCGCTTGGGAAGAACGTTTCCCCTAAGCGGGATTTATGAAGCGGACACGCGGTTTTGAAAAACTATGTTGTATTC